>CAYQQL010000088.1:266-1524 GCA_964420095.1 uncultured Candidatus Saccharibacteria bacterium | reverse complement strand
TCACATTGGCATTATCCCGAGCAAAAAGACTTGCTCTCTTAACTGCAGAAAGCAGATGTTGTTTTTCCAATGAGATTTTTGTTGTGTAAGTGTTCGGAATTATTTGTTGGTAAGGAGGAAATTCACCATCCAGAATTCTACTACTCATCTCCATCCCCAAAAAGACAAAAATAACTTGTTTGGAATTTTTATCTATCTCAATTCGAAAGCTATCAGCAGACAGTTCCGATATAACCTTCTGCAACTCACTAAGTGACTTAGAAGGGATTATGACCTTCTCTTCGGTTAGTTCCACACTGACATCTTTTAATTCCATTACATTGACCGACAAGCGAAAACCATCGGTTGCTACAAAAGTGATTTCATTATTTTTTATAAGAAACAAAACTCCAGTTAAAATGGGTCGAGTATCGTCCTTGGCTGAAGACATAATCACCTTATCCAGTTTCTTCTTAAAGTCTCCGGAATTTATAGCTATACCCTTAGATGACGACTTGGGAACTACCGGATATTCATCTGCCGACTGACAAACAATTTCGGTTTCAATACCTTTGGCCACTATCTTCATCTTTAGATCTGTCACCTCAATACTTACTCGACCATCATCCAAAGTCGAAACCAAATCAAAAAAAAGTTTTGCTGGTACAACCACTTCCCCTTCGGACTCTATCATTGTTTCTATTTCCATCCAAAAACTTACCTCCAGATCTGTTGCTGTAAGGCTCGTCACATTATTTTTTACCTTAATCAGGAGACCAGACAGAATTGGTAAATGTGGTTTATTACTTATGCCTTTAAATACAACCGTAAGGGCTCTTTTTAATTCTACTGAAGATACTTCAAATTTCATTGATCTATTCTAGCACTCCTAATTTAATTAAATATATATAAAGAATTAGTAGTTGTATTAGTAGAGGGTGGGGATATGTTTATATCGTGCCCAGCTCGCGCCTAAAATAGATGTTCATAATTTATTTTATTCTGATATATCGAATTTTTTCACTATAATCTGTATACCTCCAAGCGTGAATTTTGCAGTAAAACCTGAATCCTTTGTTGATAGTTTTGCGGATAACTTTGAACACTTGTCCACCGGATTTAAAAATACTCAATATCTATCCCCTTTTTGCTTACTTATCCACACAGTGTTGATAACTTGTTAATAACTATGTGTACAAGGCCTGCTTAATAGCCATAACTTTACTTCTGGTTTCTACATTATTTTCTTTAAGTTCTTTCTCTATTTTTTCCACTGCAT
>CAYQQL010000088.1:0-256 GCA_964420095.1 uncultured Candidatus Saccharibacteria bacterium | reverse complement strand
GACAGTGGTGTGGTCTCTGCCACCCATAAGCTCCCCCACTTTGGCATGTTGGATTCCCAACATGTCCCTAAGTAAAAACATGGCGATATGACGAGCGACTACTAAGTCTGCCTTTCTGCTCGAACCCAACAGTTCTTTGTTTTTAAAGTCAAAATACTTTGCGACGGTCGATATTAGCTTTATGGGTCTGACTTTTACCTCCTTGATTGATTCGGCGGGTAGCCCCATGGTCTCTTGGACTATCTCTTTAGTTAGG
>CAYQQL010000087.1:0-1567 GCA_964420095.1 uncultured Candidatus Saccharibacteria bacterium | reverse complement strand
AAATATTCAAAAATGAAAAAAGCTGGTGCCGAAAAAGTCGATGAAATTCGAGAGGAGTTGAAAAGTAAGTGGGTGGAGATTGAAGAAAAAGCGAAGGAGGAGGAAAAACTATAGTAAAGAAGTAGGAAATATATAAATATACAAAATTACCACTTCTCGCAGTACTCTGCTCGAAGCAAATTTTTACACTTAAAAATTTGGCTGCGGGACTTGGACTCGAACCAAGATAACAGCTTTCAGAGAGCTGTGTCCTACCATTAGACGATCCCGCAAAAAACTAATAACTCATCAAAACTTTCATACATTGCAGAATACCGCAAAAACAGGTATAAAACAACACAGAAAAACTGAAATTAGTAAAACCCAATAACTGTATGGTAATAACTGGACCAAGGGTGACAGAGAAAATCATTACTCAATTACTAAAGGAACACAACATCAACCTCGGGCTTTGTGGTAAAGGAACTCACTATTCACTGAGCGAACTTACAAAAAGGGTTCAAGCAGGTGAGATGGAGCTCGTTTCTATCGAAAGAGGTCACCGCCTGGAGATCAGACAAAGATTCGTCATTGTCCGCGTATTACACGTTAGGCCAGATTTATCTATAGAGGAGCTATACGATACTTGCACGATCTATTGCGACGGATCTGAACTCCGTAGACATACAACCGGTCTGTCTGGAATCCATAACAACCAACGTCCGCTCGAGGAAACAGCGAGAGAGGTTGTCTTTCAGAGCGTCGGTCAAAGCGAACCGAGATTTACCCACATCAAGCTTGGCAGATTTACCAAAAAACAAGAAAGGAATGAAACTCTAATTACTGACAAATCTCAAGTCTGGTATGGGATAAAAGTAGTTGTTGAGAAGATACACTTCGACTTGGTTATTCCTAGATTCTATTACAAAGAGGAATACACGAAGCGGGTACGAGGAGTCGATGGAAAAATTTGGAAGACTACCTACTTCAGTTGGCGTGCGGTTACTGGGATGCCGTAGATCCTCATGGGATATGATATCCCCTCGAACACCCCTCTTCGAGGGGTGGTTTTTTTCTAGAAAAGGAGTATAAATATTGCAGACAATAATAGCAGACCGACAACAGCATATGATGACCCAAAGAACAGCCAATACGGTTCTCATCGAACTCAGGCACAACCTAGTCCTTGGGAGAATGCTTCGTTGCAAACCACGTGATGATTACGACAAAGTTCCACTCACCGAAACTGGACAACGTATCGTGAGCGAGGCTGTGCAAATCTGTCTACGACACGACGTAGCTCCCAATTGTTCAGTCAGTGGAGATGATGCGTCTTGTACGGTGCAGATCATTTCGATCAACCAGTTGGAGATCTGTGATCTTATCGATAAATTGGAAGCACTCAACTCCCAAGATCCCAAACGACCCGCTCTGGTTCACAAGACCCGATAGTGTGCTCATAGCACCAACGCAATCCCGCCTCGCGCGGGATTGATTTTTTAAGGATGCGACACACCCCACACTACAACTTCCCCCTACCCTTACTTGCTTTCATAAATGATGTAAACAAAGGATGCGGTGCAAGTGG
>CAYQQL010000086.1:0-1575 GCA_964420095.1 uncultured Candidatus Saccharibacteria bacterium | reverse complement strand
AGGCATCGTAAAGGATTCTTCATCAATCGTGTTCATTAACTTTCACGCTCTGCCAGTAACTGAGTCATCTGAGATTCGAAAGACTCTTAGAACAAAAGGTGTTGGATATACTATTGCAAAAAAGTCTCTAACAAAGAAAGCTTTAAATGAAGCTGGATTTGCTGGAACTTTGCCAGATATGCCTGGAGAAACAGGAATAGTATACAGTAAGGATCCTTTGGATTCTGCTCGAGAGATATACACTTTCCAAAAGAAGTTTGATGGAAAAATCAAAATTCTTGGAGGATTATTTGAAGGTAAGTTTATGGATATGGCAGAGATGGTTTCTGTGGCTCAAATCCCAGGACTAAAAACTCTACAAGCTCAGTTCGTCAACCTTATCAATTCACCTATACAGGGATTTGTTATGGCACTAAGTGAGATAGCTAAAAGTAAAAAAGATTAATAACTAAATTATAATATTATGGAAGATACAACAGTAAAAGCAGTAGTTGAAACTCCAGCAAAATTCAAAGCTGTAGTTGAGGCTATCGAAAAAATGTCAGTTCTAGATCTACACGAACTAGTAAAGCATCTAGAAGAGAAGTTTGGTGTTTCTGCAGCAGCAGTTGCAGTAGCAGCTCCAGCAGCAGCAGGTGCAGCAGCAGAAGAGAAGTCAACAATGAACGTTGAGCTAACAGACGGCGGTGCAACAAAGATTGCAGTTATCAAGGTTGTTAAAGAAGCTCTAGGTCTTGGCTTGAAAGAAGCAAAGGATCTAGTTGACGCAGCTCCAAGTAAACTAAAGGATGGAATGAAGAAGGAGGATGCAGAGAAGCTGAAGAAGGATCTAGAGGCAGCCGGTGCAAAGGTTACACTTAAATAATTGGAAATTATTTAAGGAACCTTTGCAAGTCGGAGCGACTTCGGTTTAGTAAAACCGAACGCGAGACGGGGTCGCGGGTTTGAGTGAGCGACGGCGAACTCAAAACCTGTGACCTAAAGTGACCTTAATTATTTACAAAAAATCAGACAGAAATGTCTGATTTTTTGTTAGTTTTAATATAATTTATCGAAAAAAAGTCAATTATCGCTTTTCTATTAAAACTACCTTATAATGCCTAGGTAATAAAAATATGGAACAACTTGGAAAACTATTCGGTTCAGAGGCCAAAGTAAAAATAATGAGACTTTTTCTCTTTAACCCAGAGACTGTTTTTGATACGGGAGAAATTTCTGAAAGAGCAAAAGTAGATTCTCCAAAAGTCAGACGAGAAATGTCTAACTTGGAAAAAATGGGTCTAGTAAAAAGACGAGCTTCTGCAAAAAAAAGAGGTGGTCACGGTTTTGTTTTGGAGACTCAGTTTTCGTATTTAACTCAGCTTCAGAACTTTTTGATAAACATAGAACCTTTACTCCCAAAAGAAATAATTAGAAAGGTTAGTAAAATAGGAAACATAAAACTTATCGTAATTGCTGGAGTGTTTTTACAAGAAGCAGAAAGTAGAATCGATATTCTGATCGTGGGTGATGGTATAAAAAAGTCTAACTTAGAAAATCTAATCAAAACTCTTGAAGCCGAAATAGGTAAGGAGT
>CAYQQL010000085.1:423-1576 GCA_964420095.1 uncultured Candidatus Saccharibacteria bacterium | reverse complement strand
ATGTTAATACCAACAGTAATAGAAAAATCACAGTTCGGAGAGAGAGCCTACGACATATTCTCTCGACTTTTACGAGACAATATTATATTCCTAGATGGTCCTATCGATGACCATGTAGCCAACCTTATCATAGCTCAAATGCTATTTTTACAGTCAGAAGACCCTAAAAAGGATATTTCTTTCTACATAAACTCACCTGGAGGAAGTGTTACAGCTGGTTTGGCTATTGTCGACACAATGAATAACATCAAAAATGATGTTTCTACTATATGTGTTGGCATGGCTGCATCTATGGGGGCAGTTATACTGTCAGCTGGGACAAAAGGTAAGAGATTATCCCTTCCAAACTCAGAAGTAATGATCCATCAACCACATGGTGGCGTTGAAGGACAAGCTTCAGATATAGAAATTTCAGCTAAAAGAATCCTTAAAAACCGAGAGACTCTAAACAAAATGCTTGCAAAAAACACAGGCAAATCTCTATCTCAGGTAGAAAAGGATGCTGATCGAGACTTCTTTATGTCAGCAGAGGAAGCAAAGAAGTACGGAATAGTTGATAAAGTCCTATAATACTAGGCTTTTATATCAGTCGATAAATTCCAAATTTCATCAAAAATGGCACGCATCATCTTGGCGTGCTGTTTTGATTGAATTAAAACAGCACTATTCTCCTTTTTAGGAGCGATGTATAACGTCTTATCATCATAAATAAAAACAGTTGTTTCAAAGCTATTATGCATAGATACAGGTAGTTGCCTTAAATCGGACTCGGAATAATATTTCTTTAAAACCCCCTTATTTGGAATGTCCTCCCATAAAGCCTTAGTTTTAAGACCTCTTTTCAGTTTTTCTCCCACATATTCATTTATAAAGTCCTCTCCAAGTTCGTGAAAAAAATTGTTTCCAGGGACAATTGACCGAATAATTTTCTCCTTTCCGTACAGAGTAAAAAATATTGCTGATTTTATCGATATAAGATTATCAAAATTAGAAACAATAGTCGCATTTTCTCTCTTTTTTAAAGGGTAGTACTTCTTAATTTTTTCCGCTCTATCTAATAAAAGGTTCTGCTTTCTAATATTGATATTTATTAGCTCTAGAAGCTTATCCAATGGTTCCAACTGGAATTTATTACCATAATCTTTACCTGTTT
>CAYQQL010000085.1:0-413 GCA_964420095.1 uncultured Candidatus Saccharibacteria bacterium | reverse complement strand
ACCAACCCTCTTTTTTCCAATGATGCCAATGAATAATACACTGTGGGTCTTTTTTCATTAGTAATCTTCATTATTTCTTTAACAGAAATTACACCATCAAGTAGTGCAGAATAAACGGATATTTCCGCCTTTGGTAGACCTATTTCTTCCAATATTATTTTTAGTTCCTTTTTGTCCATAATTTATAGTTGTATAGTTGTTATTATACATTATTAAACAATTCTTTCAATTAACCTACTATAAACATAGATAGTTCTTTGAAAGGAGAAACCAATGAGTGCAGAAGATTTTGTTTTCACCCTGATAAACATCTGGTTTGGACACTTTCTTGCCGACTTTTTCCTTCAGACAACGGAAATGGCGGACAACAAGTTTGTGCAGACAAGAAATGGAACCTACTGGTGCACGATTCA
>CAYQQL010000084.1:0-1605 GCA_964420095.1 uncultured Candidatus Saccharibacteria bacterium | reverse complement strand
AAAGCTTCGCCAAAGGTTGTCGAACTTTGTGACCTGACTTTTGTCTTATCTCCAAAGCAGAAGTTACAACTTCACGAACCTTTTTCATACTTTCTATTATTTCGGAATCAACTTGTCCGGCTTCTGGCCAGTCACACAAATGCACACTCTCTACATCACTTTCCACTTTTATCTGCTGGTAAACCTGCTCTGCAAAAAATGGAGCGAAAGGTGCCATGTATTTTGAAAGTTCTTTTAATACAAACAATGTTGTGCCCAACGCATCCCCTTTTTCATTTTGATCTTCTGATTTAAACCTCTCTCGTGATCGTCTCACATACCAAGTTGAAAAATCATTTACAAAATCTCTTATTGGTCTAGCAGACTCAAAAACCTGGAACTTCTCCAAAGAATTTGTTCCATTTTTTATGAGTTCGTTAAGCCGTGACAAAATCCATTTGTCCAAAACATTTTCACTTTTATTATGAGCAACAATAGTTTCATCTCTATACAGCTCATAGAAAGCGACAATGTTAAGTAGTGGATTGAAAACTTTTTTTACTATTTCATCAACAGTTTTCTCATCAAAGTTTTTTGAATCCCCCGGACTATTTACTGTGTACATCCAAAGCCTAAGAGCATCTACTCCATATTTATCCATCATTAACCATGGATCAATAATATTTCCTATCGACTTCGACATTTTCTTGCCTTCGCTATCAAGTATGTGACCGAGACAAATTACATTTTTGTATGCCTTACCTTTACCCATCAAAACACCTATAGCGTGCAGTGTGTAGAACCATCCTCGTGTCTGATCTATAGCTTCAGAAATAAAGTCTGCTGGATATGAAATCTCGCCTTCATTCCAAGGAAAATGATCCTGCGCAAAAGGCATCGCTCCAGAGTCAAACCAAACATCCATCACTTCTTTTACTCGAGTTAAAGTACTACCATCTTCGTCAACAAGCTCTACACTGTCTATATATGGTTTATGAAGATCGATTTCATATTTCGAATTATGTGGCATCTGAACAAAATCCAAATTTTGAATCTCTGCGTTTTTTATAAACTCCTGATGCTCTTTTCTTAAACTTGCTGTTTCTTTTTTATTCAGACCTTTTCCAGCCGATTCTAGTGCCCATGTAGTGTGTTCATGTGTAACAATCAGGATATTTTCATTACTGTTGTTTTTATCAACATCATAGAGAAACTCTCCAGTTCTAACTTTCATATCTTCCAAACTTTCTCCCCCGCCAACCTTCATTTCATATATATCCTCATTTGTCTTAGCAATCTTATGATAGTCACTTATAGGTTTTCCATTTAGGTCACCGAGATCGTGTTCTGAAAGTCTTTCATCAAAAATCAGTTTGCTTTTATCCAAACCTAAAATTTCTCTGATTATTTCAGCAGTTTCTGTTGTTCTAATGAAAGGCGAAGAAATTATCTTTGTAATTCCCTTCTCTTTCATAAATTCAGCTGATACCCTAACCTGTTCTTTTCCCTTTTCTGTTAGATGAAAATTATCATCTTTTTTAGAACTGATTATGTTTGCAACATTGTGTTCACCTTCTCCATGACGGATTATGTAGTATTTATTTCCAGACTTCTTTGAAAACTTTT
>CAYQQL010000083.1:0-1618 GCA_964420095.1 uncultured Candidatus Saccharibacteria bacterium | reverse complement strand
CCTCATTTTCAGAAAGAAGCTCTCCACGAATTTTTGACATGGCAATATACCAAGAGTCTCTCGCGTAATAGATAAGAGGAGTTTTGCATCTCCAGCAATGCGGGTATGAGTGCTCGTACTTTTCTTTTTTGAAAAGTAATCCTCTGTGGGCTAAATCTTTTATAACATCCACTGCGACCTCCTCGTCTTTAACAAATCTTTCAGACAAGAAATCCATTCCATCCAAATAGTGCCCGTCGTCTTTTACCAAATGAAACTTTGGTAAACCAATTTGGTTTCCCAAAACAAAGTCATCCTGTCCGTACATCACAGCTGTGTGAACGATACCTGTTCCATCTGTGGTTGTAACAAACTCAGCAGAATAAACCTTAAATGCTTTTGCAAAAGCTTCTGGATTTTTGTCTCCAAACTTTTTTTGCATATATGGGTATAGTGGTTCGTACTCCATCCCAACCAGAGCACTTCCAGAAACTTCCATTTTAATATCATGAAATTCCATTTTTTCAGCAAGTTCAGTTGCTAATATAAAATTCTCGCCATCTTTCTCATACAAACCGTATTTAATTAATTTACCCACAGCCAAAGCAACATTACCAGGTAATGTCCAAGGGGTAGTCGTCCAAGCAAGAAAATATGTATTTGCAGGATAACCATTTCGTTCAGAATCTATGACTTTAAACTTTGCCGTAACAGAAAGATCCTTATCATCTTGATAACCTTGAGCAAGCTCATGAGAAGACAGCGCCGTTCCACAACGTGGACACCAAGGAAGAACTTTGTAGTCTTTGTACAGCAAACCTTTTTCATTTACAGTTTTCAAAATATTCCAAACAGACTCTATGTATGGAGTATCAAAAGTATAGTAAGCATCTTTTTTATCTACCCAGTAGCCAATACGATCCGTAAATTTTTCCCAATCACCAATGTATTGAAACACACTGTCTTTACATTCTTTGTTAAACTGTTCAACACCATATGCCTCGATTTCTTTTTTAGATTTTAGTCCAAGTTTTTTCTCTATCTGAATTTCAACAGGAAGTCCGTGTGTATCCCAACCTGCTTTTCGTCGCACATAAAAACCTTGCATCGTTTTAAAACGAGGGATGATATCTTTGAAAACTCTAGACTCCAGGTGGTGCAGAGCTGGCTTTGCGTTTGCAGTAGGAGGACCTTCGTAAAATACAAAGTTTCCTTTTGATGCTTTTCTATCAAGAGTTTTTTTGAAAATTTCCTTTTCGTTCCAAAACTCAAGGATCTTCTCCTCTTTCAATGCCACTTCTCCCTTTTTATTTTCTTCTGTCATATTGATAAATTTTTTTAATTTACTTTATAATGATAAAAATAAATATATTTATTTTTATAAAAAATTCGTCCTCGCGCAGGAACAATATGTTCCTAAGCAAGGACGAATTTCTTCGTGGTACCACCTTGTTTACTTCTCTTTATGGCTATAACGGGCCACCCGTTGGGTTCTACTCACCTTTCAGTTTTCTTCCCAAAGCTAGAGGTGATTAATCTCTTAAGCGCTGTTAAGGAAACCTTATCATAATTATTTACTTTTGAAAACTACATTTTTTTAATTATTGCACCGAGTCTCAGGTATCTGAATACTTTCTTA
>CAYQQL010000082.1:0-1628 GCA_964420095.1 uncultured Candidatus Saccharibacteria bacterium | reverse complement strand
TCTGCAACATCACGCCTTTTGGCTGGATCTGAACGGACTTGTGTCAGGCGAACTCGCCTTCGGAATACGGGAGCCTTCGGCCATCACGGCCGAACTGCTTATCGTCCCGCATCTTCATTTCCTTGATCTGTTTTCGAAGCCGACGAACTGTTGCATTCAGCTTCTTGATCTTGTCCTCGCGTTCCTTGCTCGTGTGTGTCTTCTTCATTTCGTTCTCCAGAGTTCAGTAGTCTTCCCCTTCATAGGTTGAGGCATCTCTATCTCCAACCATGGAAAGAAGAAGGTTCATCAGGTAGGCAAAAAATCTCGAAATCACGGGCGCCTCCGAAAACGATAATACAATTAAAAACTGGATATATCAAGTGTACTTAAAATCATAAAACCATATAATAAAATCATGGCAAATAAAGACTACTACGAAATACTTGGTATCGACAAAAAGGCCGGAAAGGACGACATAAAACGCGCTTTCCGTACTTTGGCGCACAAGTACCATCCAGACAAGAAAACAGGCGATGACGCCAAGTTTAAAGAGATTAACGAGGCATATTCAGTGCTGTCTGATGATCAGAAACGCGCACAATATGACCAGTTCGGATCTGCTGGCCCAAATATGGGAGGCTTTGGTGGACAAGGTGGTGGTTTTGAAGGTTTTGATTTCTCACAATTCACACAGGGAGCAAATGGTGGTTTTGAGTTCGACTTCGGCGACATATTTGGTGATGTATTCGGTGGAGGTGGTAGACGACAAGCAAAGCGTGGCCGAGATATTTCTGTTGATATAGAGCTGAGCTTTGATGAGTCGGTGTTTGGAGTTGAACGAACTATTCTACTTAACAAAGTTTCAAAGTGTGATACTTGTTCTGGAACTGGCGCAGAAAAAGGCTCTGAGATGGTTACATGTGATAGATGTAACGGTAAAGGAAACATCAGAGAAGTAAAAAGAACTTTCTTTGGGCAGTTTGAGACAAATGGTGTTTGTGAAAATTGCCACGGTACAGGTAAAGTTCCAAAAGTTAAGTGTCACACATGTCATGGACACGGAGTGTACAAAAAAGAATCTGAAATCAAAGTAAAAATTCCATCTGGAATTGAAAACGGTGAGATGATACGTCTATCTGGTGGCGGTGAAGCTATAACAGGAGGTCAAAGTGGTGACTTGTATATCAAAGTTCATGTTAAAAAACATCCTCTATTCAGAAAAGAAGGTCAGAACCTAGTCATGGATCTGAATGTAAAACTAACAGACGCGCTTTTGGGTGGTGAGCATACAGTGAACACTTTGGACGGAGCTATAAATGTAAAAATTCCAGAAGGTGTATCCCATGGAGAAATATTACGAATCAAAGGCAAAGGCGTTCCAGTCGAAAGGGGAAGTAGAGGGGATATACTTATCCGAATCAGTATTGAACTTCCAAAAAAACTTTCAAAGGATGCTCGTAAAAAAATTGAGGATTTAAAGAAAGAAGGGATCTAAAAAGTTGATAGGTAAAAAAATATTTTTCAAGACATTGCACAGGAAATTAGAAAATACGTGTCTTGAAAAATAATTTTTACCGACTTATAATGTCAGTATGAACATTGCATCAAGCACTCTTTCACAAATAGGGCATTTTCTCAAAGGAGAT
>CAYQQL010000081.1:0-1689 GCA_964420095.1 uncultured Candidatus Saccharibacteria bacterium | reverse complement strand
TCATCACGCTCACCACAGTGGTTACAGACAAATAAATTTTTTCTCATACCATCCGCTCCTTTCTTTGCATATAGAACAGTGGGGGATCCACAATTTTTACATGAAACTACGGTTCCACAGTCACTACATACTGTCATAGGAAAAAGCCCCTTTCTGCCACAAAATAGAAAAGTATTCTCACTTTTTTCTTGTGCTTCTTTCAGGATCTTTTTTAATGCATCACTAAAAATAGAAAACTCTTTTTTCTTTGTATCTGCTGGTTCACGTAGACTAATTATTTCGCAGGATGCAGTGCTAAGTGATCTAAATTTTATTGGAGCCAGTTCAGCGTACCTACCTTTTTTTTCTTCCCACAAAGTTTCGACTCTCAAAAGTGTGTCACCTAGGACAAGCCTTATTCCAAGTTCCTTTGCAAGGTACTCTGCGACATCACGCATATCTATATATGGCCTAGTCTGCATTTTGTATGCTCTGGAACTTTCTTTTTCCATTATTATAGTTCCCAAGTCGCCTCGGGGCATAGAAAGAAAAGAACCTGTAGCTATTATTAGAACTGGATGTTTTTCTTCAGTTAATTTTTTCCACGTACCTATAATTTCCTTTTTTGATAAACCAGAGTGTATTGAGTGAGTATATTTTTCTATGCCTTTTTCTAGAGCAGTTTTTGCATTCAATAAATCTTCTGTAGTTGGAAGGCAGAAAAATACACTTCTTCCTTTTGCAAATTCTTCACGTATAAGACTTTTATATGTTGCATATCTTTCTTCGTCATCTGACTGTAAAAGGCCTGTTTCGTAAAATGTGTTTTCTAACTTTTCTCCTTTTTCATAATTTAGCTCAGAAGAATTTTCTAACACAATGGTTGGTAATAATGCAGAAAGAACGCTACCGATACTTCCAGCGTTATAATCCGCAATTTTCCCACAAGCTTTTATAAACTCATCTGATAAAAATGAGTGGGATTCGATGCTGTCGATTTTTTTAATACTATAAGTAAGAGATTTTAATTCTGACTTTATTTCTGTAGCTTTTTTATTTCCAGTTACTAATCCGTATATAATTTTCTTCCTGAGTGGGATGGATACTATAGAGCCGACTTGTACATCGGACTTGGTAAAATATGTAAGGTCGTCTTTTGGAATACCTCTGCTTATCGGAATGACAGTAAGGATATGCATTTCAAAATTATATCACGACTTGCATTAGAGCTTCACCGTCCAAAATATAGATACTATTTGCGTCATTTTTGATGAAAAATGGTTTAGTGCCTTTATATATAGGCATAAAGTTTTGGTATGAATTTGTATCTATTTCTATAACAAAAACTCCATTTCCTGTAGAGAAAACAACTGCATCACTTCTGTCTTTATAAAATGAAACATTTTTTATCGGAGTTTCTGGCTTAATAACATTCATAGTTGTTGTTCCAACCTTTGCTATTACAGTGTTGTCCGCTACATAAAGACTGTATTTATTGTCAGGAGAAATTATTGGTGTTTTTTCTGTTGTAAGTCTGTTGCTTGTTATCTGGTTTCGTATTTTCCAATATTCAGGATCATTTTTTGTGATCATCTGGCCAGATGCATTTTCTGAAACGTAAAGTGGATTTATTTTAATTTCTTTATCTGGTTCCACTTCTAGACTCTTTGTCCAAGGGAAATATCTGTCTCTTCCAACTATTATAGTGTG
>CAYQQL010000080.1:0-1836 GCA_964420095.1 uncultured Candidatus Saccharibacteria bacterium | reverse complement strand
TATGTGGATAATCCTAAACTAATCAAGCACTTAGAGCAAATCGGGCTTACTGATAAATCAGCTCTTGTTTATGCATATCTATTGGAAAGTGGAGGTTCATTCCCTTCTATTATTTCACAAAAAACAAAACTCAACAGAAGTACAGTATACAAGATCTTGGATGATCTCAAAGAAAAAAACCTCATAATCGAGTCAGAAAAAACAAAGAAACTCTACTACAAGGTATTAGACCCCGATAGACTACTTAAATTTACAAAAAATAATATAGAAACAGCAACCGACAGACACGAGAGTGCCGAAAGGTTGTTGCCAAGATTGTTGGATCTATTTAGCTCAACCGAAGAAAGACCTAAGATAAATTTTCTTGGCGGACCAAATACACTAGTAGAACTTTATCATGATACGGTACAAGAAACTGGCGATGGTGTGATCAGAATATTTGGAAATCAAGACATCTTTGCAAAATATTTAACAAAAGATGAGTTGAAGGAAATAATAAAGGAGAAAGAAAAAAATAATATTGAAACCAGAGAAATACTACCTGACACTGAGGCAAACCGTAACTACTATGATGAAACTTTTATTCTGGCAAAGAAGTCTTTGACGCCAAAAGTCCGTTTTGTGCAAAATGATCTGTATGCATTTGGATCTATGATTGTAATATTTGGTAATTCCAAAACAGCAATAATAAAGCCGACACAAAATAATCTTAGTTGCACAACTATTGATGATGAAAATATCCAAAAGACATTCAAGATGATATTTGAAATCTGTTGGAATGAAGGGTTGGAATAAGTACAGATGAGAGACATATGCACAGAGGTGACACCTCTGTAAGTAAACAAAAGAAAAACACCACATCTTGCGATGTAGTGTTTTTCTAGCGAAGCCTTAGGCTTATGCCTTTGGTCGTGCTTCTGATACGACGATCTTGCGACCATCGAGATCAGAACCATTGAGCTTTGCAATCGCATCTGCAGCTTCAGAATCTGAAGCCATTTCTACGAAACCAAAACCCTTTGATCGGCCGGACATCTTGTCCATGATAACTGAAGCCGACTCAACTTGACCAGCTTGTTCGAAATGTGATTTCAGGGTCTGATCAGTTGTACCCCAGGCAATACTGCCTACGAAAAGTCTCTTTGACATTTTTCTTTAACCCGCAACGTATCACTTATGAGCAACGCGCTAGCGGAACTCTCGTACATTAGTGCTAACGCGTAAGTGACGAGAATACTTACACAAGGACAAGTCTAGCACACCTTTATTAGAAAAGCAAGCCTATTTTTACAGAGGTGTCACCTCTGTGCATGCAGATGTCCGACATCTGCACCCCTCCCCTACCTCCCATTCACCCTCCTCATGGTACTTGGTCCAAAGTAACCAGTACCTTTAGTTAGTCCATATGGTGTAAGTATATCTTTCCTTTAACTCAAAGTAAAGCTCATTTATGGTGTTACGGGTGTTGATTCTACAGGTGCAGACTCAACTGGAGCTGATGGCGCAACTGGGGCAGATTCGACCACAGCCGGGGTTGATGTAGTGTCTGGCTGTGACGATACTGCGGGGCTAGTACTAGGTGCGACAGGACTTGGACTAGGTTCTACTGGAGCTGGAGTTGGCTCGGAAGGAGTCGGAGTTGATGTAGGAGTTGCACTCGTTGACGTTGCGGATTCGCTAGGAGTTGAAGGACTTAAAGAAGTTGACGGGGTCGAACTTGCTGTTTCTGAAGTCGAAGAAGCTGTATCAGTAACTACTGGAGTTGCACTTGGAGTTGGAATAATACTTGGTTCAGGATTGATAAATGGTGTTGGGATTGGAGTTGCAACTGGAGTT
>CAYQQL010000079.1:1448-1901 GCA_964420095.1 uncultured Candidatus Saccharibacteria bacterium | reverse complement strand
GCTGCTACAAAACAAAATCACCCAAAGACATGCTTTGGATTCATTTGTTTTGTGCCCTAAAAGAGTGGATTTATGAACTGCCCTCCCTTCGAGAAGAAATTAATCAAAGCATTATAGAGTTATCATCATATTGCAATGACCCTCCAACGTAGGGAATTTTACCCTCCCTTATTTCTTCTTATTAATTATCCTACTATTAAACAATATGAAAAACATTCAATTTAAATATCCAAACAAATTAAAAGAATTACGAATTGCACATAACCTTAAACAAACAGATATATCTGCCCACATGGGTTTCACTGGAGAAGAAAGAATAAGTCGTTGGGAACGAGGCCAGGCTATGCCAAGCGCTGCTAATCTCATCAAGCTCTCTCAGCTTTTTAAGGTTCCCGCTGAAGAAATGTATCCAGAGTTGTAAGCACTCACCATAACTCATACACTCTTTGATTA
>CAYQQL010000079.1:0-1438 GCA_964420095.1 uncultured Candidatus Saccharibacteria bacterium | reverse complement strand
AAGAAGAGAAAAAAGTTTTACCACCTGAGACGATTAAAGGGCTTATTGGACTAGGAGAGATTTTACGAAAGATACATAACCGTTTAATTGCTGAAGGCTATGTTATTAAGGATGGAACTTTAATTGATCCGGATGGGAAGGTAATATACGAGAAGTCTAAAAAGAAGTAGTAAAATCGTCCTTTTTTGGGTGGAAATATATAGGTGCCATTCTATATAACAGTGTGTTATACTTTAAACATGATTGCAGAAGAGAAGCTTCCAAGATTAAGGGTGGGCGGTGACAAGGAAACCCTAGGCAATCATCCGTGCTGCGGAAAGTGGTGTTTTTACTATAGAAAATAATGACAGAAACAACAGATACCGTCCAAGAAAGTAAGATACAACCTAAGGGTTATATTATACTAGATACAAATATTTTAATTAAGTTCGGACAAGATCCGAATAAAAAGAAAGTTTTCATACGAGAAGCTATATTTGAACATCTTCAAATGCTCCTTACAGATAATCCTGGTTATTATCTGTCAATTTCTGCGATAACTAAGTACGAACTTATAAAAAAATCGACTATACATCTAGAAGTTGAAAGAGAGAAACTTTTGAAAGGTGTAAAGTGCTTTAATATAACAATGCCAGTAATTCGTTTAACTGGAAGATTGAGTTGTTTTTACGAACAATTCAAGATATCTGAAGAGCAGATCGAATTACCTGACAAAATTATCGCGGCAACATCGATGATAACTACTTCAGCTATATGTACAACCAATCCCAGCGACTACCCAGCTCCATTTTTTGCAGAATTAACCAATTATAGAAAGGTTATCGAACATCCTGGTAAATCTGGCTTTCCAATATTTGTTGTTTTATATATTCTGGTACCTCAAAGGAATATTGTTGGATCTTTGTGGAAGGAAAGAGTTGCACCGATAAAAAAGAAGAAACATAGTAAAAAATAAATATTAACTCTATTACTTCATTTTGGTTTGGAATAAAGATCTAGAAAAGTAAGAGTTGTACCCCCATGATATAATATAGTCATGGCATTCCTTTGTATACCCGTTTGAGAGCTTGCGATCATGGATTGAATGATTGAGTTATGAGTAGATCAATGGCGCTAACACTATAGAGATGCATGCCAGGTCGAATTTACTGGTTAAATTAGAGATAGTATATGGCAAAGAAACAAGACGATGTAACATCAAGAAAAAATGCAACATTAGCTTCAGATGTCCTTACAAAAAGGATAAAACCTACTCAGAAGCAAATACTAACACTTGCAGCGATAGTATTAGATAATGTAGCAAACAAAAAGAAGCCTAAAAAGAAGTAATTCTAATTGACTCCATTTAGGAATCCACGAATACAGTGCCAAGGCAAAAACCCTTCGGTGCTGTTTTTGTGTTTCGGTTTCTTACCCTGTCTTGATTTATAAGACGTTG
>CAYQQL010000078.1:0-1919 GCA_964420095.1 uncultured Candidatus Saccharibacteria bacterium | reverse complement strand
CCAGGATTAACTGGAACCGCTAAAGGAGAACAGCGTTCAACTCCAACCCCGCATACACTTGCGGGGTTTTATTATTTATTTGAGGTTAGGAAAAATATAAAAATATATCTAATTACATTTTCTTTGCTTTTTCATACACTTTTACGGCTTCATCTAGTTGCCCATTTTTAACCATGACATCTGCAACTTCAATCATTTTTTCTTTAACACCTGCCTTTTCAAACACTTCAGCAGAAGTATTTAAGTAATTCTTATTAAGGAAAATATGGCCCCATTCAATAAGCTTTTCTTTGGGTATGTCCACACCCGCTGCCTTGTATGCTCTTTGTGCAGTCTCTAAAGATTTTTCTTGTTCAATGTAGACATCGGCTTGTGCAATAAGTTTTTCCCTAATTAGACTAAATCCGAGTCCTGCTTCTTTGTAAACCGTAACTGCATTTTCTGGAGCATCTAATCTTTTAGTTCTGGTAAGCATCCTGTCACCCCATTCAACAATTTTGTCTGTCGCTCCTGCTTTTTGGTAGGCTATGATAGGGCCATATACACCATATTTCCAAACTGGAACTATATTAGAAAGGGAGTCACCCCATTCAATAAGCTTTTCCTTAGTCAATTCAATTCCTGATTCCTCATAAACTTTGACGGCCTCTCTAATATTTAGTTGTTCTATGACAAGAGCATCAGCATATTTAATAAGTTTCTCATCAGGTATTTCTATTCCCGCTGCCTCGTAGAACTTAAAGCCTTCAATTATTAAATCTGTATAATTATATTTATTTTGAAAAACACTATCACCCAACTCAACAATTTTGTCTGTCGCTCCTGCTTTTTGGTAGGCTCGAAGAGCGTTTTCTCTAGGTTTCTTAGTTTCGTTATTACCACCTCCTAGTTTTTTAGAAAGATAATCACCTAATTCAATTAGTTTATCTTTTGCACCGACTAATCCATATGTATCTATAATTTCTCTTACCCTGTCGTGGTGCATGTATGCAGCAGTTGTTCTTTTAACATCTTCCAAAACAAGATCGTCGCAACGGGTTATAATTTTCTCCTTTGGTACTTCAGCTCCTGATGATTCATATGCTTTCATAGCTTTATTCAACCAACCTCTTTCTAAAAAAATATCTCCTTGTAAGATGTGAACCTGCTTCAGTTTCTCCTCCATGTTTTTATTTTCCAAAATTCTATTGATGTCTTCTTGATGAAGTTTTTGAGACTCCTCATATAATTCTTTATTTTCATTTTTCTCTCTTTCTAAAAAATCTTTTGCCTCATCTCTAGAGTTGTCGCTGTCTGGATTATTTCTAATTTCCTTTAATTCATTTGCTAATTCATCTCTGTATTCCTGATGTGGTTGTTTTTCCATAAACCAATTTTACTCCTCCGATTTTATAAGCGCAATAGATAAATTTCAAAATTACTATTGGTTAGGACAGTAATTTATTGACATATACTTATATTTATAGTATTCTGTGAAAAGATGAACGCCCTAACCACCATACTAACCGAGTATTTGTCACCCAATATTGCGCACGACATAATGTGCAAGATTGAAGTTCGAATACCGACAGACAAGCTCATTTCAGAAGTGGAAGCTTCTACGAAAGAGCTACAACGACTCGCGAGAGCGTACGAAGACGAAAGGAACCCAAGAGACAGTGATTCTTTCAAAGCAAATGCATGAAGGTTCCGAAAGGCTTAGCATCCTAAAACTAAAGTCGCTGAAAGACCTGACTGAGTTCAAATCTCTGAAGGTCTTTTTTGTTTTATACTGACAAACAGACCAAGATAATTTCAATGTATTGAAGGAATACGGTGTCATTGACTTTTAACTAAAAATGTGCTAATATAACAGCAGAAAATAAGTAGCCATAGCCACAAGAGCCTTAAAAATAAGACCCTTCTGGCTATGGCTACCG
>CAYQQL010000077.1:0-1944 GCA_964420095.1 uncultured Candidatus Saccharibacteria bacterium | reverse complement strand
AAAGACTTTTCTGAAAAGAAATTTACACTGGATTTTACGGGTTTTGAGTTGGCACAGCCAAAGTACGACGAGTACTATGCAAAGGACAACAAGTTGAACTACGACGCCCCTCTAAAGGTTAAAGTTAAACTAAAGAACCACATTCTTGGTACAGAGAAAGAGCAGGAGATTTTCATGGCGGACTTCCCACTTATGACATCTCACGGAACTTTCATTGTTTCTGGTATCGAGAGAGTTATAGTCCCTCAACTAGCACGTTCATACGGTGTGTTCTTTACTGCAAGTGAAATAAAAGGACGAAAGTTCTTCGGTGGTAAAATAATCCCTTCACGAGGTGCTTGGATAGAAATCGAGTCTGACGCAGAAGGAGTTATTTCTGTACGTATAGATAGAAAGAGAAAGTTTGCTGGAACAACACTACTTCGAGTTTTGGGTGCAAAGGACAACGATGCTATCAAAAAACTTTTCGCTGGAGATGAATTTGCTCTAAAGTCTATCGAAAAGACTCTTGCAAAGGACCATACAAAGACAGTAGACGAAGCATATATAGACATCCACAAGAGACTTCGAGACGGAGACTTGGCTTCTGCAGAAAATGCAAAGGAATTTATCGACTCTATATTCGACAGCGAGAGATACGACCTTTCACCTGTTGGACGACACAGATTCAACAAGAGATTTGGAAAGAAAATGGATGAGAAGGAGCTAAAGCGAAAGACTATAAATATAGACGACATTGTAACTATTATTTCTAATATTGCGATGCTAAACAATACTCCAAACGCAATGGAGGACGATATCGACCATCTAGGTTCAAGACGAGTTCGATTTGTTGGGGAACTTTTCCAGCAGAAAATCCGAACTGGTATGGCACAGATCAAGAGAAACATTCAGAACAGAATGTCTACTATTGATACAGACGTGACTCTTCCTGTTCAATTTATTTCTCCAAAACCTCTACAGGCGAGAATCAAAGAATTCTTTACAACAAACCAGCTTTCACAGTTCATGCTACAGGAAAACCCTATTGCAGAAATTGAACACCTACGAACACTTTCAGCACTTGGACCTGGAGGATTAAACCGAACACGAGCAGGTTTCGAAGTTCGAGACGTTCACGAGTCACACTATGGAAGACTTTGTCCTATCCATACACCAGAAGGACCAAACATCGGTCTAGTTCTACGTCTATCTGTATATGCTCGAATCAACAGTTTTGGAATGATCGAAACTCCATATGCAAAAGTAAAGAACGGAAAGGTTACAGATGAGATTGTATATATGAACGCATCTGAAGAAGAAGTGTTTGTTATTGCTCACGCTGCTACACCAGTAGATGCTAACGGAAAGATTTTGGCAGACGAAGTAGAGGTTAGACTAGACGGAGTTCCAACAGCAGTTCCAAAAGAGAAAGTTGAATATATCGACGTTGCTACAAACCAAGCATTCTCTATTGCAACTTCTATGATTCCTTTCCTAAACCACAACGAAGGAAGTAGAGCATTGATGGCATCAAATATGCAGAAGCAGGCAACACCTTGTATTATTCCTGAAGCTCCACTTATTGCTACAGGTATGGAATCTGATGCGCTAAAAAATACTGGAAGACTTGTTATTGCAGAAGAAGATGGAACTGTTACACACTCAGACGGAGTAAAGGTTGTAGTAAAAAATTCAAAAGGAAAAGAAAATGAGTATAACCTTGTTAAATTCTCACGAACAAACGGATTTACAGCTTTCCATCAGAGACCATCTGTTGATGTTGGAGACAAAGTAAAGAAAGGTGACATTCTTGCAGACACAAGTGCTTCAGAAAATGGCCAGTCAGCTATCGGTCAGAACATGTTGGTAGCATTCATGTCATGGAGTGGTTCAAACTACGAAGACGCTATCATTCTTTCAGAAAGAGTTGTAAAGAATAGTAAATTTACATCTATTCATATC
>CAYQQL010000076.1:0-1949 GCA_964420095.1 uncultured Candidatus Saccharibacteria bacterium | reverse complement strand
CGTCCATATCCTCTTCCTCTAGCACCATTAACATTAATGGTATTTAGATATGCAACCCCTGCTTCTTTATTTGGTGACCATTTGATTAATAATGTAAAATTACCAATCTTTTCTCCATTCTCATTTTTAATAGAAAAATCTTCGTCGGCCATTCTACCTTTTGCAATTTTCTGCTTTGGGCTAAGATTTTGTTCTATAGAAACTGTTGGCAGGATTCTTTTTGACGTTGGTACTCTTTCCATATTAATATTCTATCAAAGTTTATATATTGTCGCATGCACGAAAAATGACTCAATATTTGAGCCATTCTTTGAGTGCGGAGGTGGTGGGATTCGAACTCACGGTGCCTTGCGGCACTCTCGTTTTCAAGACGAGCGCACTAGACCACTATGCGACACCTCCGTATTTATTTAACTTCTTCTACTTCAACTGTGTACTTTCGTGCCACAAAGAAAATGTAGAATATATCTAGGATACCGATTGTGTTTGCAAGCAAGATCACAATAAACCATTTTTTGTGTGAAAGCCTTGCTGCTTTCCATAGAGCTACACCTTTCCAAGGTATAGTCCACACTATTATGGTTGCCATAAGCCAAAGGGGAACCTGTATTCCTCCGTTTATGCTTTGAAGCAAAGTATCCATAGGGGCTATAATATCAAAAAACCCATATAATGCAATTCGTTTTGTTTTAGGGTAAAGTAGAGTTATGAAATATTTGGGCATTGATTATGGTCTAAAAAACGTGGGTGTGGCTATTTCTGACGAAAGGCTAAAGTTCGCGTATCCACTGGTTGTATTGCAGAACTCCGATATATTGATTTTTGATATAGGTAGGATCTGTAAAGAAAATAAAATTGTAGGCATAGTGGTTGGGGACTCAAAAGATTTTAGACAAAGAGACAACGAGATAATGAAAGTAGTAAAACCTTTTGCAGAAAGACTAGAGAGGGAACTCCAGATACCGGTATATTTTCACCCAGAGTTTATGACTTCAGTAGAAGCCGAAAGATTACAAGGAAAAAACAATATGCACGACGCTTCTGCCGCAGCATTAATATTAAAAAGTTATTTAGAAACACATTATGGGTAATATAGAAACAAAACCAACAATAACAATAGATGATTTTCATAAACTAGATATAAAGATAGGTCATATTCTGTCCGCAGAAAAAATAGAAGGTGCAGATAAACTTCTGAAACTGTCTGTCGATATGGGAGAAGAGAAACCGAGACAAATAGTTTCTGGAATTTCATTATATTTTCCAGATCCACAAAATTTGGTAGGGAAAAAATGTGCATTTGCTGCAAATCTTGAGCCAAGAGTGATAAGAGGCCTTGAAAGTCAGGGAATGATACTTGCTGTTAGTGGTGGTGAAGGAGATTCTTCATTTTTTTCATTACTTGAAACAAACGAAAAAGTTTTCCCAGGTTCTTCTGTGAAATAACTCCTGTTTTTGAATTTACATCTGGTATATAATTGAACTAATGAAGTTCAATAAAATTTTTGATGCATTTCCTACACCAAAATTTTTGGATATCCCATATGCGGGACTTTCTATATCTGATTCTGCTGTTCGTTGTATGCAATTTGGCAAAAACGGTGGTGGGCTATATATAGAAAAGTACACAGAAAAGGCACTACCTGTCGGTGTTATGACTAATGGTCAGATAAATAATCAAGAAGAGATAATAAAAGTAGTTTCTGAAATAAAAAAAGAGCTTAACCTAGATTATGTAAAAGTTTCTCTACCGGAAGAGAGAGCATATCTTTTTACAGCAAAAATTCCTGTAGTAGAAAAAGAAGAACTTAGAAGCGCGATAGAGTCAAAAATGGAGGAGAATGTTCCAGTTTCTCCATTGGAACTAACTTTTGACTACAACCTTTTTTACCACAAACAGAAAGAGCATCTAGATGTTTCTGTGTCTGCTATACCAATAAGTTTGATAG
>CAYQQL010000075.1:0-1993 GCA_964420095.1 uncultured Candidatus Saccharibacteria bacterium | reverse complement strand
CAAAACGCTGAAAGTCCAGAAAAGAGAATAACAGGGCAGTCGCATATGATTTGGGGTGTTGTCGGAATGTTTATTATGATGTCAGTATTCACAATTATGCGAATTCTTCGAGATACTGTTGGGGGAGATGTAAAAATTCCTCAATAGAAAAAAATCTGAAATAAAAAAAGCCCGACACATTCTGTGTCGGGCTTTCGATTTTCTAGAAGAACATAAAGTGTTTAAGTACCAGTTTTCTTTGATTCAATCCATCTGTTCATGCTGTTTACAATGGAGTCGCCAAGCTCCTTACCTAATTCTTTTACAACATCAAGAACTTCTTTTGAGGCGTTCGTCGTGTTTATGTTTTCCGTACGAGTCATGTTTCCATTACGTGCCTGAATTTGATTAAGCGCTTCTTTTAGATTAACAGACTGATCTGTATCTATAATGGCTTCTTTTGCTGACGCAAATAGGGTTTTAGAGTCCTGTATTTCTGAGATTCTTTCAACTTTCTCCTCTTCAATTTTTTGGAGCTTTTTTCTAAAATCTTCTGGAAGTTGAATATCTCCAACCTTTATTTCAAGGATTTCTTGCCCCAAACTTCCTATTACATTATCTCCTTTCTGATAACCAACTAGTTTTCTTAATTTCTTGGTCATTTCAACTTCTAGAAAAATAGAATTCTCTCTATTCTTACCTGATT
Organism: uncultured Candidatus Saccharibacteria bacterium; assembly: GCA_964420095.1. Lineage (GTDB taxonomy): Bacteria > Patescibacteriota > Minisyncoccia > Phycocordibacterales > DATDWN01 > C7867-006. The sequence goes on along the minus strand of CAYQQL010000075.1, from coordinate 1,308 downwards.
TTTTTCTAGAACTCCCGACTTCTCCAAAGATTAATTTTTGCCAACTTGTTGTTTTACCAAGCATTCTCGCAGGGTTTTCTATTAGAGTATCAATCATATAATTATCAATACTATTTTCACCACCTTCGAAACTTTTTATCTTAAAAGGATTTATTGTCTGTGCAATTATGGTAATAGGAGCAAATACATCTATACCTCCAAAATTTTCACCATTATTCTTATTTTTTTTCAAAGTGTCTGTTTTTGACAGTATTGAAACATTGCGCTCTATTGGCCTTTTACCAATATAAACATCATCACCTTTTTTTACAAAATAAAAAGGCCAGGGAAGATATGTAAGTCCGGGTATTGTCATTGCGTTTACATATCCACCAAAAATTGATATCGGTACATAAGACCAGAAGGGTCTTGTCCATACCGTACCCATAATCAAGAGTACAGATGTGATAAAGAAGATAAAGATAAATGTTAAGGAGAATATTCCAAACAATGTTATTGAAATAGTCCAAATTATAAGCACCACAGATAAAGCTGTGGCAAATCGACCAGAACCAAATGCGTAGGGTTGCTGGTGTTTGTCTTTGTATTCTGCCATAGTTTTTAGTTTTTAAATGTTTAACTTATTATATCACTTAAAATAAAAATGGTCAAGTTTAAGCTTGACCATTTAGAACTAAAAAACTTACTAATTCGGGGTTATTTTTGCAATCTGAAGAGTTGCACTTTCTGTTCCGTAGGCAGTGTTTGGATAAAGTCGATAAGAGAGAGTTGGTGGCGGAATGGGTATTCCTACAGAGTTGGGACTTGCTGGTTCCCATCTATTAGAAGGGCCAAAGTAATATCTTTCCTTTGTATCTACAGCCTCGAAAATAATATGGTCGGTAGTAGCTTCCCAGTATGTCCATCCAGCTGTTCTCTTATATAGAATTCCTTCTTTTGAAATCGAAATTTCATCACCAGCTCGGTGAAGATGTTTAGGTTGAGAAGTAGTTGTAGACTGGCTGGTTTCATTTTTAGAGCGTTTACTTGAACTATTGCACGATCTGACAACCATGGTAAATAAAAGTATTGCGCCTATAATTCCCACGGCCCACATGGCTTTAGGTCGCCAGCTATCTGGATCTTTTTCCCTAATTTTAATTTTCTTAACCTCTGTTGTTTCTTTTACCACTTTTCTCTCTCCATCTTCAGGTTTTGTAGTGGATGATTTTTTTGACATCAGTTTATTTTTTTAAAGAGTTTAACTTAATTTGTTTTTGCTATTATAGCACCAAAATATAGAAAAGTCAAGGATAATACTCATAAAAT
>CAYQQL010000074.1:0-2045 GCA_964420095.1 uncultured Candidatus Saccharibacteria bacterium | reverse complement strand
TCTGCAACATCACGCCTTTTGGCTGGATCTGAACGGACTTGTGTCAGGCGAACTCACCTTCGGAATACGGGAGCCTTCGGCTATCAGGGCCGAACTGTTCATCAATCTGAGCTTTCAGCTCCCTCTTATCCCTCTGAAGCCGACGAACTTTCGACCTCAGCATCTTCACTTCTGACTCGAGTTCCTTGCGTGTCTGTTTCCTTTTCACTTCGTCCTCCATGCATCCTAGTGAGTTAGCTTGCCGGTTTTTCGATCAAGTGCCTCTCCGATACGAATCTCTCGGTTGAGATGGTTATCTGCTTCCTCTGCATCGAGGTCTCGTTCACATTGAGCGCAAACCAGTCTATTGGTCATCGTAGGGTTAGTACGACAATTGAGGCAGACCTTAGATTCCTCGATCGCACGCATTCGTTCGTGCTCGCTGATGAAGCTTTCAATGACTAGATCACCATGAACCTCTCGAAGAATATCGAGGATCGCGACAACGTGAGCGATACTTTCTCTGAGGATCTTGTCATTCTCTCGAAGACTTTGCAGAAATGCTACACCCCTCTTTCTCATAACCTTGATCTTGTCGAGGCGCTGACGTTGGGCGATTGTTCGTTCGTCCATGGTCCCTCCATAACAATGTATATAATATATATTCATTGATGTCAATTCACAGAAAATTGAAAAGCTTTATAATAAAAACTAATGAAAAAGGACTATTACGAAATACTTGGAATAGATAAAAAGGCCGGAAAAGACGACATAAAACGAGCTTTCCGTACTTTGGCGCACAAGTACCATCCAGACAAGAAAACTGGCGATGACGCCAAGTTTAAAGAGATTAACGAGGCATATTCAGTGCTGTCTGATGATCAGAAACGCGCACAATATGACCAGTTCGGATCTGCTGGCCCAAATATGGGAGGCTTTGGTGGACAAGGTGGTGGTTTTGAAGGTTTTGATTTCTCACAATTCACACAGGGAGCAAATGGTGGTTTTGAGTTCGACTTCGGCGACATATTTGGTGATGTATTCGGTGGAGGTGGTAGACGACAAGCAAAGCGTGGCCGAGATATTTCTGTTGATATAGAGCTGAGCTTTGATGAGTCGGTGTTTGGAGTTGAACGAACTATTCTACTTAACAAAGTTTCAAAGTGTGATACTTGTTCTGGAACTGGCGCAGAAAAAGGCTCTGAGATGGTTACATGTGATAGATGTAACGGTAAAGGAAACATCAGAGAAGTAAAAAGAACTTTCTTTGGGCAGTTTGAGACAAATGGTGTTTGTGAAAATTGCCACGGTACAGGTAAAGTTCCAAAAGTTAAGTGTCACACATGTCATGGACACGGAGTGTACAAAAAAGAATCTGAAATCAAAGTAAAAATTCCATCTGGAATTGAAAACGGTGAGATGATACGTCTATCTGGTGGCGGTGAAGCTATAACAGGAGGTCAAAGTGGTGACTTGTATATCAAAGTTCATGTTAAAAAACATCCTCTATTCAGAAAAGAAGGTCAGAACCTAGTCATGGATCTGAATGTAAAACTAACAGACGCGCTTTTGGGTGGTGAGCATACAGTGAACACTTTGGACGGAGCTATAAATGTAAAAATTCCAGAAGGTGTATCCCATGGAGAAATATTACGAATCAAAGGCAAAGGCGTTCCAGTCGAAAGGGGAAGTAGAGGAGATATACTTATTCGAATCAGTATCGAACTTCCAAAGAGATTATCAAAGGAAGCTCGCAAAACAATCGAATCACTAAAAAAAGAGGGAATCTAAAAAGTTAAAAGGTAAAAAAATATTTTTCAAGACATTGCACAGGAAATTAGAAAACAACGACGAACGGAAAGAAGCCTGAAGCATTGTTTGAGCGATAGCGAGTTTTGCGAGAAGGCTCTGGAGTGAGGACAATTGTTTTCTTGATTTCCGAGCATAGTAAAAGTCTACCAAGACTTTATACGTGTCTTGAAAAATAATTTTTACCGACTTATAATGGGAATATGAACATTGCATCAAGCACTCTTTCACAAATAGGGCATTTTCTCAAAGGAGAT
>CAYQQL010000073.1:0-2068 GCA_964420095.1 uncultured Candidatus Saccharibacteria bacterium | reverse complement strand
ATTAAGCGTAAAGATAATAAGAAATAAACCAAAAACACCAAGTAGTCCAAGTGTAGTTCTTTGAAATGTTTCATTACTCTTTCTGATACCACTTTCGGAAGCTTCCATCCTATAAACACCAACAAGAATATACTGATAAAAAGCAGCCCCTACTATTGCCATAAAGAATAGCGTGTATATAAAGGATGACGAAGCAAAGAATGATACATCTGTCCCATTAAAGGTAGGAGCTGTGAGTCCTAGTGCGGTGAAGGTTTCTCCTTCTAGTAGTTTGTACTCCATACACTACTCCTCAAGAAGATTAAGGTTTAGCATCCATAGACTTGCATCTTGTTTCTTATTAAAACTGATGTAACTATTACCTCCTGCAACGGAGATGTTGGTTACATCAAAAAGTCCGTCCTCTTGTTTAAACGAGTAGAGTGAATACTTGTCCCCCGTCTTAGGGTCAATAATAAAAAGATCGTCATTGAATGAAACTCTCCCTTGGAACCAGTCATCAGGCAACCCTTCACTTGTCCCAAGTATCATGCGCGGAATTGCACAAATAAGAAAATTTTTCTCATCCCAACTACATTTGGATGCAAGTGTGGTAAAAGGTAAAGCACGGACGGTTCCCTTTTTGGTAAAAAATGTGGCTAGACCTTGGTTAGTCCACATACTACTAAAAATAGTTCCGTCTGGTCCGGGGTTACTCAGGAGTCCTGTCTTGTCGGTTATTTCAGATTGGAACGATGGTACAGCAAGCGTAACGCCTTCAACATATGCTGATGGTTTGGTCGTTACATAGAGATTGTCCCCACCATATGAAAGTGACCACTCTCTAAACGGAGAAGAGGTTACAAGTGCTGGACCTTTTGGTGTTATGGTATAAATAGCACTCCCGGATGTTGTTGTTACAAGATAGCTTATCTTGTCTTTTTTAAAGTTTGTTGCAACAGAAGTTACTTGAGAGGTTAAGTACTGAATGTTTTCAAGAGGTAAGGCCATTTCATTTTCCTTTACGGAGGGGACTGTCGCTATCACCCCCACGATAGTATTTTTTTCTTGATCAACATACCGCATAACCACCTGCTTACCTTTGTTAAAAAAATACGCATCATGGATACCAGGTAAGATTGTGTTACTGATTTGAAAAATTTTACCTGTTTCTAATGGAAAACCATAGACATAGCCCGTTATCCTGTCTACAAAGATAAGGACAGTGGAAGTTGCGCGTACAGTTTTTTTAATTTCAATGGTTGTTGTTCCTTGTGTTGTCGTTGCGATAATATCCTTTAAAATATCTTGTGTTATAAATGTTTGCCCAGTTGAGGGCTTGTCCCAAACTTTTACAAGGGGCACTTGAAGTGGGTCAATTATTTCTGTTGTTGAAGAAGAAGTATCATCTTGACCCCATGTGAGAAATTGAAAACGAGGAGGAAGTTGACGAACCGGAAAAGGGTTATTTGTTTCTGTAAGTGTCGGGGCGATAACTGGTTTTGCATAAAAGAAATACCAAACAATAACAATAATTGCAAAGAAAAGTACAAAACCTATTGCAAAGAGGAGTCGACGATTACTATTATTTTCCATGTGTTAAAGTATATCACCCAAGTGTTCCAAAAAGATTTTAACCCACCACTTCTTAATCTAACTAAGTGTGTATTAGTAGACGTGAAAATGTTGTACGTTTGGTGGTTTTTCATCACAAAATGTAAACCCGTATAAAAGGTACCTCTCAAAGCAGTTTTTATTCTCCCCAAATTTATTTGATGAACTATTCTTTATAAAAACATAAAGAGGGTCAGTGTTGTTTACGCTACCTCGGGGACCTCCTAAACGAAGGTCTATAGCGCGCTTACCTTCGCCGTGTGTTGTGTGTCCCGGCTCTGTTCCTCCTGTGACAACAATGACACACTGACAAGCAGCATTAAGCTTTAAAAGAAGTTGTATTGTTTCTTCAGGCACAAAAGCGAGACTTGTGCACTTTGGTTTTGCTAGACTGTAGTCCGCCTCAGTGCATGCCACGCTGTTATAGTTAGTTTTAATATTTGAAGCAGAAAGCCTTGCTGCGATCTGGTCGTGG
>CAYQQL010000072.1:0-2130 GCA_964420095.1 uncultured Candidatus Saccharibacteria bacterium | reverse complement strand
CAGCAATATTATGAACAAACTGCCTAACATAAAAACCACTGGAAACGACGACTTCAACTTTATCAATTACAAACTCCTCTGAGTTATTATCTTTGAAAACTTCTTGCCATCTTTCCAAAATGTCCTTTTGTCTGAAATCTCCCTGAACCAAACCGATTTTATATTCAATATCTTTTAGTAAATCCTGTTTTGAAATAGTTCTACGAGAAAGATACTCTGCTTCGTATAACTCTACTTCATGTTTTGGTATATCAATCTCACTAATTCTCCCCTCTCTTGCCCATTGGAACAAAGACTTACCATTTACCGGTCGTGATGAGTACACAGGATAAATTTGCTGAAACTTCCCTTTCGCTTTATTTAAATATTCTGTAATCTGCGATTCTTCAGGAAAATTTGTCGACTCAAAAGAATTTTCTGACACAAGACCAAGCATATCCAAGGTATCCGTCTCAAAGCCCCACAAAATTTCGAACTCATAAGTTTTTGGTAGATCCAAATATTTATCTTTCTCAAAAACCAAATCCCCAGAGAGAACCAAAAGAACCCCCTCCGCCATTGGGTCGAGTCTACCAGCATATGTCATAGTCAAATCTTTGTGTTCCGGATGGTCTTTTTTGTATCGTAAAATTGCCTCGTGAGGTGTTTCGCCAAGGTTTTTGTATAACAAATGCAAATCCTTATTATTGCTTTGTGAGTCCGCCATATTCTGATACACTATAGCAATATGAGCGATAAATCAAAAATCAGTACAGAAAGTTACAAAGGTGTTCGCGACTTTTATCCAGAAGACTCTTTCATAATGGAATATATATTCCATGTATGGAAAACAACAGTAGAAAGTTATGGCTATGTCGAATACAAAGCATCTATCCTAGAATCTGCAGAACTTTATAAAGCAAAATCTGGTGAAGAAATAGTAAATGATCAGACATATACTTTCCTAGACCGTGGAGAACGAGAAGTTACTCTACGACCAGAAATGACACCGACTGTCGCACGAATGGTTGCGGGTAAAATCCACGACTTGCCTTTCCCTTTGCGATGGTACTCAATACCAAACCTTTTCCGATACGAAAAGCCACAACGAGGCAGACTTCGAGAACACTGGCAGTTAAATGTCGATATGTTTGGTGTTGATTCTAGCGATGCAGATGTCGAAGTTATAGCTATTGCATACAAAATAATGCAAAAATTTGGTGCAAAAGATGAAGACTTTGTAATAAAAATAAACAGTAGAAAAATAATCAACTCACTTTACACAAAGTTCGAACTGAGCGAAGAAAATGCATATAAAGCCTCAAAAATAATAGACAAAAAAGACAAAATCCCTGCTGACGCTTTTGAAAACGCACTAAACGAAATCCTTGGTGATAAAACAGGAGACTTTATCCGAATCCTAACTTCTTCTGAGAGACTAATGGAATTCCTTGGAGAAAATGATGAAAATGCAAAAGGGCTTATTGGTGTAATTGAAAAATTAAATAATTTTGGAGTAAAAAACGTATCATTCGAACCAACGCTAATGCGTGGTTTCGACTACTACACGGGCATTGTTTTTGAAGTTTTTGACCTACACCCAGACAACAACCGATCTGTTTTTGGTGGAGGACGTTACGACGACCTGCTAGACATTTTCGGCGCAAGAAAAGTCCCAGCGGTTGGTTTTGGAGCTGGTGATGTTACTGCAAGAGACTTTCTAGAAGTTCACAATCTACTTCCACGATATAGACCAGCAACAGACCTGTACATCTGCACACTTAAGTCTGACTTTATATCTGAAGCAAACAAGATAGCAGAGACACTTCGGGCGAACGGTTTGGACGTTGCAGTAGACCTAACAGACAAAAAGGTTGGTGATCAGATAAAAACAGCAAGTAAACAAAGTATTCCTTTTACACTTGTTATTGGTGAAGATGAAATAAAATCTGGAGTTTATCCTCTTAAAAATCTAGAAACTGGAGAAGAAAATAAAGTGAAGGTTGAAGAAATAGCACAAAATATTAATAATATTTCAAGACACGCATAAACCCCTGGTGGGGTTTTGCTTTGCTCGGAAATCAAGAAAACAATCTTCCTCACTCCAGAGCCTTCTCGCAAAACTCGCTATCGCTCAAACAATGCTTCAGG
>CAYQQL010000071.1:0-2215 GCA_964420095.1 uncultured Candidatus Saccharibacteria bacterium | reverse complement strand
GCATAGTAAATACAACAAACAGTATAGCATTTATTTTTTAATGAAAAAATAAATTTGACCTAAGTATCATATTTGTTAGAGTTAATTTTGGGGTGGTGAATGAGCACATTTGAAACCTTACTGAATTTTGCATCAAGTCTCTTCAACGTTCTTTTGATCATTCTGACTGTGCTCACTGGAGTAATACTCTGGGGTTTAGTGGCACACCAGCTGATCATGACTGGATCAGGAATTGTTGGATACCAGCCGAAGGGTTGGGGTGGACTGCTAACATCCAGTCTCGCACTAGGTGCGATAGCGGTTTTCACTCTCCTATTCTGGAGGTAAGTATTTGCAGGATTCGGCGGGCGCGTATCACACGCGTCCGCTTTTATCATTAACTAACTAGTGCCAAAATTACCCCCACCATGGCAAATACAGCAGTGATAACCCAATATCTCATAACAACTTTTGGCCTAGACCAACCCAATGCTTCAAAATGATGATGAAGAGGAGCCACTCGGAAAACTCGTCTCTTTCCGAAATATTTATATCCAACTATTTGTACTATTACTGAAAAAGATGTGGCAACAAGAGGCACTGCTATTATAGGAAGTATCAAAACAGAATTAGTTAGAAATGCAATAACCGCAAGAGTCACAGTAAGTCCAACCATACCAGTTTCTCCCATGTAGAACCTTGCTGGAGGGATATTGAACCAAAGAAAAGCCAGTGTTCCTCCAGAAATAACCGCACACAAAGCAGAAATATCTATTTGGTTGTGAAAATACGCAATAACAGCAAAAGCAAGGTAAATAAGTGACATTATTCCACCAGCAAGACCGTCCATACCATCTACTACACTTGTAGAAAATACAGCGAGCATAACCATAACAAAGAAAGGCACAAACCATATTCCCAAAAGTAAATCTCCGCCAAAAGGGATGTGAATTGAGCTTATATCAAGTTTGTCATAAAACCAGAAACCAATAGCTACTCCGATAATAGATATGAAAAAGATTTTTATTTTTCTGTAGATCAGCGGGTCTCTAGCATAGTTTCCCTTTCCAAATATCTGAAGTAGGTCGTCCGCAAGGCCAATAAGAGAAGCCAGAATCAAGGCCCCAAGAGGTACATATGTCTGACTTCGACTAAAGAAGTTTAGCTTTTGTGTCAGTTCTGTTGGCCAAATAATAGAAAGTAAATAGATACACAAAACTGTAAGTAAAACTGAAACCCAAATAATAACTCCACCGATTCGCGGTGTAGAAAGCTCATCTTTTGTGTTGTGAACATCAGAAAACTCTTTTGAAACACCGTCTGTGTTTTCTAGACGAGAAGTTTTTTTCCACATTTTATATTTGTAGAAAATGTTTGTGAAAAATGGAGTGATCAAAACACCAATAAAGAATGTCAGAACTGAGGGTATTACAACTTTAAGGACGTCTATCATATTTTTATTTTATAAATGTATCATACCACAATGCCAACATTAACAGAGTATAAATCTTTCTTGAATTATCCTTCTTGCCTTCTACATGGTCACTTATTAATTTCTTAATATATTCCATATCCAACTTTTCATTTATGTACTTATTTTTCAAAATTGAATCATAGATACCAACACTCTCTTTTGTCATCCAGTCTCTTATTGGTGTAGGAAAACCAAGCTTTCTTCGGTTTCGTGTTGATTCTGGAACCACTCTAGAAAAAGCCTCTCTGAGTAGGTATTTTGTCACCCCATTATTCCATTTAAATCTATCAGGAAGAGTTCTGGCTAGCTCTGCTACCTCTATATCTAGGAACGGCACACGTAGCTCCAAACTATGCGCCATAGTCATTTTATCGGCCTTGGCAAGTATATCTCCAACCAACCAAGTGTTTATATCCACATACTGCATCTTTGTAGAGTCAGAAAGTCTTGAAATTTTCTTGTATAGAGGCGCCATAGACTGGAAGTCTTCCTTTTCTCCTTTCCAGATTTTCTTTATCTCTCCCCTATCAAAAATAGAATCACTAAAATATTTCTGGCCAAAATACCAATCCTCCAGTTTCTGGTTCACTCTCTTTAAATAATTTTTACCAAAAAAGTTGAAAGGAAGTTTTGTAGCAAAGTCCAAAATGGGTTTTGGCAACCACAACATTTTGTTTGAAGCAAAAGGAGTAGTGTAGATGTTGTATCCACCAAAAAGTTCATCTGATCCCTCCCCAGAAAGAACAACCTTTACACTTTTTG
>CAYQQL010000070.1:0-2231 GCA_964420095.1 uncultured Candidatus Saccharibacteria bacterium | reverse complement strand
AAACCCTCTAACCGCTTTGGTCCGAGCGCACACGTTGCGCCCGGACTTTTTTATTACGAAATAAAGGTGGGAAACAAAAAAAAACCGACCCCTCGTCGGTGGCTACTCTTGCGAGTAATCCGACACTCTTTCGAGTGAATACTACAAAAAAATGCCGATTGGGAGATCGTCTCTATGTTTGTAGATTTCAGACCATGCCAAGCCTTGTAAAAGTCTTGGTTTAGGCCTATATTTCAATTGTTGCTGTTAATTTATATAACAAGTTTTCTTTGACAGCCAGTTTGTTGTACTTACAGTCATTTTATCCGTGATACCTTATGGATTTTACAAAAATTACACTAAGAGGTTGGCAACAATTTGAAAGTATTGATATTGATTTTCATCACCAGCTCACAGTACTTACGGGAGCGAATGGAAGCGGAAAAACAACAATTCTGCAACAGCTAGCTAAGCATTTTGGATGGGATGTGCCGTCCCTTTCGACGCCTTTTTTGGATAAGATAGGAAGCTTATGGAAATGGGTTTCAGGCACAATTATTAAAGATGCAAACTCGGCTCATATTAAGATAGGAGAGATTAATTATTCGAATGGTAACGTGGCACAACTAAATGTTCCACCACAAAACTCTGCTCAATACAACATACAGATTAACAATATTCAATCTGTAAAGTGTTTTTATATCCCGTCACACAGATCTGTGTTTCGGTATCAGCAACTAGATAATATCCCAACAAGAAATACGATAGATAAAAACCTAGCTTTTCAAAAAGTTTCTGGGAGTACTAGAAATAGATACCTTGGAGGACACGACCAGTCCAGTAGTTTTTTTATGAAAGAGACCCTTATATCGTGGAGTATTTTTGGGAGAGGTAATGTAGATCTACAACCAGATCAAAAGTTATTAGACTACTACCAAGGTTTTGAAAATACTTTAAAAGACATTCTGCCTAAAGAGTTAGGGTTTCAAAAATTTACTATTCAAAACTTTGAGGTAGTGCTCGAATGTAAAGCTGGAAATTTTATAATTGATGCTGCCTCTGGTGGAATTAGTGCCATTATTGATATGGCATGGCAAATATACATGTTTTCACCTGAAAAAGGCGAAAACTTTACTGTGATAATAGATGAGATCGAAAATCACCTACACCCCACAATGCAGCGAAGAATTTTACCAGATTTTATAAAAGCATTTCCAAATGTGCGTTTTATAGTATCAACACATAGTCCATTGATAGTTGGATCAGTAAAGGATTCTTCTGTCTATGTCCTAAAAAATAATGAGCAGAATAGAATCATAAGTCAGAAGCTTGATCTAATTAATAAAGCAAAGACAGCCAGTGAGATTCTAGACGAGGTGCTTGGAGTCTCTTTTACAATGCCAGTTTGGGTTGAAGAGGAGCTAAGAAAATCTATTGATAAGTATACGCAATCTGAAATTACCGAAGCAAGCTTTGCGGCATTACGGGGTGATCTCGCCAAGGTCGGACTTGAAAGACTAATGCCAGAAGCTATATCCAGAATTATTGAAAAGAAAGATGATCAAGATTAACCGACCAATATGTCCAAACACTGGGTCTCTTGCTAGTGGCAATTATAAACATCCTGATAACAAGGCCGCTTTGCTTGAGGTATCTCACAATAAGTGTGTGTATTGCGAGAGTATATTTAGTCATGTCGATTTCGGTGATGTAGAACACATCAAACCAAAATCAAAATACCCGCAAGAAACATTTGTGTGGGAAAATTTAGGTATTGTATGTCGTCGGTGCAATCACGAGAAATCAGACAAATACGATGAGAGCGCGCCATATATAAATCCTTATTCAGAAGATCCAGAAGATCATATAGCCATTTTTGGATCAATCCTAAGTCAGAAGAAAGGTAGCGAACGGGGACAGCTAACCATTCTTGATATAGGTTTAAATAGACTAGACCTCATTGAAAAACGAAAGCAGAAACAAAATGATATTGAAAAAGCAATCAGCGATTGTTTTAAAACAAAAAATCAAAAATTAAAAGCGGCGGCAATAAAATCTTTGTTAGAAGAAGCCACATCAGATAAAGAATACTCATTACTCATAAAAACACTCTTTAAAGTACACAGCCTACTCTAAAAGTTTAGATTAAAAAGGTTCCAACCTCGTCCCAGAGCCTCAACTATCCTCCGCAAACATCATGATTGCATCTATTGTTCTTGGTATAGCTTTTGTGTTTACGATTGTAAACAGAC
>CAYQQL010000069.1:0-2245 GCA_964420095.1 uncultured Candidatus Saccharibacteria bacterium | reverse complement strand
TATCTATGCTATTTCTCCGGTAGTTTATAACCTCGGTATAATATTCGGAATCATTTTTCTTTATCCCGTGCTGGGTCTCTCTGGACTAGGTTTAGGTGTGGCTATTGGAGCTTTTTTCCATTTTGCTATTCAAATACCTTTTATTATTTCTCAAAGAATGTTTCCTGTTTTCAGGTTTCCTATAAAGTTTAGTTTTATAAAAAAAATAATATTTACCTCTTTACCGAGGACAATTACGGTTTCTTCCAACGAGCTAGCAGAACTTTTCCTTATTTCTTTCGCTTCATTCTTTACTGTAGGTTCTATCTCTGTCTTTAATTTTTCTTTTAATTTGCAGTCTGTCCCATTTAGTATTATTGGAGTTTCATATTCACTAGCCGCATTTCCAACTCTAACAAGACTTTTTTCAAATGGTAATAAGGAGGAGTTTGTTGAGCAGATGGTGAATTCTTCTCGTCACATTATATTTTGGTCCGTTCCAATTTCTGTTATGTTTGTCGTGTTAAGAGCGCAGATAGTCAGAACAGCTTTGGGGGCAGGGAGGTTTAATTGGGATGATACAAGGCTTACTGCAGCCGCTCTTGCCTTGTTTACAATATCTCTTGTCGCACAAAATATGGTCGCGCTTTTTGTTAGATCTTATTATTCTCAAGGGAAAACAAAGACTCCATTATTTATGAATATGCTTTCTGCAGGCATTATTGTGTTTGGAAGCTTTGGTCTAGTTCAACTTTTTGATCAAAACTTATTCTTTAAGAATTTTATTGAGTCCATTTTAAAAGTTCAGGGGTTGGCTGGTACCGCTGTATTGATGTTGCCATTGGGTTATTCTATTGGTGTCATTTTTAATCTTGTCGTTCACTGGTGGGGATTCAGTATTCATTTCCCAGCATTTTCAAAACCAGTAAAAAGAACTTTGTTTGAGGTTTGTGGTGCGTCTACAATAATGGGTTATGTTACTTATCAAGCACTTCCAATATTCGGAAAGATTTTTGATGTGGATACTCTGATGGGCATATTTTCACAAGGATTATTTTCTGGATTTATCGGTATAGTAGTGGCTGTAATAGTTTTACATTTGTTGGGTAGTCGAGAGTTGGGAGAAGTTTGGACAACACTACATAAAAAGATATGGAAAGTAGATGTTGTTGCTCCAGACGCGGAGTTACAATAAAATTTCTAATTTAAGCTGTTTTGTGCTTAACTATAGCCAATGGAAAACATAAGGAACTTCTCAATCATCGCCCATATAGATCACGGAAAATCTACTCTAGCAGACAGAATGCTTGAGATAACGGGTACTATAGAAAAACGCAAAATGCAGGATCAGGTTCTGGACTCTATGGAGCTGGAGAGGGAAAGGGGTATTACTATAAAGATGCAACCTGTTCGAATGAAGTATAAACACGAGGGAAAGGACTACATTCTAAACCTTATCGACACCCCTGGCCACATAGACTTTTCCTATGAAGTTTCTCGTGCTCTAAAGGCTGTGGAGGGCTCTATTTTGCTCGTGGACGCGACTCAGGGAGTCCAAGCTCAAACACTTACAACCCTTGGAATGGCTAGGGAAACAGGTCTAAAAATTATCCCTGTATTGTCAAAAGTGGACTCACCACTAGCTCGTGTAGAAGAGATAAAAGCTGAGGTGGTAAAGCTTCTTGATTGTGACCAAAGTGAAATATTGGAGACATCTGGAAAAACTGGCGAGGGTGTGGCAAACCTTTTGGATGAAGTAATAAAGAAAATTCCAGCTCCAACACTGATAGAAGGAAATACATTTAGATCTCTTATTTTTGATTTTAAATATTCAACGCACAAAGGTGTTATCGTTTTTATCCGCGTTATGTCCGGTTCTGTTTCCAGAAACAACCAACTTATTTTCAAAGTCGCCAAAGAAACTTTCAACTCCATCGAAACTGGAATATTTTCTCCGGATGAAGTTCCTGTAGAAAAACTAAGTGCGGGGGAGATAGGATATATCGTGACTGGAATAAAAGAACCAGGTATTGCTTCTGTTGGAGATACTGTTGCGTCACTGAACGACACAAACCCACCATTACATGGATACATGTTGCCGAGACCTGTTGTGTGGGCATCTATCTATCCAGAGAGTCAGGATGACTTTACTACACTCAAACAATCACTTGGAAAACTAAAACTTTCTGACTCATCTTTTACATTTGAAGAAGAGTCATCTGGTGCACTTGGACGTGGTTTCCGTTGTGGATTTTTGGGAATGCTA
>CAYQQL010000068.1:0-2269 GCA_964420095.1 uncultured Candidatus Saccharibacteria bacterium | reverse complement strand
CCCCCTCCTTTGTTTTTACTGATATGTAAACAATATTTGTTGTGCCAGTATCACCAGAGTTAAAAATAAAACCTTTTTCTCCAACGCCACTTTTTTGGGTTTTTCCGTTTACACTCCAAGTTATTTTTGCACTATTAATGTCTGTAGAATAACTAGTTATAGACGCGCTAACTAGTTCGTTTGGTTTTGGACTAGAGGGTATCAACTCAATATTTATATCTGTTGTGCTGGGCACCTCAATCTGTGCACTAACTGTGGAAGATAGTGCGAAAATGAGCATTAACAATAGTATATAAGCACAGTTTTTCATTAGTATATATTTTAACACATTATTGTGTATGAAAAACCATATTGTACACAACATCACTCCGATCCATAAGTTTTTTGTGATTTATTTTTAATGGCAGCATCCATTTTTCTTATTTGTGATGTGGAATTATCAATCTGATCCCTTATAGATTGTTGTTGGAGGTTCGGATTAGTTTTTGTTAGCTCAATCCCTGTGGTTAGGTTTGAGCCACCAGGAATTTTAGAGACAATCGTATCGCTCTTTGAAATTACCATGTTAAATATTCCATCCATTCCCCAAAGTGGCAACTGATCTACTATAGGTATTAGCTCAGCCACAAAAGTTCCAACTATACCAGCTAAACGTTTTGGGTTGACCATGCTCTGCCCTCGGAGCTGTAGATATAAAGCCAGACTCATTCCTGTCATCAAATCAATTATCCAATTGATAAATATACCGATCCCAATCCATCCAAGCAACCATTCGATTATAATTTGAGTTATATCGATAGCAAAAAGCGCACCTATAACCAGACCCCATTCAACATTTGATATTTTTGATTTATTTCCATCCATTTATTTTACAGAGTTTTCTAACTCAGATTTTGCAGCTTTTATTGAGAGAATCTGGGAAGGATCAGATGTTATGATCTGGTCTTCTGTATATGAAGCTATGATTTTTATTGCGACGTGTTTCAATCCTGCAAAGAATATGCCCTCTCCCACATCCGACTCTAGTAATAGGTATTTCTCTTCATCCGTAAGGTTAAAAGTTTGTTGGAGTTTGTCTATGGATGTTGGAGACTGTTTTAAAAGTATTTGTATAGATGAGTTTGTAATAATTGGCATTCCATATGGAGATTTCATAAAATCATCTACATCCTGAGTAATTGTGGCGAGTCCCAAGTAGTATTTTCTTCCTCTTTTTGCAAGAGAGAGCAGGAATGAAGCAGTATCTTCAGACTTCATCATCCACCAAGCTTCATCAATAACCAGAAGTCGCTTTTTAAGCTTCTTTCTAATCATGTTCCATATATAGTGCATTATAATATACATAGCTATCGGTTTCAGCTCATCTTCCATATCTCTAAGAGAAAAGACTATAAACTTTTGGTTTATATCTACGTTTGATGGTTTGTTTATGAATCCAGCCCAAGTACCCCGAGTATACTTTGTAAGTCTTTGTGCTAAAGAGTCTCCCCCCTCCATACCAGAAAGTACTAGCTCAAAGTCAGACATTAGAGGTGGTTCAACGTTTTCAAAGTTTGAGTCCGCAGTAATATCTTTCAGGGCATATGTTTCTGTTATGGCTCTGTCAATAATGGCATCTTCCTCTGGAGAAAGTCCTCCCATCATGATTCGAAATAGTCCAACAAGGTTTATTATGTTTGACCGTAACACGCTAGAGAATGATTCCCCTTCTGATGGAGTTGGAAGTTCAAATGGGTTTATGTGGTGTTCAGAGTTGAGTGATATATTAAAATATCTACCTCCAACAGCTTCTGCTAGGTATTCGTATTCCTTTTCTGGGTCGATAACGATTACATCTGTATCAAACATTAGTGTACGGAGTATTTCTAGTTTTGTCCCGTAAGATTTTCCAGATCCTGACTTCGCAAAAGTGATAGAGTTGTAGTTTTCTAGAGAAAATCTATCAAAAAGAATTAGTGATGAGTTGTGTCGGTTTATTCCATAAAGTATTCCCCTGTCTGATGTTAGGTCAAAAGACACAAAAGGAAATAGTGATGAAAGAGGTGAAGAGTTTAACTTGCTATATACTTTTAGATCATCAGTTCCTATTGGAATAGTTGTCTTGAATGCCTGCTCTTGTTGGAATAATGCAGGTTTTACATACACGAGTTTCGCTTCTAAGATCGATTTTATTTCAGACTCAATTTTATCTAGTTCTGTTTCTGAGTTCCCGTATATTGTTATGTATAGTCCAATATCAAAAAGTCTTTCTTGAGCTTGCTGTAGCTTA
>CAYQQL010000067.1:0-2275 GCA_964420095.1 uncultured Candidatus Saccharibacteria bacterium | reverse complement strand
TCGGCTCCCCGACCATGACCTCAGGACAATGCGTCGGGGCTGAGCTACCCGAGCAATTAATTATTTGGTTTAAACATATTACCCTATCTTGAGTTATCAGCCAATACTTTAAAAACTACACCGAAATTAGACAACTAATATTGTGTTTTTGCAAACTATTGCGCAGTACCTCCTTCTGGAAGTACATCTTTTATGTCTCTAAGATAAGGTACATAATCGAATATATCAGGTAATGTGTGCGGTAGATTTTGATAAATTTCTAAAGTGCTTTTTATAAATGGAGCGACAACATAAAATGCACCAAAAATAAATCCAGTAACTACTAGAAAATAAAAAACTCTCATCCAAAAAGCGACTCTCTGCCCTCTTCTCATTCCTAACAATAATTTATTATTTTCTTTTGAAATTAAAAGATTTTCCTCAAGTAATTTTTCAATTCTTTTATTATCCTCTTGCACGAACAAATTTTATCACAAAAAATTACAATATTCTAGAGACCCTCTACACTTGCGCCGGGTAATTCAAACTCTCTTTTAAACTCTTTTTCATATCTATAATTTATATATGAGTAAATAACTATTGCAATGCAAAGTATTGAAAAAAGTACAATTGATTTAGTTAATTGTTTTTTTATATCCTTTTCCATTATTTTTTAACAATAGAGTTAACTATTGGAGACGTCGAGATAAGTTTAGCATCTACAACCAATCTATTCTTTGCTGTCCAAAGAGGTGTACAAGTGTACAAAGTAAGCGTTGGCTCTACTGTAGCAAACTCAACTTGAACAGCGGTTGGTGGAACAATTTTTTTATCAAAAACTTCGTATGTATATACATTACCCTCCCAATAAACATACACCAAATCACCTTTTTCCATTTTTGGAAGATTGTACATTACGCTTTCTCTTTTTCCGCCTATAGTTCCATACCTGTGGCCGATTATAACAGTTCTACCGCCCTTTTCTGGTGTCGAAGTGTTTGGTCTTCTCCATGCCTTATGGCCAATCCCTTTTATTGTTGCAGATTCGATTATTTCTTGTTTAACATTTATCTTTGGAATATACAGAATATTCATGTCTTCAGTAAGGTTTGGTGTTGGCATAGGAGGAAGAGGCGTTGAACTAAAATCTGTTTCTTGAGCAAATACTTTTTTTACAGAAAGATTTTGAACTTCGTAAGAAAGGGCTGGGATCAGAGGGTCGATCATTACAAAAAGAGCAAACGCAAAAATTGTACCAACAAGAATACTATTAGTAACTTTCAAATATTTCAAAACTTTTTCTCTATGATTTTCCATTGTATTTTATATTAAGGTTATTAATAACACTCGTCAATGTCCTCTCTCTTCTAAAGAACCATAGTGTAAAAATGGTTACAGTAATAAGGGTTATGCCAAATAACATCTTACCAGAAACAGCTTGACCAGTTTGAGGTAATTCATAACCAACATATCCGAAATCGGCAGTATTATTTATTGGCTCAAGCGCAGTTAGGTTTATTAAATAACCTAATTCATTTTTCGAATGATTATCAAGCGCACCATTTGGGCCAAGTATATGTGTAAATTCATTCAAAACATTATCTGCATCAGTTACAACAACCATATATTGATAATCAAATGACAAACCTCCCCAACCATAAACTCCGTACTGATTGGTTTTCATAGTTCTCTCTTGATCATATGGTCCAATTCTTCCATTTCTATCTATGTCAATATAAAGAGTAATTTCAACACCAGGTATTCCAATTTCACCTCCGTCAAAAATTCCATTGCCGTTTTCGTCAAAGAAAACTTGGTTTCCAATAAATCCACTTGACCCTGATGGATTACAGTTTGGCCCAGTACAACCACTTCCTCCACAACCAGAGCCAACGCATCCCGTGTCTGGCTGGTGATAACCGAAGTCAGCGGTCAAATTTATACTATTCCCAGAAATAAGGTTTACAACATATCCGCTTGAATTTTGGGAATTGTTATTAACACCAGGGTTTGGTCCAACTATAGCATTATAACTTCCGAGAACTCCAGTAGAATCAACAACTTGAACTATGTACTGAGACCCTATAACCAAACCTGAGAATAGATAATTTCCATTTGAATCAGTTGTTGTACTAGAAGACGGTTCACCCGCGTCAACAACTCCGTTACTATTTATATCCGTGAACAAATTAATCTGAACACCGGCAATTCCAGTATCAGATCCGTTAAATATTCCATCTAAATTTTGATCCAAGAAAACAAGATCACCTATTGAACCATTTATTTCTCCAAAATT
>CAYQQL010000066.1:0-2277 GCA_964420095.1 uncultured Candidatus Saccharibacteria bacterium | reverse complement strand
GCTATAGAATTAGCCGTATTTATGTCTGAAGGAGTACCAGAAGCATATGCAAAGTCTAGTTCCTTTAGGTTTGTTATCTTTATATTTTCATCAACAGAGTTAGGCAATATCTTTGAAAGCAGTGTTCGTGATATAGCACCTTTGTCAAAAATAATAGCAGTTGCTGTGCCCTTCTTTCTTAGTATCGCTCCGCCAGAAGGATTGTTTGTCTGAGCAACAGATTCAAATTTGAAAGTCAGACTAGTATTATACAAAACAAAATCATTAGGGATTTGAGAAACTATACTTTTTGAAAGTGATTCCTTTAAAGAAGTTTCCATTTCTTTACTTGCTCCATCAAGTAGATCCTTTGCAACAGTTCTTTGCATTCCAGAAAAACCGCCAGTCATGTCTGTTTTTGACCTTCCGTATATTTTTGTATATTTTGGATCACCCTTTAGTCCAGGAATAGTAAAGTCCTTTAGTCCAACATTGTAACTTGTACCAGTTTTATCTGCTTCTACTATAGCCTCTATACTACCCGCCACAGTCTTACCCCCAACTATACTTGTTCCAGGGACAGAAACTGCATTAATTAGCCTATAAACTAGCCCTTCTGGAGTCTGGAATCTTGTTGTTGCGACTAACTTTTGTGGTTGTGCACTGAATGCGTTGTAAATAACTATAGTTCCTCGAGCTTTCAGATCTACTTTTGTTTCTCCGGTTGTTTCAACACTCTTTTCGACAGAATCTGTGACAGTTACTATCTGGTAAGCCAAACCTGAAGTTGAGTCTTTCTTTGCAGAAAAAGTATCATCCAAAACAGAATTGTCATTTTTTGGTGTTATTGTAATTTTTGCACTCTTGAAAAGAGCTGACACACCGAAGCCAACCAATACGAGCAAAATAACCAAACTTATATATAGAACATTTTTTCTAGGTTTACTTGGCTCGTCATATTCATATTTATATGTAGATGTATCTAATGGTGGCTTTCCAGAAGATACTGAATCCATACTTACTGTAGGAACCTCTGTTTTAATAGTTACAGGTCTAGAAAAATCTAATGGCTCAGAAATTGTTTGTTCTTTTTGAATTTTCGGAGCAGATTTTTTAACTGGTGTAGTAGCAGAAGAAGATATTCTAGACGGTAATTTTACATTACGAATAGATTTTTTTGGAGGTATCACATCTTGTACAAGGTTTTTATTCATATTCAAAATAATTGTACCGTAAAATATTGTATTTGCAAAGATATTTTTTACAGTAAAAACTGTGGATTATCTAGTGTTGATAAGTTTTTTGTAAAAAAGAGCGAGAACTCCACTGAATTCATCTATTTTCGATGTAGATTGATTTTCAATAAATGTAGCTAAAGCATTTTCATCAATTATTTTTACCTTTATATTTTTTCTAAACATAGAAGTAGCATCGAGCTTCTGTAATTTCAAGAACTCTTGATAAATTCTTGCGACATCACTTTCTGACATTAGATACACGTTTGTAGGCAAAGACAATGTTGGAGAAAGTTCCAACAAAGCATTTTCAAAATATATCGCCCATTCCTTTTCCACTAAAGTTAGAAGCTCTTCCATTTTTAATTTTTGATCATCATCTATCTTATCTGTATTGAACATATGAAGCATGGATTCTGCAATTTCAACAGAGACATCAAAAGTTCTACAAATCTGCCTGATAAGAAAATTTCTTCCAGAGGGCATAGAAACTGTCTGCATAATAATAGAATTTTGAACCAATGTAAGATCTGTTACATCACCTGTAACATCCATAACTATAAATTCGCCGGAAGTTTCAAAATTGTCTCTGACTACAGCAAAAGAGACCAGAGGAAATGTGTGGACTGCAATATTTTGATTTGGAATATGAGAATATCTAGAAACAGTGTTAAAAACTCTTTCCAAAATCCCCTTGTCTAGCGCAGACAAACACAAAAAGGCTTCTAGATTCTTTGTTTTCTTACCAACAATACTGTTCAAAGAATAACCATTGATTTTTGTATGAATAAGACTCTTTTCAATTATCTCAAACTGATCCTCTGTATTGTTTGCCAACTCTGTTTTAAAAAGGTTCTCTTCTTTACTAGTAACCTCATTTAGAAAGTTCTCTGATATAATAAAATCTTTTTCATTTGTGATTAAAATATGTTTTGTCTTAAAAACAAACCATGGTGAAGAAAATGATATTAACGCAGAATTAATTTTATTTCTTTTTCCTTGCCAATACTTATGATTGAAACAACTTTTCATCATAACAACCATTTGTGCATCCAAAGTTGTC
>CAYQQL010000065.1:0-2375 GCA_964420095.1 uncultured Candidatus Saccharibacteria bacterium | reverse complement strand
ATGACTCAGATCTTTGATGAAAAAGGTCTAGTTCATCCTGTAACAGTTGTAAAGACTGGTCCTATTGTAGTTACACAAGTTAAGACAGTTGCTACAGACGGATACAATGCTGTTCAAGTTGGTTTTGGTTCAAAGAGTGCAAAGAACACAAACAAAGCTATGACAGGTCACATGAAGGGTGGTAACTATGCACACCTAGTTGAATTCCGAACAGAAGGTGAGCCTACTTTCAAAGTTGGTGATTCTATCGACCTTTCTACTTTCTCTGCTGGAGACATGGTTGTAGTTTCTTCTACATCAAAAGGAAAAGGATTCCAGGGAGGTGTTAAGAGACACGGTTTCAAAGGAGGACCACGAACACACGGACAGAAGCACTCAGAAAGAGAGCCAGGTTCACTTGGAGGAGGAGGCCGAGACGGAGGTCGTGTTGCAAAAGGCAAGAGAATGGCCGGAAGAATGGGTAGTGACCGAATCACATCAAAAGGTCTAACTATTGTTAGTGTAAAGCCAGAAACTAACGAGATTTTTATACAAGGAGCTATCGCTGGACGAAGAGGAACTCTTGTTGAAGTTGTAGGCTAATTTAAATAAAATGGAAACAGTAATCTATAACACAAAAGGAAAGGAAGCAGGAAAAATCTCTCTACCAGAGGCAGTATTTGGTCTAAAGTGGAATGCTGACCTTGTTCACCAAGTTGTAACTTCAATGGAGTCTACAGCAAGAACAAACGTAGCTGATACAAAGAACCGAGGACAAGTTCGAGGAGGAGGAAAGAAGCCTTGGCAACAAAAGGGACCAGGACGAGCTCGACACGGATCTATCCGATCTCCACTATGGAGAAAGGGAGGTGTTACTCACGGTCCTCTAAAGGGAGAAATTTTTGACCGAAAGGTTAACAAGAAAATGAAGGCAAAGGCTCTCTACACTATTCTTTCTGCAAAACTAAAGAAGGGTCAGATTCTATTTGTTGATGATCTATCAATGACAGCTCCAAAGACAAAAGATGCAGTAGGAGTTGTATCAAATCTTTCAAAAATAAAAGGCTACACAGATCTACTTTCAAAGCGAAAGAACTCTGCATACATCAACCTAGCAGACAAGAGAGTTAACACAGAAAAGAGTTTCCGAAACATGATTAACTTGGTTATTGATGAGATCCGAAACATGAACCCAGTTGATTTGATGAAATACAAGTATGTCGTTATCTCAAACCCAGAGAAAGCACTACCACAGATAACTAACAAACTAGCTAAATAAAATACTATGAAGAAAGATCTTAACTCAGTTCTAGTGCGGCCACACATCACAGAGAAAGCTTCTATGAAGGCAGAGTCTTCTGTGTACGTATTTGAAATCGCTCCAAACGCTACAAAGTCTCAGGTTGAAAAAGCTTTCGCTGAGAAATATAAAATCGATCCAATAAAAGTTGCTACTGTAACTATTCCTGCAAAGAACGTTTTTGTTCGAGGAAAGAAAGGAAAGAAGTCTGGTTACAAGAAAGCTTATATTTACCTAAAGAAGGGCGATAAGATAGAGATCATATAAAAATATAGAAAATCGCTATGAAAAGATATAAACCAACATCAAAGTCTCGACGAGGAATGACAACAATCTCTTTTGGAGACTTCATAACAGCAACAGAACCAGTAAAGTCACTTACTCACGGTTTTCGACGACAGATGGGACGAAACCATCATGGAAAGATAACTACTCGACACAAGGGAGGAGGAGCAAAGAGACTATTTCGAGAGATTGATTTTAAATATGACAAAATAGACGTTCCTTACACTATCAAAACAGTTGAGTACGATCCAAACCGATCAGGATTCATTGGCCTAGCTCAGTATCAGGATGGTGCAAAGAGATATGTTCTACTTCCAAAGGGAGTAAAGGTTGGAGAGAAACTTATAACTTCACCAAACGCGGAACAGAAAGTTGGAAACAGACTACAGCTTGTTAACATTACTATCGGTACTTTTGTATACAACGTTGAAGTAAAACCACTAGGAGGTGCAAAGATTGCTCGGTCTGCTGGAAACTATGTAGAAGTTATTGCAAAAGATGCAGGATATGTTGATATCAAAATGCCATCTTCTGAAGTTCGAAAGATAAAGGATACAGCATGGGCTTCTATCGGAGATGTTTCAAACCCAGAAAACAGACTAGTTAACCTAGGAAAAGCTGGACGGTCACGATGGCTTGGTATCCGACCTACAGTTCGAGGTACAGCTCAAAACCCAGTTGACCACCCATACGGAGGAGGAGAAGGACGACAGGGAAGAGGCCGAAAGAGAGCAATCTCAGTTTACGGAAAGCCAACAGGAAAGGGACAGAAGTCACGAACTCCAAAGAAGTATTCAAACAAGTTTATCGT
>CAYQQL010000064.1:0-2431 GCA_964420095.1 uncultured Candidatus Saccharibacteria bacterium | reverse complement strand
CACGCCGAGAAGCTTGGGGCGGTCTCGGCGAGGTTATTTCTTGGAGTTTGTTACCTGCTTTGGAGACCACTTGAACTCCACGAAGCGGTGACCAGAAAAGCCCCCCTCTGCATAGGTGATAAGTTCCAGATTTGACTTCATCACTCGGTCTAAATCCTCCACATCTTTCCGAGTCTTGGCAACAATTACTAAACGGTCTTCAGTAAGATTAATCTCCACAGAAATTCCTCCATAAAAAATATTATCATTAAAAACGTAAATTGTCAAATTAAAATTAATAGATTATTAACTAACCACACGCTTTCATAATTTGGATGAAATCCGACGTGAGAGTTTTAAAATGAGAGGAGATGTATCGAGTATACATTGACGAAGATTTTAAAACTGGAAACGAGGAGTTCGCCAAATTTGAAAGCTCTAACAACTAACACACAAAATACTATGGCTAAAATTATAGGTATCGATCTTGGAACAACAAATTCCGCTGTTGCCATCATGGAAGCAGGGAATCCTAAAATATTAGAAAACTCAGAGGGAGCTAGAACTACTCCTTCTATTGTCGCTGTTTCAAAAACAGGTGAGAGACTTGTTGGTTTGCTCGCAAAACGACAAGCAGTTACAAATCCAAAAAACACAGTTTTTGGAATTAAAAGATTCATTGGTCACACTTTTGACGATGAAGCAGTTCAGAAAGACAAAGGCATCGTACCGTTCGAGATTTCAAAGTCTGGAACAGGCGGAGTGCGAGTAAAAATCAGCGACAAAGACTATTCTCCAGAAGAAGTTTCAGCAATGATCCTTTCAAAAATGAAAGCTGATGCAGAAGCAAAAACTGGTGAGAAAGTAACTCAGGCTATTATCACAGTACCTGCATACTTTAACGATGCACAGAGACAGGCAACAAAAGACGCCGGAGCTATCGCAGGTCTAGAGGTTCTCCGAATCATAAATGAACCAACTGCTGCTGCTCTTGCATACGGTTTCGACAAAGGAAAGAAAGAAGAGAAAATAGTTGTGTTTGACTTTGGAGGTGGAACATTCGACGTTTCAGTTCTAGAAGTTGGTGACTCTGTTATTGAAGTAAAGTCTACTGACGGAGACTCACACCTTGGAGGAAAGGATATTGATCAGAAAATCATAAACTTCCTTGCAGATGAGTTCAAAAAAGAGTCCGGTATAGATTTGCGAGGAGATACACTAGCGCTACAGCGACTAGACGAAGCTGCAGAAAAAGCAAAGATTGAACTTTCTACAGCTATGGAGTCAGAGGTAAACATTCCGTTCATTACATCAGATTCATCAGGTCCACGACACCTTCTTATCAAAATCACTCGTGCAAAACTTGAAGAACTAACGGGAGAGTTTATCGACCGAGCAATGGCGATAACAAAACGAGCGATGGAAGCATCTGGATTCTCTAACTCACAGATAAACGAAGTGATCCTCGTTGGAGGACAGACTCGAATGCCAAAGATTGCAGATAAAGTAAAAGAATACTTTGGAAAGGAACCTAACAAATCTATCAACCCAGACGAGGTGGTGGCTCTAGGTGCTGCTATCCAAGGAGGTATTATGTCTGGAGATGTAAAGGACGTACTCCTACTAGATGTTATCCCGCTATCTTTGGGTATAGAGACTATGGGAGGCGTTGCTACAAAGCTTGTAGAGCGAAATACGACTATTCCAGCATCACGTTCACAAGTTTTCTCAACTGCTGCAGATAACCAGACATCTGTAGAAATACATATCGTTCAGGGTGAGCGAGCAATGGCGAGCGACAACAAATCACTAGGTAGATTTATTCTAGATGGTATTCCACCAGCACCACGAGGTATGCCTCAGGTAGAGGTTATGTTCGACGTTGATGCGAACGGAATTCTTTCTGTAAAAGCAAAGGACAAAGCGACAAACAAAGAGCAGTCTATCCGAATCGAGGCTAGATCAGGTCTCTCAAAAGAAGATATCGAGAAGATGCAGAAAGATGCAGAGGCTCATGCTGTAGACGATCAGAAGAAAAAAGATTTGGTTGAAGCAAAAAACATTGCAGAACAACTAGTCTACACAGCGGAGAAATCACTAGTAGACGCAGGTGATAAAGTTCCTGCAGATCTTAAAACTAGTATTGAATCAAAAATAGCTGATGCGAAGAAAGCTCGAGAAGGTGAGGATATGGATGCTATAAAGAAAGCTACAACTGAACTTTCAACTGAGTTACAAAAAATAGGGGAGATAATCAACAAGGCTTCTCAAGAAAGTGCAGCTACTGGTCAAGCAGGAGGCGATGCTCCAAAGGATGAGAAGGTAAGAGATGCTGATTTCGAAGAGAAGAAGCCAGAGGGAAATAAGTAAGTAAAAAGGCGTGAGCGGTTGCGATAATCTGCAACATCACGCCTTTTGGCTGGATCTGAACGGACTTGTGTCAGGCGAACTC
>CAYQQL010000063.1:0-2481 GCA_964420095.1 uncultured Candidatus Saccharibacteria bacterium | reverse complement strand
GCTATTCCTTGAACAGAAAGATGTTGTTGCCTTCTTAGGAATCTTCATTCCCCACTGGATTATCGACAGATACTCCTTGGCATACAAGTGGATGAAGATTACAGGCGGTTCAGCAATGCTTTCTGGAAATAAGGAGGTAGCAAGTCACCCGTTTGGTCCAGTTGTTTACGTTGTAATGGACCAGATGCTTCACCTTTTCTCTCTGTATCTTTTGTTGAGATACATATCGGTCTTCTAGGAGGTATGAGATGGGACTTGGATTATTTCGTGGCTCATTTTGTTCGAATGAAAGCGATTTCCAACAAATTAAGCCTCAACGACGTGCAAAGGAACCGACACTAATTTTACAAGAACTGGTACTTGGGAACCCAAATCCCAACAACTTTGAGATCACCCGACTTGAAAAAGTACTCCGTTTCGTTGTGGTGATGATCAAATACCCAGATTGTAACAATTACGAAGGAAACAAGATCCTTGTTTTTGAGGGGGTGCCAACAAAAACCATCCTAAACCAGAAATCGATCGATCCACACTTCTGCAATTCCAAAACTCACCCTTCTCCTGTCGCAAGGTTTGAACCAACAGAAAAAGGTTGGGGTTATGCTGTTAACTTCTGCCAAACAGCATAAAACGAAGAGGCGTCGAATAATCGGCGCCTCTATTCTTATTTTGACTTATTCTCGGGTTTCTTATATAGTGAAGTTATTATTGATTAAATAATAACGGTTGTTTTTTGTTTTTCCCGTCATTTCCTGTTTATATCCAGACAATCAGAAATCCAAATTACCTTAAATATCTTAGAAAATTTAGAATTCATTTCCTACAAATACTAGAAATTTCAAAAAGAGAGACGAAGGACGGCCAGCATAAAATATGATTCCATTACAAATAGTAGCGTACCTGCTTATAGCAGCATCGCTGATTTCACTAGGACTTGGTTACGGTTTGCGAATTTTGGTTTCTCGAGGAAAAAGAGGCTCAATGGAACTCGACATCAAACAAATGATGCTCGAGGCAAAGGACAAAGAGCAAAGGATCCTGACAGAAGCAGAAGGTAAAGCAGAAGAAATACTTAAAGTTGCTAGATTCGAAATAAGACAAAAGGAGGAGGCAAATAAGAAAAATGAAGAAAGACTTATCAAAAAAGATGAGCTTCTTGATCATAGACAAACAGAAATAGACAAAGAAGTCGAAGAAGTAAAGAAAAAAATAGAAGAAATAAAAAATATAAGACAAAGTGCAGAGCAAATAGAAAGCCAGAAGAAAGAAGAGCTACAGAAAATTGCGAGACTAACAACAGAAGAAGCTCGTGAAGAAATTTTGAAAACTGTTGAAAAAGAATCTGAAGAGGATATCTTGGTAAAGATGCGAAAGATGGAACAGACTGGCCAAGAAAAACTAGAAGACAAAGCAAAAGAGATTCTAGCTACATCTATCCAACGACTAGCAAACTCTGTTTCATCAGATATGCTCACAACTCAAGTCACAATCCCAAGTGATGAACTTAAAGGAAAGATCATTGGTAAGGAAGGTAGAAACATCAAAGCTTTTGAAAGAGCGACAGGTGTGGAAGTTATTGTTGACGATACTCCAGGTTCTATCACTATCTCCTCTTTTGACCCAGTAAGGCGACAAATCGCAAGAAACGCTCTCGAGAAACTTATTGCTGATGGAAGAATACAACCAGCAAAAATAGAAGAAATGGTACAGAAAGCAGAGAGTGAAATTGCAAAAACAATAAAAGAAAAAGGTGAGGAAGCCGTCTATGAAACTGGTGTATTAGGACTAGAACCTAGAGTTGTTTCTATACTTGGACGACTCCACTTTAGAACAAGTTATGGACAAAATGTTCTTGCTCACTCTGTAGAGATGGCACACATTGCAGGAATGATTGCAGAAGAAATTGGAGCAAACGTGCAGGTAGCAAAGGCTGGTGCACTTGTTCATGACATAGGAAAAGCTCTTGATCACGAAGTTGTTGGAACACACGTGGAAATCGGAAGAAGAATTCTTCAGAAATTTGGTACAGATGAAAATATTATCAAAGCGATGCAGGCTCATCATAATGAGTATCCATACGAGACTCTAGAATCAATGATAGTTCAGTCTGCTGATGCAATATCTGGCGGAAGACCTGGAGCTAGACGAGACAGTATAGAAAATTATTTGAAGAGACTAAAGGATCTTGAAGCTGTTGCCTCTTCATTTACTGGTGTAGAAAAATCATATGCCCTACAAGCTGGACGAGAAATCAGAATTTTTGTTACTCCTACAGAAGTTACAGACCTTGAGGCAAAGAAAATGGCTAGAGATATAGCGTTGCGAATTGAATCCGAACTAAAATATCCCGGAGAGATAAAAGTTACTGTTATCCGAGAGTCTCGAAATATAGAATTCGCGAGATAAAAATCGCTCGCTAACTTTTCACAAGACACGCATAAACCCCTGTTGGGGTTTTGCTTTGCTCGGAAATCAAGAAAA
>CAYQQL010000062.1:1304-2570 GCA_964420095.1 uncultured Candidatus Saccharibacteria bacterium | reverse complement strand
ACATCAGCCTTGTTGTAGAAATTCGCAGATCCAGATATGTTATACAAAGTAGGTATTTCGTATTTATTAGTATCTCTTGTCTTAGGTATTTTAGTGGGGTGCGCTACTAAAAAGCACGTTAAATTGTTTAATTCGCAGAATAATGCTATTTCATCTAATGCCATTCCGATATAATCAGTATCTTTTTTACCTAAATGCTCTAATTTATTCCAAGCATCAATTACGAAAAAATCAAGACCATAGCGTAATTGAAGATTCTTTATCTGCTTTAGGATTGAGGATAGGGTAAAGTCTTTTTCAGGTTTAATGAACCAAAAAGATTTGTTGAGATATTTTTTAACTAAATCTTTCTCTCCTTCAGTCATTCGTGGGCTATCATCCCAATGTTTGCCAATTAACTTTCTTGCCATTTTACTAAAATGCAGTTGAGTTGGTTTGTTTTCAGGAGAATAGAAAGCTCCATCATAATTGTGGAATACCTTTAGGTGAATACATATATTATCAAGCCAATCAGACTTTCCATGCGAAGGAATGCCTGTGATAACATAAAGATACCCTTTTACAATATTGCAATCAAATCCTTGAATAAAGGTAGAAACCCCTTTATCGAGTCCATTAACGTACATATCATCAATTTCATCAGAAATATCATCAATAGTAAACACCCCCTCCAAAGGGAATAATTTCGCTTTAGACACACTATCTATGATCCCTTGTATACCAAGTGCCATTAAACAGTCGTTAGCATCCTTAAACTCTCCAAATTCGATATAATCGCAGTTCTCTTTTCCAAGTCTTTCTGCCATTTCATCTCTTAGCTTTCTACCTGGCATATCATTGTCTAAGGCTAAATGAATCTTTTTACCGATAAAGTACTCAATGCAGTTATCTAAATACTGCATATTATTTTTATTGGGTGATGCCCCATTAGGGACGGAAACTACATTTTCTATTCCTGCTTCCATAAGTGCCAAGCAATCCATTTCCCCCTCCACTACATATACTTCTTGGGAATCTTTTATGGCATCAAGGTTGTAAAATATTAGTTCTGCCCCTTTAAACATCTTAAATTGCTTGTTGCCGGTACGATATTTGGTGTTTATAAGCACATTATCCCTGAAATAGTTAAATTGGATCGTATTTATTTCTGAATTAACTCCTGGCATCCACTCTACACCTTCAGTAATTTGTGCTTTTTCTAATGTTTTTTGGCTTATTTTACGTGATTCAAACCATTTAATGACTTTATCCGACAGGGTTGTTATA
>CAYQQL010000062.1:0-1294 GCA_964420095.1 uncultured Candidatus Saccharibacteria bacterium | reverse complement strand
GCTTTTCATATACCAAATCAGGCTGTTTTTCGTGTTTTATAAAGAACGATGCTTCGCAATGAACACATCTACCTACCATTTTGCTATTATTCCATCCCAAGCATTTATCCTTGCTCTTTTTACGGGTAGGAGAGCAAACAGGACAAGTCATCTTTTCCTCAACGGGAGATCCGTTAATGGTTAATTCGTACTCTTTTTTATCTACTGTGCAGATTACCTTCATTAGTTATAAACTCTTGGCTTTATGGTTTGAATTATAGACAAATCGTCATTCCATCTTTTTTGATTAAGATATGTTTCTGCATGAGGTTGAAACTGCTTGTCTTTTATTTTTGATAAAAAAACTGGTAATGTGGACATTATTTTCTCTCTTTCTGTTTCCGTAAGTTTTCTCCACTTCGACTCACACTTTTCTTTTGCGCCAACCTTTTTATTATACAAATCCCAAAAGGCAGAAAAAGGGATATTTATATTATCTTCTATTATCTTCTCTTGTATTATAGCATTGCTGACGCTTTGCTGTGGCAATGCTGTGGCATTAACTTGTTGATTCTTAATCCTTTCCAATTCCCATCGCTTACGTGCTTTTGCACTTGCATCACTTGTTGTTTTTAATCTATCTTCAAGTGATTCTAATACTCTTGCATTGCTGTAGCATTGCTGTTGCAGAACAAATAGATCGAACTCTTTAAGAACAGAATGCCCACTAAATACCATAGCCCTTCATTCCCTTTACCCTACTAAGCCTTATTATCTTAGGGTCTCTTCTGGCGTTATCGTCATGTTTAAAGTAATATGCCATATTAATACGGTTTTGGTCTTCCCATACTAATCCATTTGTTCCTGTAATGGATATATGTTGTTACACATTCATGTATATTTTGGAAATATTGGTCATCTTCTCTGTTATGGCAGTACCAATTAAAGAAATCTTGTTCTTCCATGGAATCCGGCATAACCTGCCAAACAGTTCCTTTTCCATCTGCCCAATCTGCTATTGCAATTGAGTGTTTTGAACCAATTACATCTTGCAGTAATTTTAAGTTCATTGAATAAGATTTGTCTTGTGTCATTAAATTAAAAAGCCCCTACTCCAGACAATGGCGAAAACGTGTAGCGTCGGCTACAAAGGATTTCATTGAGTGTTTCAGGGTTTTTAAAGTTCATTTTTTACGTTTCGCACTACAAAGATAATCAGGAATTATCGAAATGCAAATTTTTTGGGAACTTTTTTACTCAGGAACGATTTTTTATTATTGATTTCTCTATAGCTTCTCTTAAATTCTGTCTTAAT
>CAYQQL010000061.1:0-2647 GCA_964420095.1 uncultured Candidatus Saccharibacteria bacterium | reverse complement strand
TTACAAAGAATGATAGCCAAAGAAACATAAGCCAGATAGAATAAACAAAAATCATAAGGGCATTTATGTTCCCAGCAACGGCTATATCTAGAACTTGTGGAAAAAACTTTTTGGCTAGAAAGAATAGAACAATCGGGAAAATAGCAGAAAAGATAAGCTGGATTCCATAGCCAATAAAAACAATCCAGTGTTTTCTAACTTCCAAAATAATATGCTCGTCTGATTCAAGATGTAATACGTCTTTTGCCATACTAATAATATGTTATAGAAAACCACGAAAGTAATAAAAGAATGACAGAAACTATGGAAAAAATTGTCTTTCCAATGACTATTCCTTTACTATGCATTCCGTAAGCTGACCAGTGATAAAAAAGCACTGCAGAAACTATCAAATAAAAAAACAAAAACACCCCAAGGACCAAAAGTAATATATCTGGTGTGATAGCAATAATAGAAAACTTCAAAGCTGGTATAGTTGGCAAAGTAAGTTGTCCTGTTTCCATAACTATATTATACAAAATAATAAAATTAACTCTACTTTTTCTCGATATCTTTATTCATCGTCAAATAGTTCTTTGCATATTTTGCAGAAATAAAATATATCAAAATAATAAATACAAGAGTGAGTGTTATTTTCGCTATTGAATTAAAATAGCTATCGATTTTTACATAGTTACTACCTAAATAAAAACCAACAAAAAACAAGATTAGTGCTTTTGGTATTGTGCCTAGTAAACTATATTTGAAAAAGTCAGAATATTTCACACCTGCGATACCAGAGGAAACCTGAACAGCTCCACCTATGCCGTGAGATATTTTTGCAAGCAAAAAAGTTTTTCCTTTGTGATTCTTGAAGTGCTCCTCCAAAAAAGCTTCACTGCTTTCATCATAACCAACAAACTTTGCCCACTTTTTTATCCATACAGACTTTTTCCAATACCGCCCTAAGAAATAGTACATTGAATCCCCTATAACATCCGCAACCACTATGACAGTGTAAGCTACATAACCATTTAAATAGCCTAAAAATACCAAAAAACCAGTAATAATAATGATTATTGGACCCTCCAATACGGCTATAGGGAAAATAAGAAAATATTTGTACTGTTCTAAAATAGACAGTACTTCTGTAACTGAAATAAACATTGTATAAATTGTCTCAGTTCCTAGGACTTAATGCAAGAAACTATATTAGACTATTGTATAATAATCTGTTAGGTTTATGACAGGAGGCCCGATCCCATGCTCGACGTTCTCATTTTCACTCTCTCAGAACCGTTTGAGGTACTGAAGAGGTTCAGTGGGTCAGTAATCGTACTGCTGACTCTCGCGTTGGTGAGCCTGGTACTCAAAGGTCTCGTCTGGACGGTGCTTGTAGTGGCACTTTCCTACACCGCGTTCAGTGTACTGTTTGTGTTTGCACTGTACCGATACAGTGCTTCACGCAGGCACACATAGCCCGTGATGGACCCGTGTCTGTCACGGGCACCATCGTACCCTTTACTTTTTTATAAAAATTTGCTTTAATTATGGTTCAAATTCACCGCTCAGGCGGATTTTTCAAATGGGTTGTATCCTTGGTTTGGATATTTGGATGCAATTCAAGGCAAAATGAGAAAATGAGAGGAGCCTTACTTACTGGTAAGGTGACGAAAATTTTAGAAATTTTAACGCAGAAGTGCGCCAAATATACAAATCAAACACATGCAGATTAGAAATATAGCAATCATAGCCCACGTAGACCACGGCAAAACAACCCTCACCGACGCCTTGATGAAGCAAACTGGTATGACTACCGGTGAGACAAGCATGGATTCAAACGCACTTGAACAGGAGCGTGGTATTACTATTTATGCAAAAAATACATCTGTTTATTACCCTTCAAAGGAATCTGGACGAGAAGTTACAAAAATCAACATTGTGGACACACCCGGCCACTCCGACTTCGGTTCAGAAGTTGAACGAGTTTTGCGATCAATCGATACTGTTCTTCTACTAGTCGACGCACAGGAAGGACCAATGCCACAGACTCGTTTCGTTTTGAAAAAATCTCTTGAACTTGGGCTAAAACCTATTGTTATCATCAACAAAATCGACAAGCCAGCTGCACGACCAGACGAAGTACACGAAATGGTGCTAGAACTTTTCCTTGAACTAGGTGCTAACGACGAACAACTAGACTTTACTACTGTTTACGCTATCGGACGAGACGGTATAGCAAAAATGAAACTAGAAGACGAGTCAAAAGACCTTACTCCTCTATTAGAAACTATCTTGAAAGAAGTTCCACCTGCTACAGGAAACAAAACTGCACCAGCAAAACTTCAGTCATTTAACCTTGCATACGACAACTTCCTAGGAAGACTTGCTGTTTGCCGAGTATACGAAGGAACTATCAAAGTCGGTGATACTGTTTTCGACAAACATCATGATGGACAAATGTCATCTGGAAAGATAACAAAACTTTTTAGCTTTGAAGGAACAAAAAGAGTAGAGACGGCAGAAGCTACAGCTGGTGACATTGTTATGATCGCTGGTCTTCCAAACATATATATCGGTGACACTATTTGTCAGGACGAGTTTGGAGAAAGACTTCCATCTATCAACATCGATGAACCAACTATTTCCCTAAACTTTCTTGTTAACG
>CAYQQL010000060.1:1317-2692 GCA_964420095.1 uncultured Candidatus Saccharibacteria bacterium | reverse complement strand
TAAGATTAGGTCTGCCTTTTATTATTTTCTTGATTGGATTTTCTTTACTAAAAGTGTGTACTTTTAAATCACCACCTGAATGGACAAATCCTCCTACAGAAATGTGGTTGGTTTTTTTCTTCTTAGCCAAAGAGTTTACTTTGTCTTGCATTTGTCCGAACTGTTCTGCGGTAATATTTGTCATCCGTATATAAAATTTTTAACTAATATCAAACGAAGCTCATCCTCTCCGTGTTGCATTACATATTGTTTGGCTTCCTGTTCTTGCATATCAGATAGATGTGATTTACATAAGGCAATTTCTCTTTTAATGCCTATTTTTTTATTTGTGCTAATATACTTGTTATGATGATTGCCGTAATACTTTTTCTCCTTATTATTTTGAGGTAGATACTTTAATTCTGTAATAGCATTTAAGAATTTCTTTACAGAGTCCATTCTTTCTGAATGGGTGTCTACTATATCCTTCTCAGATAGTGTTACTTTTGTCATAAATGGTATTTGTTCTTGAGTGGAGATCATTTAAAATATGGAGTATGTTTGTTATGTAAATATTCAGGATAATACCATGAATTAAAGGCAGAATAGATAAGATATTTTATAGTTCTGTAATTTTTCATTCTTTCTTAACTATTACGTAGTATATTAAATCTTTCTTCTGCATCTTCTACTTTAACAGGCTCTATATATTCAGACTCTTCAATACCTATTATTGATATTCCTGGGCTTACTGCTCTCATACGTGCTATTTCTTTTTTAAGATCTTCATCTGTACCCGTAAACTCTGTTTGTCCATATTGATCTGATACATCACAATAATCTCTACCTAAAATAGAATCATATTGCATTACTGGCATATATCCCTTAATTGTAATTTTAAAGTTCTTAATCATAGTGTAAGTAAGTTTAACCCCTAAAAGAAAACAGAAGAAAAATAAGAAACAACGAAAACAATTTTAAAAGAAGAAAAAGAAAAAGTCCCCCACAAAAAGTTATCCTTCTTCCTCTATGGTACTCATCTTGCATAGAGGCATTTGCCTGATCCAAACAGTTTATTCTGTAAGTTTGGTTAGATTGGATTAAACCAAATAAGAAGCCGATATTTTCGGTTCCTGATCGTAGCAGAAACTTAAACATCGGCTTTATTTGGACTTCCTTACGGAGAGTATTTTTAGAACCTATGTTAACGCTACGATCGTCAACTAACAGACCAAAATTAATAATATTTCTGATAAATGCAAACATTTAACTATTTTTTTCTTGTGGACATAAACTCTTCGTATTTATCATCAATTATGATGACTTTTTTGTCAAGTTTCAGAATTACTCCGAATGTCAATTTACTTTGCTCAAGGCCCTGGCGAGAAATGCCAGT
>CAYQQL010000060.1:0-1243 GCA_964420095.1 uncultured Candidatus Saccharibacteria bacterium | reverse complement strand
ACTCCGATTTAACCTTTACTAAGTCTTTTGTCTTTATCCTCATCGCACAAATTTAAGTAGTTACTTGCACATATGCAAGTAAAATTTAATTTATTTTAAATTAACTTTAATGCCTCTTCTATTGCTTTGTCTAATGCTTCTTTTCGAGTGTCCCATGCTCCTGAATAAGAAGCAATGTTATCTGAAAATGACTGTATTTCCTGAAAGGATGTCATTCTGCGTTTTAGATTCCAATGTTCTTTTGGCAGATATTTTATAATGTATCTAAATCCATATTCATCACTTCCCAAATGCTCTAAGTCAATAAATATAAATATCATGTTTTTTTCAAACCAAGAAATTACTTGCTGGTAAAGAGGGGCAACACAATCATATCCTACACAATCTGAATTAAGTTGATCTTCACCAAAGTAATTAGCATCTATACCATTTTTATACCATCGAAAACATGGCTCATTAAACCCCTTTTCTTTTAATGCCTTACTGATCTCATAGCTTACAAATAATTCTTTCATATTACCTTTATTTTACCATTATTAATTAACTGATCTATCACCTTAGCATCTTTTTTAAATATCTCTCCTATGGATTTACCGTCTTTTACCTCTTGCAGCTCATATTTAGAAGCCTTATTGCCTAACCACCAAATGCCAACTATTTTAAAGGTTCTATTTTCAATAGATAGTATGGAGGATTTGCGGATCATAAATTAATAGATTTTAAGGGAGATATATTTCTTATTAAATTATGAGATATATGACAATATATAGAAGTAGTTTTTACATTGGAATGGCCCAATAGCTTTTGAATCAAATTAATGTCTATGCCCGATTCTACCATGTGGGTAGCTGAAGTATGACGCATCAAATGAGTATAAACACGCTTATTGTCAATACCTGCTTTTGCTGCAAGTTGTTTTACCACTTCGCCAACTGAGCGTTCCGAATATTGTGCATGATGCCCCTGTCCGTTAAGTACATAGATAATTGATTTATGCTCTCGATAATAATCAGCAAGTAGCTCTATCAATTTATCATTCAACCCAACTTGCCTATCCTTCTTTCCCTTTGCCTGGATAATGTTTATAATCATCCGGCTGCGATCAATATCAGTCCATTTGAGGTTGATCAATTCTGATACCCGAAGTGAGCAGGAATAAAGTAGCGCAAGAATTACTTTGTGTTTCTTGTTTTCGCAGACATCGAACATCCGTTGGATTTCATCAACTGATAATACTATTGGG
>CAYQQL010000059.1:0-2781 GCA_964420095.1 uncultured Candidatus Saccharibacteria bacterium | reverse complement strand
GACACGCATAAACCCCTGTTGGGGTTTTGCTTTGCTCGGAAATCAAGAAAACAATCGTCCTCACTCCAGAGCCTTCTCGCAGACTCCCTTCGGTCGCCCTCTCCGGGGTGTATGCTTCAGGCTTCTTTCCGTTCGTCGTTGTTTTCTAATTTCCTGTGCAGGTCTTGCAAAAGTTACGATTTCGAACGATTTACTGTACTGGGTTACACGTTTTTTTCGTACTCTAAAATACTTGACTTTTGTAATAAAAGGTGTATAATATATGATAGTTAAGTTGTCCTAAGAAAGTGCTTATTTGAGCCATTTCTTGGGACAATTTAGTTCCAACTTGTCATTTCAGTGCCTTAAGGAGGCAACAGCACATGGAAAAAACCTTTTTCGTCATGGCGTCCTGTGGTTTCAACTCTTCACTCTTTGGCCCCTTCACCGAGGCGGAAGCTGTGGAAGTGAGAGACTGCTTCATTCGGGATCCCCACCAGGAAAAGATGGAGCTCTACGTGATCTTCGACCTTTCAAAGGTCCCCGATCCGCAGAGCACCCTCTCGTACTGGCGGAAGGAGTCGGCCACGTGGCCGAGCAGTGATGCTCCTCCGATGCGTTTCGGAAGGGACTACTGTCACAGTGAGCTCTTGGTGTCTAGGGAGGTGGCACTGACTGATGCAAAGGAGGTCTATTAGGTGCGGTACTACCACCCGCCAGAGTGTCATTCTGGCTACGGGCGCGGGAATAACATCCCAGCGCCTTTTCGTTTACAAAAAATCACCACAAAGCCCGATTCCTTTAAGTCAAATATTTCTTACTGGAAGTTTGGAGAATTTTAGCGGTGAGTCAGCCGTTTGAAGTGATGATGAGTGGGTATTGCAAAAATGCCAATATTTTGGTATATTTTGACCCTCGCATGAAATTGCGATAATTATAAAAAATAACAATTAGGAATCGCAAGGCACAGATAGTTGCCTGTCCCAAGAGGGATTGATTTAAAACAACAATGACTAAAACAGATACAAATAATTCAAATAGCGGAAATGGCGTAGTAGACGCTCTATTTTCTGCAGGTGCTCACTTCGGCTTTATCAAGTCTAGACGACACCCATCAACAAAACCTTTTATATACGGAGTAAAGAACAAAATCGAGATATTTGATCTAGAAAAAACAAAGGATTCAATGGACAAGGCTCTAGCTTTTGTAGAAAGCATAGCAGCAAAGAACGGAAACATCCTATTTATCAGTGGAAAGAACGAGGCAAAGGGTGCGATAACAAAGTTCGCAGAATCTATCAACATGCCATACGTGGCTGGACGATTTATCGGAGGAACTTTGACTAACTTCCCAGAAATAAAGAAAAGAGTAGAAAAGCTAGAATCTCTAGTTTCTCAGAAAGAGAAAGGCGAGCTAGTAAAATACACTAAGAAAGAGAGACTTTTGATCGACCGAGAAATCGACAAGCTACGAGAGTTCTTCTTTGGACTTTCAGTTATGAAGAGACTTCCTGACGCTATCTTTGTTATAGATGCAAAGCGAGAGTCTATTGCAGTAAAGGAAGCAAAGTACATGGGAATCCCAACTATCGCTGTTTGTGGAACAGATAACAACCTAAACGAAGTAGAATTTCCAATTCCTGGAAACGACGCTTCAAAGACAAGTATCGAGTTTTTCCTAACAAAGGCAGCAGAAGCTTTTAAGGCTGGACAGTTGAAGAAACCAACAGCTACTGTATAATTAATCAGTACTTCCAAGATGGTGCATTTCGTTGTTTTTAATTTATCTTAAATCTAATTTTATATGACAGAAATAACAACAGAACTCGTAAAAGAACTACGGGATAAGACAGGTGTTTCAGTTATGCAATGCAAAAAGGCTCTAGAAGAGGCGGGTGGTGATATGGAAAAGGCTACTGCTATCCTTATGTCAAAAAGTGCTGAACAAGCTCTTAAAAAGGCAGATAGAACTCTAGGAGCTGGATGTATTGGAACATACGTACACTCTACCGGTACAATCGGAGTTATGATAGAATTGCTATGTGAGACTGACTTCGTTGCAAAGAACGACGAATTCAAAGTTTTAGCTCGTGACATAGCTATGCACGTATCAGCAACAGATCCAAAGTTTCTAAAAGCAGAGGACGCTGGAGCAGATGCAGAGCCAGAGGCAGTACTACTGACACAACCATTCATAAAAAATCCTGAAGTAACAATAACTAACCTTGTTCAGCAGGCAACCCAGAAATTCGGTGAAAAAATAGAGGTCTCACGATTCGTAAGATTTTCAATTTCTCAATAATTTCTATTTATGACAACTATATTATTTTTCGTTTCACTTTTTGTGATGGTCTCACTCGTGGGATCAAAGGTTTTTGAGTTAAAAGTAAGAAAGATACATTCTCTTTCAAACTTGTTTGCCAAGGGGGATGAAATGATTCACCAGCTTATTGATTTGGGTGTATTTAAGTACAACCGATACAAGAAAATTGCGCACATATTTGTGTTCGAGTTTCTACCTTCTTATGCTTACGAACTTTTGGTAAAGATGAAAGACTACGTTTCAAAGAAGTACTACAGTTCTGCAGACGGTTTTCGAGGCAGGAGAGTGCTTCGAGCAAATGGTTCAGTTTCTTTCTTTCTAGAGAGTCTTGCAGATGACAAGACTCAACCAGAAGCAAGAAAAGTTTAGGGTTGAAATTAGTCTAGGTTTTTGATACATTAGATAGGTTGTTTTTAAATTTAGTTGCCAACATTGCCGCTTTAGCTCAGTTGGTAGAGCACCGATTTTGTAAATCGGTT
>CAYQQL010000058.1:0-2798 GCA_964420095.1 uncultured Candidatus Saccharibacteria bacterium | reverse complement strand
AAACAATGCTTCAGGCTTCTTTTCGTTCGTCGTTGTTTTCTAATTTCCTGTGCAGAGTCTTGAAAAAAATTAGACTCGCTTCATTTTAACACAACTTATTAAAGACCTTGTCAATCTATTGCGCTAAAAAAGCCTTAATATATAATACTCTTATAGTAGATAAGGTTGGTCATAAGGTTTAGAATTATCATTAGTTAATTTTATCATTATGAATAAAGCATCAATAGTAGACGCAGTTCACGCGAAACTAGGTGGTACAAAAGTTCAAGCAGAGGAAGTTGTAGACACAGTTATTGATTCTATAGTTTCTACTCTTAAAAAGGGTGGCGAAGTTTCAATCGCAGGTCTGGGAATCTTCTCTACAAAGACTAGAGCTGCACGACAAGCTCGAAATCCTCGAACTGGAGCTACTATCTCAGTACCTTCAATGAAGGTTCCAAAGTTCAGAGCGGCAAAAGCTTTGAAAGAAGCCGTGAAATAGCGTTCTCTCGAGAGAATATCAAAAAAGAGCCTCATGGCTCTTTTTTGATTGATCTAATCTACGTTAAAAACAAAAAGCTATTACTTTTCTAACCCAAAATTGTGCAGACAGGTACTATATTTATCTTTTATTCCTTGGCTTCTAGTATCATCATTATTATTAAAAATCTGTGAAAATTCAGCATTAGCTGAGCATTTTGCTCTAATTTTGCTTGGTCTATATGAATACCAATAAAATGAAAAGCCTGCAATCAATATTATAAGTGATATAACCGCATTTAAGCTTTTGTAGTTCATGTATTCTATTATACTATCACAAAAAATGATAAATCAAAAAAGTCGTGGTTATTTTAATTATTAAAAACACATCGTGCCTAGACCTCTAAAGTGTCATTTGTTTAGGATATTGAACAAAATTAAAACTAACTTTCCAACCCTAGATCTTTAATAATTTTATCGGCCATTTCCCCAATAGAAATCTTTTCAGAATCAAACAATACCCCACGCTCATACATATTACGTTTATATTCTTCAAAAGACTGGTCAATGTGAGTAGTTGAAATCTCTGGCTTACCTAGTCTTTGGGTTCTTTCGATTATACGCTTATTAAGAGTAGACCTTTCAGCGCTTAAACCATAAACATAAAATTTGGCACCGAATTTTTGAGCTATTAGTTCTAAAAATTTAATTTCTTCAGCGCTAAATGCCTGTTCAAGAATAAGATTAA
The DNA here is from genome assembly GCA_964420095.1 of uncultured Candidatus Saccharibacteria bacterium. Lineage (GTDB taxonomy): Bacteria > Patescibacteriota > Minisyncoccia > Phycocordibacterales > DATDWN01 > C7867-006. The sequence goes on along the minus strand of CAYQQL010000058.1, from coordinate 1,591 downwards.
TACCTTGTGTTAAATAACCCTCAGCCATAACAGGAATCATATTTTGTGCAACCTTAGTATGAGATGAGACATTTCTGAAATCTGAGACTAACCACTTTATGTGGTCCGCCCCAAAATGGGCTGTATCAGCAATCTCATCATGCAACATATCAGCAAGTGCCGTTTTTCCTGCACCCATAGGCCCATGAATAACAATAACAAACAAGTTATTACTTCTATATTTTGTAGTTATTTCCATACTAAAATTCTATCATAATTCTGTGCCGGAGTACGCGGGTTGGGAAACTAGCGGAGTCGCCCTCCGAATTTTCTTTCGCCGTCGCTCAAGAAAATTCTAGGCGCCTGATTGGCGACACTCGTTGCTACGAGCGTAAACCGCCAATCCGGTTCGACTCCGCACGCAAAGCTTTGCTTTGCTTATCCCGCATAGCAAAAAAGAGACCAAAAGGTCTCTTTTTTGTCTGTGCGGGATAGCGGAGTCGAACCGCTCTCCACAGTTTGGAAAACTGTTGTTTTACCGATAAACTAATCCCGCAATACAAGCTATAGTATCAGAAAATAAATACTCTATCAAATTGTACTAGTAACAAGTGATATAATACTGCTATGTTTCTAAAAACCGCCATTTCATTCATATTTGCCCATTTGCTTCTTCTGAGTGGAACAAACACCAAAGTTTATACCGCTCCAGATATAAAACCTCAACAGAAAGCCAGCTCTACTATTGCAATAATAGCTACAACAACAAAACCAATAATTAAAACTCCAAAAACTGCGACTACAACACCAAAAGCAAAAGTTATACCAATAAAAGCTGTCACTGAAGCTCCAAAAACAGAAGCGAAACCAGAACCGACCCCAGACTTTGTTGCTATAAACGAATTCGCTAGAAAAGCTACGGTAAACATTCTCTGTACAGCAAAAGGCGGTGAATTGTCCCCTATTTCTGGTACAGGTGCGATAGTTGGACCGAGCGGACTCATACTAACTAACGCACACATAGGACAGTATCTGCTTTTAAGAAACTACAGAGAAAAAGATTTTATTCAGTGTGTAGCTAGAACCGGTAGTCCTGCGTATCCAAAATACAATATAGAATTAGTTTACATCTCCCCTACTTGGGTTTCAGAGAATAAAACCCAACTAAAGGACCAAAACCCCCAAGGCACAGGAGAAAATGATTTTGCCTTTCTTCGAATAACAGGAATGGTTGATGGATCAAAAGCTCCAGACAGTTTCCCTTTTGTGACTATGAATATCCGCGAAGCGATAAACGTGAATGAACCAGTTTTGCTTTCATCATATCCAGCTGGGTTCCTTGGTGGACTTTCTATACTTCAAAATTTAAATGTAACCACTGCTATTACAAACATACAGGATGTTTTTACTTTCAGAGATGGGAGCATAGACATAATCTCTGTTGGAGGCACAGTTGTGTCACAAAAGGGATCTTCTGGAGGACTTGTGGTTGATAAAAATTCAACTCTTATTGGTGTTATATCAACTAGCTCAAATGGTGACACTACAAGCAGTAGAGGCCTTAACGCCATTACTTTAGGTTATATAAATAGAGCAATACAAAAGGAGCTAG
>CAYQQL010000057.1:0-2802 GCA_964420095.1 uncultured Candidatus Saccharibacteria bacterium | reverse complement strand
TAAAGACATGATCGACCTTGTGGAAGAAGAAATTCGTGAACTTTTGACCAAGCAAGGTTTTGATGGCGCGGGCGCTCCAGTTATCCGTGGTTCAGCTCTAAAGGGTCTTGAATCTAAGGATGTAAATGATGAATGGGCAAAGAAAATTCTTGATCTTACAAACGCTCTAGATACTTACATCCCTGTACCAGAACGAGACACAACCAAGCCTTTCCTTATGCCTGTAGAAGATATATTCTCAATCGAAGGCCGTGGCACAGTGGTTACTGGTAAAATTGAAAGAGGTGTTGTTAAAGTTGGTGAAGATATCGAAATTGTCGGTATCAAACCTACTCAAAAGTCTACCGTTACTGGTATTGAAATGTTCAACAAGAACTTGCAAGAAGGTATGGCTGGCGACAACGCTGGTATCCTCCTACGAGGTCTTAAGAAAGAAGATATCACTCGTGGACAAGTCCTATGTAAGCCAGGAACAACTACTCCACATGATAACTTTACAGCTGAAATCTATGTTTTGAAGAAGGAAGAAGGTGGACGTCACACTCCATTCTTCAAGGGTTATAAGCCTCAATTCTACATCCGTACAACAGATGTGACTGGAGATGTAACGCTCGCTGAAGGTACAGAAATGGTTATGCCTGGAGATACTGTAAAAATCACTGTTAAATTGGTTACTCCTGTAGCTCTCGAAGAATCACAAAGATTTGCTATCCGCGAAGGAGGCAAGACTGTTGGAGCTGGAGTTGTAACAAAGATATTGGGATAAGAGTTTTGTAGAGTAAGATTTGTAAAAAAGCACCTTTAAAATTATGTCAACAACAGAAACAAAAGTGAAGAAAACAAAAGCAACTAAAACTTCCAAGAAAGAAAAGGGGGACGATAAAGTAGTGCTTCGTATTCGAGTCCGTGCTTACGAAAGCAAGGTTTTGGATGCTTCTGTAAAACAAATCATGGATACAGCAATGAGATACGATTCAAATATCGTCGGACCTGTTCCACTTCCTACAGAAATCAAAAAATATACAGTCAACCGTTCTCCGTTTATTTATAAAAATACTCGAGAGCAGTTTGAAATCCGAGTTCACAAAAGATTAATCGATATCATCAATCCAAATGCAAAGACAGTGGAGTCTTTAACCAACCTATCTTTGCCTTCTGGCGTAGATATTGATGTGAAAATGCTATAAAAATATGAAATTCATTTTAGGCCGAAAAGAGAATATGACGGAGTATTTTTCTGAAGAGGGAGATGTTATTCCCGTGACAGTAGTTTCTGCTGGTCCAGTTACCGTAACTCGAGTTTTCTCAAAAGAAGAAGATGGTTACAATTCTGTACAAGTTGGTTTTGGAACAACTAAAAAAGAAAGAATCAACAAAGCTCAATTGGGTTCAATGAAAGGAGAACTATTTCAAACTCTCAAAGAGTTTCGATTAAAACCAACTGATGAAAGTGGTGCCAAAGAAGGCGACATTATCGATGTTTCAGCTTTTGCTGTTGGAGACAAACTTCAGGTTACTAGTGTTTCCAAGGGTAAAGGTTTCCAGGGTGTGGTCAAGCGTCACGGTTTTGCCGGAGGCCCTCGAACTCACGGACAAAAGCATTCTGAACGTGAACCAGGAAGTATCGGCGGAGGTTTGCGAACTCACGTACCAAAAGGTATGCGCATGGCTGGACGCATGGGTTCAGATAGAATCACTCAGAAAAATCTTAAAGTGGTTTTTGTCGATAAAGAGAATAATTTGATGTTGATCAAAGGTGCGATTACAGGCCGACGTGGAAGTTTGGTAGAAATCATAAGCCGATAAAATTATGGAAGCAAAAATTTACAATCAAAAAGGAAAAGAGACTGGAACAATTGCTTTACCTGCAAAAGTTTTCGAAGTTAAGTGGCGTTCAGACTTGGTTCACCAAGTTGTCGAAGGCATGCGTTCAAACAAGCGCGCCGGAACAGCTGATACCAAAGGCCGAGGTGAGGTTCGCGGTGGAGGAAAGAAGCCATGGAAGCAAAAGGGAACAGGACGAGCTCGTCACGGTTCTACACGATCACCTATCTGGGTTGGTGGAGGTGTGACTCATGGACCACTTGCTGAGAAAAACTACAAACGCAAAATTTCTAAAACTATGCGTGCTCAAGCCTTGTTCTCAGTATTATCTCGAAAATTTAAGGACGGTGAAATTGTTTTTGTTGACTCACTTTCAACAGGAGCTATTAGTACCAAGGTGGGTGCTGAAGCGATAAAAAATATTTCTAAAGCTGGAGGTTTTAAATTGCCAACCAAAAAGACAGCTAATGCAAAAATTTTAACAGCCTTGTTTGCTCGAGACCTAAATGCTGAAAAAAGTTTCCGAAATATCCCTGTACTCGATATGGTTTTCTTGAAAAATTTAAACCCATTAGACGTCCTAAACCATAAATATCTTTTAATTGAAAATCCGACAGAGAGTGTAAAGTTCTTAGAAGCTAGAGGTTAATTTACGGTAAAAGCATATTATGACAAACATTATTAAAAACCCAAGAGTTACCGAAAAAGCATCTTTTGCCCAAGAGCAAGGTGTGTATACTTTTGATGTTTCCGCTGGAGCAACCAAATCTGAGATAGTGAAAGCAGTTTTTACAATTTATAAAGTAAAACCTGTAAAAGTTAACGTACTAGCTATTCCAAAAAAGAAAGTTACGTCTCGAGGTCAAAATGGAGTACGAGGCGGGGGACGCAAAGCCCTAGTGTATTTAAAAAAGGGAGATAAAATAGAATTTATATAAATAATATGAAGACATACAAGCCGACAAGTAAATCCAGAAG
>CAYQQL010000056.1:0-2893 GCA_964420095.1 uncultured Candidatus Saccharibacteria bacterium | reverse complement strand
CGCGAGGATGGGGCGCACATTCAGAGGAATGGTATGCAAGTTTTGAACCAGTTCCTATCGAAAGTGGTGTCATTCGAGTAGAGTGGTGGAATGGGCAGGAGTGGGTATCGTGGAACAACAAAGTCTTTGAAGAATGATAAAACCCGACTCAATAGCCATCTCAAGCATTGCTCCCAATCACAGAAATTGAAATAATATGAGTATATGAATGTTAGATTATTTTTTTTAGTAGTACTTTCAGCGTCTGTTTTGTCTGGTTGTTCAGGTGATAATGAATGGACAGGTGTTTATTACAAGAATAAGGACAACATTGGTGATCCAAGCACTTGGGTAGTACAACCAGGGTTAAAGTCCGTGGAAGCTTGTCGTGATTGGGTTGACCAAATAGCTGGAGTCAATACAAATTTTGACTACGAGTGTGGGTATAAATGTCGGGATGATAAGCAGTACGGTTTAATGGTTTGTAAAGAAACAGTTAAATAATATGAAAATGGACTTAGAACACCTGTATAAAGATATAGATTGGAGAAGTTTTAAAAATGAAGCCGTTATACCATTAGGCGCCGAAACTGCCACGCATAACCTTGTGGCGAAATTAGTAAACGGGGTTGATTATATCGTCGGAGGAAGAAAAGGATCAGGGAAAAGCACCTTCCTGCACTGCCTTATTCGTACCTTAGTTAAAAATACAGACCCGAAACATCTTAAGTTAGTCCTTATTGATACAAAAAAGGAAGACCTCGTCGAGTATCGGAAGTTGAAAAACCTTTTATTTCCAGTGGTCACGAATCAGGAAAGAGCTAAAGAAGTTATTAAATGGTGTTTAAAGGAGGCGGATAGGCGACTTATTCCTACCACGGATATATTATTAGGAACCAGAAAGAAGGAAAACATTGATAAGAATATAACCAAAGTATTTCCAAAGATTGTTATAGTCATCAACGGGTATAGCGACCTCGTGAAGGGCAAGGAGAATTTTTTTGAGGAAGCAATTGGAAACCTCTGCCGATCTGGGTTTGTTAATATGCATCTTGTTGTCATTAATACGGAGCCTGCACGGGGTAGTATTTATCCCAAGCGATTGGTAGATGCATTTGATGGAAGAATTGTTTTTGGTGCATCAAGCAAAACATCGAAACTCCTTATTGGAAAGGCTGGAGCCGAAAAACTGCGTAGCCCCGGGGAGCTGTACTATCGAAACTTTTATAATGTCGCAAAACATGGATATAGGATGAAACCTGATGGGAAGGCATACCGGGTACAGGGATTTTACATCGATAAATTATAATTTCCGAAAATATCATTTAGCTATAAAAATATGGAATGGGAAGATATTTACGAAATGGGCAAAATTATCACTGGGGTAATAGCCTTTTTTAGTATATGGATTTACGCTTTTGCAACATGGGGCTTCTTAGTAGGGCTGGCTATTGGTTGGCTCCCAGCTTTAATTGGAGCCGGTATTGTTGCTTTTTTATGGCCACTTATAGTTCTTGTTATTGTGGTGATAGTAATAGGCATGACAATATGGGGATAACAACAGCGGTGGCGGGTAGTTATCTTGTAGTGATAATTATTTACTTACACGAACTGTGAGAGTAGTCTTTTTTGGAGGCTTGAGAGAGCCTCTTTTTATTGACAAAATGGAGATAATAAGGTACCTATCCATTAGAGTATCTAAGGCTTTAAAAATAAGACATTATAAAACTTGTCACAAGTATATGAAAAAATGTGATATAATGAGTGAGGAATAATGAAATGATTATGGCATTAAAATCGAATAGAGATAAAGTACTAGAAGTTTTGAAAAACAGAGTTCCAAAAAAGGAATTTGGAATTCGGAGTGCGTACTGGAAGCCGGTCGGTAAAGGCGACTTAGACTTCCTGTTTGTAGTAGACGAAGAAAAAGCAGCAATGGCTACGGCTTATATTAGATCTCTATTTAATTCAGTAGAGCAGTCGTTAGGAAACATAGACGTAGAGATTACTATTCATATATACGAGAAACAAAAGGCTACTCGAATACGAACTTACGCAAAACAACATGATTTTAAGACAGCCGAATTAGCACCCTGCTTTGTGTAGGCTAGATATGAAATCTGAAACTAAGCAGTATTTAGAAAGAGCTTTTCTTGCAGAAAAGTTCTTTCGTTCTATTGACTGGCAAGGAGAACAGAATATTCATTTATGTTGGTCGAGTACGTTACTTTTCTACTCAGCAATTCACTACTTTAATGCCTTTATCTGTGAAACCTCAGGGGTTGCTTCAATACCTCGCAAACATCAGAAGTACTATGATAAGGAAAAAGGGGTTGAGGTCGAAGGAAGAACCGAAATGGCGGTTAGACTACTAAAAGTTAGCTTGCCAACAGGCGGAGTTCAAGAAGCAGGAACAGCTTATGAAAACCTATACAAGATGTCCCAAAATACAAGATATGAAATTGGAGGACAGTTTTTTACAGAGCCGGAGTTTAATCAGGTTCAAGGAAACTTTAAAAAGGTTAAATACTTGTGTTTATACGAACTTGGATGTGATGTAGAAGACAAAAATAGTGGCACATCTGGTTTAGTATCTATTATCACGAAGAACAGGAAGGATATAGAGGCGACTATTTTAAGCTTATAAGATTATAAAAACTGAGAGCAAAAAAGATTTTTTACCATTCCTGACGCTATCTAGAGGACGGCCTTTTTTCTTTTCTTGGGAAATGAGATAATGAGGGTATATGAATGCCTATTCTACCCAGCTATCCCTACTAGATCCCATAGCTATCCTCAGAAATGGCTTGAATAGGCTATCTCAGTCATTTACACTTTGTAGTGTTTCAGAACACCACATGCTGTGAGAGTGGTCGCTTTTGGAGGCTTGAAAGAGCCTTGAAAGAGCCTTGTT
>CAYQQL010000055.1:0-2976 GCA_964420095.1 uncultured Candidatus Saccharibacteria bacterium | reverse complement strand
AAGAGATTCCGCCGATTACTCAACACAAACTACACTTATCTCGAAGTAAAACCCACTGATCGCACTCTAAAAACTTCCCTTACCAATACGAAACTCTTTGAAATCTTGCATTCTCTGGAAAAACCTCACTCTTGGTGGGATAAGCTCCTGGGTTACAAAAAACCAGTTAGTTATGAGCTCGTCTCTAGTAAATATGAGGGCATTCGCTTTATTCTTCGACTTGCTAAAACTGACGCACCAAGTGTTAAAAAGACACTGCTTGCCTATCTGCCAGGTATAGAGGTTAAAGAAACAAATGATTACTTACCAGAAGATCCTACAAATTCTTGTCGCATCGAAGAACTTACTTTAAAAAATTCATTTATCTATCCACTGGCAGAACAGGCACAACTTCAACAATATGACCCGCTCTCATATCTGACTGGGTATTTAACCAAACTCAAAGACAATGAAAAAATAGCTCTCCAGTTTATTTGCACGCCACTGCATGAATCAACACATGGCAGAATGCTAAATACTATCCATACACTCCAAACAAAAATACTAAACAACGAAAGTGCTGATCAGATTCTTTCCCAAGCATATGGCTCTGATGTACTTAATTTACTCAGCAGAGTACTAGCATTTATTGTACTTACTCCAGTTACTTTGCTTGCCTGGATCTTTACCAACTCAAAACAAGCATTTCCCTCTTGGCTATTTGATACTCCAGAAGTAAAACAAATCAAAACATCGGGTCAAGCAAAAAATGAGCTTTTGCAAACAATTGCATCCAAACTCAACCAACCATTGTTTGAAGTTCAGATAAAAGTATTTATTCAGACAACAACAAACCCACAAGAGCGATTACAAGGCATAGTTGCTTCTTTTGAATCTTTTGCCACCGCTCACCAAATCATCAAGAGAAAGAAAAATCTTTTTAGCTACATCCAAACACCACTACTGCAAAAACTACAATACTTTCTGCTAAAAAACCGTCTATCGCTCGGGTCAAGCAACGCCATCCTTTCAACCACCGAACTTGCCGGTCTATATCACTTACCTCATGTACTCAACACCAAGACAGAAGATTTACTCCAAGTCAAAAGCCCAAAGCTTCCAGCCCCTTTGTCACTTAAGAAAAACAAAGCAGATTTTGATATTGCTTTTGCTCACAACACCTACGGTGAAACAGATACCACCATTGGCGTAACACTCGAAGAGCGAAGGCGACATACCTATATCATCGGTGCAACTGGTACGGGTAAAACAACCCTCTTAACACACATGATTTACCAAGATATGGTCAAGGGTAATGGTCTTGCGGTGATTGATCCCCATGGAGATCTGGCAGAGAAACTACTTGGAGTTATTCCAAAAGAGAGAATCAAAGATGTGGTGTACTTTAACCCCTATGATATCGAGTTTCCTATTGGCCTTAATGTGCTTGAGATCCCAGAAGGACTATCAGAAGTAGAACTCCAGAGAGAAAAGGACTTTATTACCTCAACACTGATATCTATTTTTCATAAACTCTATGACCCCCGCTATTCTGGACCAAGAATGGAGCATATTTTAAGAAACGTAATTTTGACTGCACTTGAACAAGAAAAACCAACGCTTTTTACCATCTATGATCTACTTACAAACATGACCTATCGTAAAAAAGTTACAAGCGAGCTCAAAGATGAAGTTCTTAAGGCCTTCTGGAAGAATGAATTTGAAAAGCTCGGAAGTTTTCAAAAAGCAGAGCAGATCTCTCCAATTACCAACAAACTTGGCAGATTTTTAACAACCAGCATGACGCGCAACATCTTGAATCAAAGTGAGAGCAAACTGGATTTTGAAACTATCATGAACCATAAAAAAATCCTCATCTGTAACCTCTCAAAAGGAAAGATAGGAGAAGACACAGCCTATTTCCTTGGCGGGCTTTTTACTGCCAAAATACAGCTTACAGCGCTTAGAAGGGTACATGTTGCAGAGAATAAGCGACCAGACTTTTTCTTATACATTGATGAGTTTCAAAACTTTGCCACCATGTCGTTTGCACAGATTCTCTCTGAGGCACGAAAGTATAGACTCAGTGTAATCTTGGCACACCAAAACACAGTGCAGATTGAAGATGAGCTACTTGAAACAATCATTGGAAACACAGGAACACTTATCTGCTTTAGAACCACTAGTCCAAAAGATGAGATCAAACTACTACCAGTCTTTGCGCCAGAGGTAGAAGTGGGGCAAATTCCCAATCTACCCTCTTACAACTTTTATATGAAGATCAACGCACTACAACCTCAGGCAACATTTAGTGGAGAAATAGATAATTTTGTTGTAGAGGATAACCAAGATACCAGGGCAGAGGTAACGACGCATTCACAAAAAACGTATGGCCAGGAACGACCAAAAATTGAACCAATAAAAATGAAAGCAGAGGCGAAGAAAGAAAAGAAAGCTAAAACAACCCCTGCAAGTAGCGATAACTTTTTTGAGCAGATGAAACAATAATAATATTCAGTGATTGTATTGATAAAGACTTTATTAAGGGCTATTATGCAGGTATGATAGTTGCTCGTATAAAAAACACGCTTCAAAACACTTCAAATTACACCAAATTCAATTTGCTTCTGATTGCAATTTGGGTGATTGTTCTAGTTGGTACTAATATTTCTGGGAGTAGTTACTCAAAGGGTTTGGACGATTTCTTTTTGCAATTATTAGGTTCTTTATTACTGTTTATATCCATAATAGTGGGGGTTATTGCCTACCTTTGTAGAAATCTCAAAATCCAAAAAGCGATATATATCTTCTTTATTGGTATAGTTTTACTGTTACTCCTAATCTTCTTTGTTTTGAATTAACAGTTAATCATAAAAACACCCTAGCCGACTAGGGTATTAATTTATTTATTTTTGCCTTGTATACGCTATAATTAGCATAATTTTGTAGTCTCTTTATCTTATAAATAAGAAAGAAACTTATTTCCTCACATATACA
>CAYQQL010000054.1:0-3007 GCA_964420095.1 uncultured Candidatus Saccharibacteria bacterium | reverse complement strand
CCACCAAAAAGTTCATCTGATCCCTCCCCAGAAAGAACAACCTTTACACTTTTTGTTGCCTCCTGTGCGAGAAAATAAATTCCTATTGCACTTGGGTCGGCAACTGGTTCGTCAAAATGGTAAACCGCTTTACCCAAAACAGAAAAATACTCTTTTGGATCAATCGTAATTTCAGTATGGTCAGTACCAAGTGCATCAGAAGTTTCTTTTGCTTCTAGCCCCTCTGTTAGAGTGTCCCAACCTACTGTAAAGGTTTTGATCTTTTTATCTCCACGGATATCCTGCATTAGTGTCGTAATAATACTGCTGTCTATTCCACCCGAAAGAAAAGCTCCAACAGGAACATCAGCTATCATATGATGTCTAACAGAATCCTTTATTGTATAAAGCAGGTCTATTTTTGTCTTCTTTTCATCCAACTCTCTATCTTGAGCAAAATCAAATGACCAATATTTCTTTATGTCAGCCTCACCACTGGCTAGGTTTATTCTCATGTAGTGAGCCGGTGGAAGTTTGTAAACATCCTTAAAAAATGACTCCACAAGTGGGTTGTATTGGAAAGAAAGGTAGTTATATACAGCACTGTCATTTACCTCTGGAACAAAACCTGGGAAAGACAGAAAACTTTTTGCTTCAGAAGAAAAAGCAACGATCTTTTCATTTTGAACAAGGTAATAAAGTGGTTTGATACCAAAAAAATCTCTTGCAACAAAAACTTCTTTCTTTTCTATATCATAAATACAAAAAGTAAACATACCACGAAGTTGAGTCAGCATTTTCTCACCATACTCTTCGTACATATGAAGTATGACTTCTGTGTCTGAATCAGTTTTGAATTTGTAGTTTTTCTCTAATAAATTTTTTTTAAGTTCTAGATAGTTATATATTTCTCCGTTGAAAAAAATAAGCAGGTTTTCATCTTCAGATGTTATTGGTTGGTGACCAGACGAAAGATCGATTATTGAAAGTCTGCGCATTCCAAGTCCAACATTTTTATCAACATAAAAACCATCCTCGTCTGGACCACGATGAATTATCCTAGAGACCATAGCCTCTATGATCTTGTCTTTATGCTTGATTTTGGGTTCGATGACCCCTGATATTCCACACATACCTTAGAGTATACCAAATGCCCAAAAAGAGTCCAAAATAGGCCTTATTTAATAACTTGACAAAGTGACATACTATGGTGTATAATATATGTAGACGGCTAAGGAATTAGCCTCACTGACAAAGGAGTCTGGGTATGAACGGAGTTAGCACTCCCACCACGAAAGAACAGAGAACTGCACTCAAGCTCGCTGGCTACGTTCACGTCACTGGGCTGAATGCCTGGTGCGGAAACGGTGTGAAGGTCGTGATCGGCGAAGAAACGCTGGCCAAGCAAATCGGTAAGTGGGACGTTAACAACGGAATGAAGGTCATCGTTACCACTGGAGCTGAAATTTGGCTCGCACGTGGGAGCAGTTCTCTCGATTTGGAGCTCGTGAAGACCCTCTGCCCGCAAGGCCGTGGCACCTTCGTTCCGTGCTCCAATGGAGAGTACATCTGGTTCACAGACCTTCTCGAGCGATTCAACAACCCCGACTGGAACCCGAACTCCTACTAGACAGGAGTGGCACAGTCACAACCCGAGCGCGTTCCCCACAAAGGGCGCGCTCATTCGTTTATATAAATTACTGTTTTACGTATTCCAAGGTCGCCTTAACTAGTTCATCCATATCATCAAATCTTCCATCAATAGTCGAACCTAGTACCACTATAACCACTGGTCTGCCGATTGTTGGGTCAAATGCGATTGCTAAGTTCCCTCCTGCCAAATTTGTATAGCCAGTTTTTGAAAGAATAAGTCCAGGAATATTTGAAACGCCAGAGTTTGTATTCTTTGCAACGTGTTCCTTTGTATCTGAATCAACATTAAAAGTTTTGTATTTTGTAGCTTCTATTACGTCTGGCTCGTTAGAAACAATGTAACCAATAAGATTTCCAATATCTTGAGCAGAGCCGTATCCACCACTTGTTGTGTCACTGACGTCCAAACCACTTTCGTTTATAAAATAAGTTTGCTTAAGTCCTATTTCTTGAACTTTTGCATTCATTTTTGAGATAAAATCCTTTCTACCCAAATTGTAGTCATCAGTTTTCAAATCAAACGCACCAATAACAGATGCAATAGACCTTGCACCATCGTTAGATGAAGTCACAAGTGAAAAATCCAAAAGATCTTTCAGCTTCCATGACTCGTTTGCTAGCAAACCAGAATCACCTTCTTCTGCAAGAAATTCCTTTTTAATCGTTATTTCTGAATCCTTTGGAAGTAGCTCTATCGCAGTCAAAGCTGTAGCTAGTTTTGTAAGAGAAGCTAGTGGGAGTTGAGCCGTGCTATTTTTTTCAAAAACTACTTTTTTATTTTTGAAATCATAAACATAAACAGCATTCGCTTTTAGTTTCAAATTATCAAACATATTTGTGCTCAAAACTTTTGGAGGAGCTATTACTTCAGCGACAACAGGTATTCTTTCTGTAGTAAAAATAGCAAAAGAAAGAACTATAATGCCGGCAATAATAAAAAGATCTAGGGCAAAAAGCTCTCTTGAAATATCATATTTATTTCTAAAATATTCAAACTTATCCATTGTTTTCTGTATCGCTTTGATTATCATCTGGTTCTTCTTCAACTTCAAGTTGTTTTCTAACTTCCAAATATTCAGGTAATTCTGTAATACTTCCAAGTCCCAGATATCTCAGTGTATCAGCGGTGATGCTATAAACTATAACACGTTCGTCCCAAGAACTAGCTTTTCTTTCCACAAGTCCTCGCAAAAGAAGGTTTCGCAAGGCAAACTGCGAATTAACTCCTCTTATATACTCGATTTCTTTCTTGGAAACTGGCCCTTTATAGGCAATTATGGCCAAAGTTTCTATACCAGCACGACCCAAGTCTCTTTCCCGTTCCTCCTTTATAATTTTCTCAATTAGTGGGCTTAACTCTGGCGCTGTTGTCAGA
>CAYQQL010000053.1:0-3062 GCA_964420095.1 uncultured Candidatus Saccharibacteria bacterium | reverse complement strand
TCTCATCTGCTTTCATGTCATTCTTTATCTTCTCGCAAGAGTGCATCACTGTTGTATGGTCTCTACCACCCAGTTTTTCTCCTATGGCTGGATAAGATATATTAAAATCTTCCCTTAAAATAAACATAATCACCTGTCTAGGTTTAATAACCTCCTTTTTTCTAGTTTTATCATATACTAATTGTTCTTCTATGTTATAGAACTCAGCAACAGCTTTAACAACCTCCTTTGTTGATACTAGTTTTTTCGGTTTTGTGTTGTTTTTTACAAAATTCTTTACTTCTACCAATGATAGTTCCCTTTCCTTTAAATCAGACTGACAAGTAACGGAATTTATAATTCCCTCAAGCTCTCGAATGTTCCCTGTTATAGAGTAAGCAAGGTAATCTATAACCTCTTTTGATAACGGATACTTACTTGAAGCCGATTTTGTTCGTATTATGGCAGCTCTCGACTCGTTGTCTGGTGTTGGTATATCAACAATCATACCCGCACTAAAACGACTCTTAAGTCTATCTTCCAAATCTTGAATTAGACCAGGGTGTTTATCTGATGAAAATACAATCTGCTTGTTGTTTTCATATAAATGGTTAAAAAGATGAAAAAGCTGTTCCTGAAGCTGCATCTTACCAGAGAAAAACTGAATATCGTCCATAATAAGAACATCATACTTTCTGTATTTTTCTTTAAAGAAATTAGGTTTGTTTAACTGTAGAGCGTTAACGTACTCTTGAGAGAATTTTTCTGACGTAGTATAAAACACCTTTTTGTTACTAGAATTTTTCAGATGGTTCCCTACCGCCTGCATAAGATGCGTTTTTCCGTGACCTGTTCCTCCATATATAAACAAAGGGTTATATACAATTCCAGGCTTTTTAATGATCGCTTGGCTGGCAGCGTGGGCGAATTCGTTAAATGGGCCAACAACAAAAGACTCAAAAGTATATCTAGGGTTCAGGTTGTCTTCTTTGTTTATAAAGGTATCTGCTATTGGGAGCTCTCTTGTTTGTTGAGGGATCTTTTCTTGGGAAGGTCTATCCTTCATTTCCTCTTTTGAGATAATATAGTGAAGAGACTGTATTGTGCTAGAAATATTTCTTAAGGCTTTTAATATTTGGTTGTGAAATTTACTACCAAGCCAGTCTTGAACAAATGTATTTGGGACTCCAAGATAAACCGCACCGTCTTCTTGTTTGATTATGGATGTATCTTTAAACCAAGTGTTGAAATTTGGTTTAGATAAAGTTAACTCCATCTCTACCAAAACACTATCCCAAAGTTTTTTGTTATCCATCATGGAACATATTATATAGAAAAGGAAAAAAGATAGTACTTGTTAAAAAGCTATAGATATGTTAATAATATGTGTACAGAGACATATCTGATATTTGTTCACCATAAACCAAAAACATGTCAAAAACATATCAACCTAAAAAAAGAAAAAGAGCAAAAGCCCACGGCTTCCTAGTTCGAAGTAGAACAAAAACAGGCCAGAATACACTACTTAGGAGACGAAGAAAAGGACGAAAAGCTATAACAACCGTTGGTAAGTAAATCTTAAAATGCTTCCCAAAAACAGGAGAATACCGAGAGATAATTTCACACATATACTATCTCACGGAACAAGGTTCAATTCTTCAAAACTACTGCTTTATTTGGATAAAATGCCAGAAAACAGCCCATCAAGAGTGGCTTTTTCTGTTTCAAAGAAGGTTTGTTCAAAAGCCGTTGATAGAAACAAGTATAGAAGAATTGGTTACTCAGTAGTGTCAAACTTTTTAAGTAATATAAAATCTGGTTATTTTCTCTTTTTTGTTTATAAAAAAGGATCAGTTCCTGTAAAATTCAGCGCTCTGGAGAAAGAAATAGAAGCATTACTTTCGGGTTCTTATGTGTTAGAATAACCAAATGTCATCACTTTTTAATCTTATAATTTCACAACCACTATATAACGGGCTGATTCTTTTGATGGATCTACTCCCCTTTTTTGATGCAGGCGTCATTATTATTATATTTACTATTGTAATAAAGATAATTATTCTTCCTCTCTCAATAAAAGCTTCAAAGTCTCAGCTTGAAATGAAGAGTGCAGAGAAAGACCTCGCCATTATTAAAGAGAAATACAAAGACAATAAAGAAGAACAAGCAAAGAAGCAGTTCGAATATTATAAAGAGAAAGGCATAAACCCTTTTGCTGGTATATTTATACTTATAATTCAACTTCCTATACTGATCGGACTATATAGAGTGTTTTTGAAGTCCGGATTACCAATTATAAACACCACAATACTTTATTCTTTTGTTTCTTCCCCAGAAAATATCAATATGGTTTTTCTTCACCTAATCAACATTTCTGAAAAGAGTATGATTTTGGCTGTTATTGCTGGACTGACCACTTATTACCAGATAAGTTTGGCCTCCTCACCAACAACAAAGAATGAAGAAAACGCCCCACAGAGCGACCTACAGAAGGCCATGACTATTCAAATGAAGTACTTCTTCCCTGTTTTTATGACTATTATTGCCTACACAATATCTTCTGCTATAGCTTTATATCTAATCACAAGTAACATTTTTGCAATCGTTCAAGAGATATATATAAGGAGAAAGTACCACAAACACACACTTGTTGTTTAGGTTTTATTGAAGTAAATCAAGACTCCAGAGAGAGTTGTCTTTCTTGTTTATAAAGACTAGATATTGTTCGTTTTCAGATAGTACGGGCTTTATAACATCAATGTCCACCAAGGAGGCTTTGCTCAATTCTCCCACTATAGTCGATACATTATTTTTTAGATCGTATTTCCATATATCATCAGAATATGAAATAAGTCCTTTGTACCAAGATATTAGACTGTTTCCAGATATGTAATCTTTGGGAACGGCACAGTATAAAACATTTGTGTCTTTTTTGCTCCAAACACACTTTTCTGGGAATGTTATTGGGTTAATATCAACGTAAGCCTTTGTTTTTGCTGTATAAAACATAAATCTAACAGAATCATCTTGTGATAAAAGAGCAATTTTTTCACCCAGTGGATCAGAAAGTGTGGTTAGTCCAG
>CAYQQL010000052.1:0-3063 GCA_964420095.1 uncultured Candidatus Saccharibacteria bacterium | reverse complement strand
AAAAAATAATTCTTAAATAAAAATGGAAGGAAATAATCAAAATATGTGCGACGTTTGTGGATCAGGAAATGGAAGATGTGGTAAATGTGGACACGGTTGCGGTTTTGGTGGACGACATCTTATTCGATGGATATTAGGAATTATTATCATCACTTGGGTATTCTCAATCGGAATGAGAATCGGTGAGATGAAAGCTTCAATGGAGTTCGGTGGATATGGATACGGTCACAGAATGCCAATGATGTACGACACAACTGGTGGTTGGTCAGCAGGACAGGGAATGATGTACATAAATAGATAATTTTTTTGAATATTTATAAGCAAAACCCGCCGACACAACCGGTGGGTTTTGTGTTGCAAAGAAATACAGGTTGTATAGAATAAAAAAAGAAACGGGAGGTCCTATGGATCCACTTAAAGAGCTTCTTTCATCTGATGACGAACGCACCTTCAATTTCTTCTTTGAGGGTTTGTCGGATGTAACTGGCCGACCATTGAGTCGTAAGGACAGGGAGTTGATGTATGTGACCAGCGTGCTTGCGCATTTTGCTGGCCCACCACCTTGCTTGAGAAGGGGAAACAACACACCTGGACTCTATCTTGTTCCACTTGATCTGACAGAAGTATTTGATGAGTTTGTCTTCAATAGTCGGGTTGTAAAAGACTCATTCTATTTTGAGGCAGGAGCATCAAAGAGTCTTCTCTTGGCCGGATTCTTTCGGCGTCAGATGGCAAGGAGACACAACGTCAAGTGGTATGACGATGTAGGCTCGACACTCTACAGAAGAGCATCTGAGTTCTCGAGCAGCGAAAGTGCATCCAGTTTGTATGATGGACTGTCAAAGTCCTTCCCATACTGGACACAGGCTTGTTCGGTCCTACAGAAACACTTTTACGATGAACGTTTTTTGGTTTGACTGTCGTAGAAGTTTCCACGCAATGGGGCAAGGCTTTGGCTTTGCCCCTTTCGCTTATATAACAAAAGCCCACCAACAAAACTGGTGGGTTTTGTGTTGGGTGGGTTCGTGGGAAAGAACTCAGCGAATGCGACGAATACCGGCGTTCGTGTAGCCTTCCAAATCACAGGTGTACAGGACAACAACTGGTATTGGTCTTCTCTCTTTTTCTGATATTACATCGAATTCGCTGTTGATGTTGATCTCCCAGTTTTTCGGTACTCTACGTATCACGTAGGCACCAGAGCGAATACGGTTGTATGTGGACTCTGTAACTTTTAGTAAACTCAGTGTTCGCGACATATGTTTCCATTTATTATGACGTTTATCCACAGTTTTTGTTACAAAAAAGTTGCGGGTGAACTCAAGTTCACCTATAATAAAAAGATAATAAAATAAATTATTAGGGTTTAAATAAAATTATAAAAAAATGAGTAAACAAAATTTCGAAAAGTCATTAAAGAAAGAGTTGCGAGTTCTAAACGAAATCATAGATATGAAAATCGTCCGTGGTCTGTCATATGGTGTAGAAGCGAGACGACACAAGTTCGTACTTGCGAGCCTAGCAAACATGAAACGTTCAAAATCAAACTGGATGGTGCGAACATTTAACTTTGCATAGAACATGAGCAACGAAAAATATTCTACATACAGAGACAAGATACTTTCGTTCTACAGAAAGAACAGGCGAATGCCTGGGTACAACGAAATAATGTCTCTTGTTGGTTTCAAATCAAAAAACGCTGTTTACAAACTAATCAACAAACTTGTTGATGATGGAATCGTGGACAAAGATACAAATGGCAAACTCACTCCTATGAAAATTTTTGGTGAAGTTCCACTCTTGGGACTTGTTGAAGCCGGAATACCTACAACAGTAGAACAAGGTACAGATACACTGAGTCTAGAAGAATACTTGATAGGTGGTAAAAAGAGTTCAGTATACTTGTTAGAGGTAAAAGGTGACTCTATGATAGACGAGGGTATCCACGAAGGTGACTTAGTTCTAGTTGAACGCAGAGGGGATCCAAAAGATGGAGACATAGTTATCGCGGAAGTGGATGGTGGTTGGACAATGAAATATTTCAAGAAGAAAGGAAATATTATTTATCTAAAACCAGCCAACAAAAACTATGCGCCGATATATCCACAGTATGATTTGAAGGTGGCGGCGATAGTAAAGGGCGTAATCCGAAAATACTAAATTTCTGGTATTTTTATCCGATTTCAGCGTTGCTAGTTTTGTTTGCTCCCGCAGAGTACTAAATGTACACTTTGGTCACAAACAAAACGTCGCGCCTTGAACTCGAACAAAAATCCTCAGAAATTACAATTTATGAAAAAAGTTTTTACATTCAACTCACAAGTTTGGAAATGGCCGGGGGATATGGGTTGGCATTTTGTGACTCTGCCTAAAAAACTTTCACTAGAAGTAAAAGGCGTTGGTAAAAGATATGGTGCTGGTTTTATCAAAGTAAAAGTCACTTTAAGAAAAAGTTCTTGGGTTACAGCTTTGTTTCCTCACAAGGAATCTGGTGCCTATCTACTTTCTATAAAACAGAATATCCGTAAAAAAGAGGGAGTCTGGGAAGGTGACAAAATACGAGCATCGTTTACACTAGAGTAAATGAGAATTTTTGTAAAAGTGAAAGCGGGGAGTAAAGAAAACAAAATGCTGGAACCAGTCCAGCGACTTTTGCAGACAGATGAAAGGTTAAATGATTACTACACTGTCTTTGTAAAGGAACCACCTGTCGAGGGTAGAGCAAATGATGCCGTGATAAAAACTTTGGCAGAGTATTTTGATGTTTCAAGGTCACAAGTAACACTTGTCTCAGGTGCTGTATCAAAAATAAAGGTATTTGATATTATGAATAAATATAATGATAAAAAAGAGTAAAACTTTTGCAGATAAGGTAAGAGATGTAGTGCGCAAGATACCAAAGGGTAAAGTTCTAACTTATAAAGAAGTTGCAAAAAAGGCGGGTAGCGAAAAAGCTGTCAGAGCCGTTGGGAATATTTTGAGTAAAAACTTTGATCCAAACATTCCTTGTCACCGTGTAATCCGTTCAGATGGTGGTATGGGTGGGTATAACAGAGGGGTCAA
>CAYQQL010000051.1:573-3329 GCA_964420095.1 uncultured Candidatus Saccharibacteria bacterium | reverse complement strand
GTTGTTCATCCACCCAAGCAGTTAGGAGTCTTTTGTCTTTTTTGTCCCAATAAAGCATTGCCCATCCGACACCGCGAGTCATCGCCATCATTTTGAAAAATTGCATGAATGTATCAAAATTTCCCCAAGAAGACTCAAGTTCTTTTTTGAGTTCGCTGTTGTCGCTAAGAGTTACTGGTCCATCAGAAAGTGAATCGAAATATACCTCATGATTTCTAATACCATTGTATTCAAAACCAAATCGGCGATTGGTTTCTGCTATGGCATATGAATTTTTCTCTGCATCTTCTTGAAACATTTCATAGAGTTTTTGTCCCACTACATTTGCGTTCTTTACATAACCAGAATAAAGCTTCAAGTGTTCTTCGATCGTCTTTGCACTGATGCCTTTTAGTTCGCTGATATTAAATTTCTTTTCTTCGAATTGTGCCATTTGATAAATATTAGCCTAATAATTGTGTGTATAATATATCACATGAAGGCTGTTTTCTCTCATGTTAAACAATATCTGCGATGGTACGTTTTGCTTGTTTTAGTACTACTTAGTCTAACTATTTTTCTAGCCATTTTGCATGAAGATAGAAAGGGAATATTGAAATTCCAGGTGTTAGATGTGGGTCAGGGGGACGCGCTTTGGATAGAGTCACCAACAGGTATTCAGGTGCTAGTCGATGGTGGACCGAACAATACTCTCTCGAAAGAAATACCAAAAGTAATGCCGTGGTATGACAGACACATAGACATGCTTGTTGTGACCAACCCAGACAAGGATCACTACGAGGGTTTTATATCTCTTTTGAAAAAATATAGAGTTGATGTGGTTCTTGAACCGGGGACAGTTTCCAAAACAGAAACCTATGCGCTTTTGGAAAAAGAAATAAGTGATAGAAAAATTCCAAAAGTTTTAGCACGTCGTGGACAGGTAGTTGATCTTGGTGGGGGAGCTCATCTGCAGATTCTTTTCCCAGACAGAGATGTTTCCAGCCTTTCTTCAAACGATGGATCAATTGTGATGAAACTTGTATATGGAGAAACATCAGTTATGTTACAAGGGGATTCAACTTCAAATATAGAGCAATATTTAGTCGGGCTAGATAAGAATAATTTAAAAAGCACAATTCTAAAAGCTGGACATCATGGTAGCAAAACAAGTAGTTCAGAAGAATATGTTTCTTTGGTAAAACCACAGATGACTGTTGTTTCTTCTGGTGTGAATAATGATTATGGTCATCCGCATAAGGAAACTTTGGAGACTATGCAGAAATTAAAAATCCCAACGTATTCCACCTGCAATAATGGAAGGTTAGTTTTTGAGTCCAATGGAGAAAAGTTTGTTTTGAAAAATAAGAATGCGAGGGAGGCGATAGTCGGATGTCGGTTTTAGATTCTAGAACTTTCAGATTTGGATGCAGTTCAAGGCACGAGTGAGCAATGCGACTAAGGTGTATATAAAAATACTCCGCGGGAGCATGCGGAGCGAGTAACGAAGAAATGCGCCAAATATGGAAGTTATACTAAACCTGCTTTGTGTAGTGTAGCATATGCTCCGTTTTTCTGAATAGTTTTGATTCCTCTTGTTGATAGTGTAAGAGTTACTGACTTTTTAAGTTCAGGAATATAGATCTTCTTTTTCTGAAGGTTTGCATATCGTCTCTTCATTCCAGTAGGGTTGAACTGTGTAGCACGAGTTCTGTTAGAGTATCCTCCTCCCATCTGTGATGACTTATTTGTGATTGCGCAGACTTTTGCCATATGTTTTATTTGTTTGGATATGCTAACATAATATTCTAAATATGCAAATAGATTTTATCTTCTCTATATTAGTGCTCATTTTCTCTGTTGTGGTCCACGAGGTGTCCCACGGCTATTCGGCCTACCTTTTGGGGGATAATACAGCCAAATATCAGGGAAGACTGACCCTTAACCCTATAAAACACCTTGAACTTTTTGGCTCTATTATATTGCCGACAGTCTCATATCTAACAGGCGGTTTTATTATCGGTTGGGCAAAACCAGTACCTTTTAACCCATATAACCTACGTAACCAGAAATGGGGGGAAGCCATAGTGGCGGTTGCTGGACCTCTATCTAATATATGTATAGCCGTATTTTTCGGCCTACTCATCCGTTTTGGCATTGCTAGCCAGTTCGGGCACGCCTTTCTATATATGTCGTCTATGATAGTGCTAGTCAATCTTGTTTTGGCTACATTTAACCTCGTGCCAATACCTCCTCTGGACGGTTCAAAGATACTTTTTTCACTTTTGCCATACAATATGCAGTATGTACGAAACTTTTTGGAAAGAAGTCAGCTTTTCCTTGTTTTGATATTTGTATTCTTCCTTTGGTCGTTTGTGATGCCAGTTGTCGCTCTTGAGTTCAGACTTATAACTGGACTTATGGTGTAGTCGCTTGCGTTTTTATCTCGGATATATTAGAGTAGTGACCAATGTCAACAATAAATCAGTTAATCAAAAGCAAGCGATCAAAGCCAAAGGTAAAGCCAAAAGCTGTGGCTCTTACTCGTGGTTTTAACACTCTTACAAACCGACCAGTATTTTATGGTTCACCATTTAAAAGAGGTGTTTGTACAAAGGTAACAACAAAGACTCCAAAGAAGCCTAACTCAGCTATCCGAAAATACGCGAGAGTTCGACTTACAAACGGAATGGAAGTTTCTGCTTACATCCCAGGTATGGGTCACAACCTACAGGAACACTCAGTGGTTCTACTTCGAGGAGGAAAGGTAAAGGACG
>CAYQQL010000051.1:0-563 GCA_964420095.1 uncultured Candidatus Saccharibacteria bacterium | reverse complement strand
TACACTATTGTTCGAGGTGTTTTGGATGCTACTGGAGTAGACTCAAGACGACAGGGACGATCACGATACGGTAACAAGAAGCCAAAGGCTAAATAATCTTCCAAAATAATTTAAATACATATGCGACGAAAAGTAACAAATAGAAATATAGTAGGACCAGACCATGTATACGGATCAGAAAAGATCGGTAAGTTTATCAACTACGTAATGCTACGAGGCCAAAAGGAAACAGCTCGAGGTATTGTTTACGAAGCACTTGATCTAGTAAAGGAAAGAGCACAGGTAGAAGATCCTATGGAAGTTCTAGAAACAGCTTTGAAAAATGCTGGACCCCTAACAGAAGTACGATCACGACGAGTCGGTGGTGCTAACTACCAGATTCCTCGAGAAGTACGACCTGAGAGACGATCATTTCTATCTATGAAATGGATCATCGAAGCAGCACGAGAGGGAAAGGGTGCTCCTATGGCATCTAGACTAGCAGATGAGATCATTCTAGCTTCAAAGAACGAAGGAAAGGCAGCAAAGAAGAGAGAGGATACTCACAAGATGGCAGAAGCCAA
>CAYQQL010000050.1:0-3375 GCA_964420095.1 uncultured Candidatus Saccharibacteria bacterium | reverse complement strand
AACAATGTTTGCAAGTGAAGCTTCTCCACCCGCCTTTTCTGCCACTTCTGTCCAGAACTGATGCACAACAGGGTTTTTGCATCTTGAAAGTTTTAGCTGGCGGAACTCTTTGTTAGACATAACACGAGATACGTCGAGCAAAGTACAACCTGAATCTGGATCCTCTAGAACGAGCATCGCTGAGTTTCGGAAATATTGTTCGAACATTGGACCCATTGATTCTGGGTTTCCTCCATACAACTTTTGGAAAATACTAAAGAGTTCGTTAACAACGAATATTTTTTGTTCTGGTCGACTTCTGTCGTACTCCAACATATTTAGTGCCATTGGTCTTTCTGTATATGCTGGATCAAAATAAATAACATCGCCATATCGTTCTGGTGGAATGTTGGCAAGAATATCTAGAATATCTGAACCGTGTGGATCCATAAAACAACATCCATGACCTTTTTGTATATCTTGAATTATCTGATTTTTCAAAAATACTGACTTACCAGCACCAGTCTGTCCGATAACATACATATGTCGTAGTTTGTCAGCATCACTTAGGTACACTTTTGTTTCTACATTTCTGTAATTATTTACACCAAGCAGATTTCCATCTGCTTTCATTCCCATAGGTGCTGGTGCAGAGGCAGAAAGTACTTGTTTTAACTGTGGAGTAGGCGCAAGAGAGGATGTGTTGAAGTGAATAATCGTTACAAACTCGTGTAGGTTGAGTGGAAAGTTTTGACTAGCATCAAATGCTCTAAATGAGTAGCTTCGGAACATTCTAGCAAGTGCCTTTGAGTCTAGTCTGACTGCCTTGATACCGTTTGATGCTGTGTCTGTAAACTGGTTGAAACCCGACTCCATACTCTGCAATATTCTCTCTGCATCGGGACGGCTTTGTGCAGACGCGATAAGCCGGATGTTTGTCGCGACAATAGGCGCAGAAGTTTTTACTTTTATTCTCTCTATTGCTTCTGTATCAATCTTTTCAACTTTTCCCTCTTCGACTTTCTTTGCAGGTTTGAAAATGGAGAAAACACCTTTTCGCAGTTCACCTGTGATTGTCTCTGGCAAATCTATAGCTTCTTTGGTTGGAGTGCCCTTTTCTATTTTTTCTGCAGCGTATTTGTATTTGTCGTTGTAATAGTTATCCTTTGGTGCAAAAATTATTTGTATTGCTGCACCTTCGCCATCCTTTTGGATTTTAGAAAAAGAGTTAAGAACTATGTTTAGTGGGTCATGATCAAAAGCCTCATATGTTTTGAACGGGTACACAGCATTTACACTAGGAGCAAGATACGAACCAACAGAAATGCCAGCTTGATTGAAAATATTGTAGTCTCCTGTAGCTTCTGTTAGTTTTACATTATGGAAAACAGATATGATTTGTTTTTCAAAAAGAGTTTTGTGAGCGTTCGGCACTGCAACATAGAAAATAAATTGGTCACTACCGTTTGCATTGGCAATTTCCAAAACAATGTAATTTTCTTTGTAATTTTTTGTACTATCCTTTGCTGTTACAGATAACATTCCAGACAGAAACTGCTCCATACTAGAGATGAGTTCCTTGAGAGATTTTTTCTGTTCGCCCTCTTCCCCACTTTCTGGCAAAACAACCTCGTACAAAGTCATATTGAGCCCACGATACTCTGTGTCAGAAACATTTATATCTTTTGCGGGAAAACCTCTACCGATGTACTGAACAAGATATCTATGAAAATCATCCTCTAGGTGAGGGTCTTTCATGTCGTTTAAAACTGACATAGCATTCTTTACCCCCTTTGCTGTCATTATGCCAACTAATTCCTCTATTTTTTTGTCGTGCTGTTCTGGTTCAAGATTTAGAACGATAGACTCCACATCTACTTTTGAAAGCGCAACAGTTTCTGCCAATACGTCCTGTGGTAATGCGTCTTTGTATTTGTTTATCTGCTCTTTTACAACCTCATCCGTGTTAAAACTTACTTTCTTTTCTCTTAGTTCCTGTTCTTTGTTTGCTATCTGTTCTCGTAAAAATGCAATCTCTGCTTCTGGGCTAGTAAAGTTTAACTTTTGAGGATAATTTTCCATACGCCAATTATATCTTATTCGGTTATAGCCAACAAATATAGTTAGAAAGCAAAATGATTGAAAAAGACTAGTAACCCAGCCACCCCAGCACCAAAAGAAGCCAGTAGAACAAAACCACTTGAGATATCTTTTATTTTCCCAATAACTGGATCCTGATTTGGTTCTATTTTATTACAAAGGTCTTCGATAGCAGTGTTTGCCATTTCGGCAACCAGAACCATTGTGATAATAACTGCACAAATAGCAAATTCGATTAATGTGAAGTCGAAATAGTAGCCAACAGCCAAAGCGATTACGGCAAAAAATAGTATGATGCTAAAATTCCTCTCCTCTTTAAAAACAGTGACTATCCCTTTTACCGCACAAACAAAAGAATCAAAAGTTTTTTTAATCATAAATAAATATTATTCTTTTAAAAGATTTCTTACCTTTCGCAAAGCATCCGCCATATCTTTTCTCAATTTTACTCTATCCGAACTCTCTGTGTCTTTTGGAATATTTGGAGAATCATTTACATATAACCAACTTTTTACATCTTCTAGATAATCTCTTCCATGAAAACCAGCTTCAATAAAAAGCATGTTCTGCAATAAGCTGAACCTCATATATTCATCATAATTACCTTTTGTCTTCAACTCTTGTTGTCTACTCCAGTCATTAAACAACTTGTTCGCTTGTTTAACTTCTGCATCACCGATATCCAAATCTTGAGGATCTGTAGCTTTTGAACTTAGTTTTTTAAAAGCTTCTAAAACTTCATCATATGAAATTTCCTCAACTGATTCATTATTATCAACTTTTTCAGGTGCTGGGGGTGGAGTAAAGTCCTGCAACAACTTTTCCTTTATTTTACTCATAATCCATTCTGCTTCCTCAACAGATTCCTTGTCATCTTCTAGAGTAGCGATGGTTATAACATCTTCAATAACTATTATGGCCCAAAAGTAATTTTCTGATTTTGCCAATACATGTGCTTTCTCTCTCAACGTTTCGAGACGCGCATCAGTTCTACCTTGTTCAACATATTCAGCTTCGCATTGATCAGCATACCTCTGCAAAAGATCCACAGAGGCAGGATCATTCATACCTAAACGTTTAATATCTCTGATAACCTCGTCTTTAATTAGTTTTGTAGCTTCAACAGACTCAACTTTTTCAGCTGGAATTACATCCGTAGGTTCTGGCGGTATTGAATTAATATCTTCTGGTCCTGACATTATTTGATTATAACACCATTTTTGATTTTTTTGTAAAAAATGCTATAGTTTTTCTATTAAATGGCCTTATCGTCTAACGGTTAGGACGAAGCCTTCT
>CAYQQL010000049.1:1309-3407 GCA_964420095.1 uncultured Candidatus Saccharibacteria bacterium | reverse complement strand
TAGAAGCCAAGTTCCACAACGAAGGAGGAACAAAATCAGATCTAAAAGTTATTTTGTATGTAAAGGCTCGTTTTGATGATTTGCGAAAGATGAAGTTTAATTATGGAAAGGAAAGAGAGTTAGATGAAGCTTGGCTTGTTACAAATACGAAATTTACATCAACAGCTATAGAGTATGGAAGTTGTCAGGGAGGTATAAGAATGATTGGTTGGAACTATCCTCCGGTTGGAAACCTGCATGATTTGATATTAGAATCAAAATTGCATCCAATAACCTGTCTTGCTTCTTTGAATGGTAGAGAAAAGAAAGAACTTTTGGATAAAGGTATAGTACTTTGCAAAACTTTAGTAGAAAATACAGAGTTACTAACTGATATAGGTGTGACAAAGGAAAGTATAGGAAAAGTTATAGAAGAAATAGACGCGTTATAAAAAAATGAAGAAAATAAATACAAAAAAGAAAGTAAGTGCTGACAATAAGAGTATAGCCAACTTTTTATTTGAGGTTGGTATGCTCGCAAAAACCCCCAGAAGTGGTTTCCATTTTCTTGGAACAGGTGAACAGTCTGTAGCAGAACATGTAAATAGAACGGCTTTCATTGGATATACTTTGGCTCAAATGGATGGGACAGTAGACACACTAAAGGTTTTAAAGATGTGCCTTTTTCATGATCTATCTGAAACTAGAATATCAGACTTAAATCACATTCATCAAAAATATGTAGAAAGAAAGGAGCACAGCGCAATACAGGATATAACTGATTCTGTTCCATTTGGCAAAGATATGTTTGATACTCTAAGTGAATATGAAAAGAGGGAGTCAAAAGAGGCGATAATCGTGAAAGACTCTGATAGTCTAGAATGGATACTAGCACTAAAAGAAGAGATAGATACTGGTAACTCTCGCGCAGCTGACTGGATAAGCTTTGCTATAGGCAGACTTAAGACTCCACAAGCAAGAGAAATTGCAGACGCTATCATGAATACAGACTCAAATGATTGGTGGTTCCCAGAAGGGTCAGTTATTAGGCAAAAGAAATATTTATAAACCATGTCACTTTCACTAGAAGAAAAATTCGATAAGATGAGTTTAATTAGAAATAAGATTTTGCATCTTAAAGAATCTCCTTTGTACGAACATCGTGTAAAGCATAAATATTTCCCAGTTGTGGGAGAGGGAAGTCATATGGCCCATATTATGTTTATCGGCGAAGCTCCTGGAAAAAATGAGGCTCAAACAGCGCGACCATTTTGTGGTAGATCAGGAAAAGTCTTGGATGAAATGCTTGATTCAATTCATCTAAATAGAAGTGATGTTTATATTACAAATATAGTGAAAGACAGACCACCAGAGAACAGAGACCCTTCACAAGAAGAGATAAATCTTTATGCTCCATTTCTAGATGAACAAATAGATATCATAGAACCAAAAGTTATCGCAACATTGGGGCGTTTTTCCATGGCATACATTATGGAAAAACTTGGGCTACATGATCAAATAGGAACTATTGGGGATTTGCACGGAAAGGAATTTGTAGCAAAAACAAATTACGGTTCTGTAACTATTATTCCTCTATACCACCCAGCTGTTGCTTTGTATCAAGGAAATAATAAAGAAACAATTTTGAAGGATTTTCAGGTTTTGAAGAAGTATATTTGAGTTGGATATTAAAGAAGTTGTAATGATTTTAGAGAAACCTTGAAAACCCCAGCGGGTTTTCAAGGCCAGTCCTCGGCCCTGAGTTGTCAATGAACCGAGCAGAGCTCGGACCTTGACAACACCAGCTCAGGGCACTGCGAGGTCTCCAAAATCATCACAACTTCTTTAATTTTTTATGTTTTTATGTAATTATAGAGTTCATATGACATCCAACGAGATACGACAACGATTCCTAGCTTTTTTTGAAAAAAGAGGTCACGCCATAATTCCATCTGCCTCTCTAGTCCCAGAAAATGACCCTTCTGTTTTGTTTAACACAGCTGGGATGCAACCTCTAGTTCCATATCTACTTGGTGAAAAGCACCCACAGGGTACAAGGCTCGCAGACGTGCAAAAATGCGTCAGAACAAACGATATAGATGAAGTAGGTGACAATACA
>CAYQQL010000049.1:0-1299 GCA_964420095.1 uncultured Candidatus Saccharibacteria bacterium | reverse complement strand
CAATACACACCTAACTTTTTTCGAGATGCTTGGAAACTGGTCTTTGGGTGACTATTGGAAAAAAGAATCAATAAACTGGAGTTACGAACTTCTTACTTCAAAAGAAGAAGGATTTGGTTTGGATCCGCAAAGACTTTACGTTACTTGTTTCGAAGGTGATGAGAACGCGCCTCGTGATGAAGAGTCTGCTACAATCTGGAAAGAAATATTTGAGAAAAACGGTGTAACTGGTGAGCGAATATATTTTAGACCTGCAAATAAAAACTGGTGGAGTGCTGGACCAAACGGACCGTGTGGACCAGATACTGAAATGTTTTACGACTTAACTGGAACTTTGAATTCTGGAATGTCTTTGGATGAATATATAAAAGCAGATGACGAACAAAAAGTTGTAGAGATTTGGAACAATGTTTTCATGGAGTTTCTATCAAAAGATGGAAAAGTAGTAAGTAAACTAGAAAATAAAAATGTTGATACAGGAGCAGGTTTTGAAAGAATGGTAGCTGTAGTCCAAGGTAAAAAAAGTGTCTATGATACTGATATTTTCACTGAAATATTAGAAGTGATTAAAAGCAATTCAAATCAATATTTTGATGAAAAATCAGCTAGAATTATTGCTGACCACATACGAACAGCGATTTTTATGATTTCTGATGGAGTTTTACCTTCAAATAAAGAGGGTGGTTATATATTAAGACGGCTTATAAGAAAATCAGTATTTTTAATGAAAAAAATAATGCCAAGTTATTACGGCGGTGGATCGGAACTTGCTAATTTATTTATAAAAAAATATAAAGATGTATATTCAAATTTCAATGACATCGAAACTGTTGCAATTTTTAGAGGTGAGGAAGAAAAGTTTACTAAAACTCTACAAGAGGGTCTGAAAAAATTTAATAATGGTGAAGATCCATTCACTTTATTCACTACCTATGGTTTTCCCTTTGAATTAACTAAAGAACTAGCAAAAGAAAAAGGGATTGAAATTAACGAAGAGAAGTTTAGACAAGATTTTAACAAACACCAAGAGCTTTCACGTGCGGGTAGTGAGCAAAAATTCAAAGGAGGTCTTGGAAGTACTGGAGAAATGGAAACAAAGTATCACACAACTACACACCTATTGCATCAGGCATTGCGAGACATACTTGGTGACTCTGTACAGCAGAGAGGAAGTAATATTACAGCAGAAAGGCTACGTTTTGACTTTGCTTTTGAAAGAAAAATGACAGATGACGAAAAGAAAAGAGTAGAGGATACAGTAAATGAAAAAATAAAACTAAGTTTGCCAGTTAAAAAAGA
>CAYQQL010000048.1:0-3408 GCA_964420095.1 uncultured Candidatus Saccharibacteria bacterium | reverse complement strand
GAGTTTTGGATCCTGCAATTGCACACAAACTAGCTGTGGCTTTTGAACCAAAAATTATTATTCCAAGTCACTTTGCAGAAGTTGGAGAAAAAGATGCTTTGAAAAAGTTTCTAAAGGAGTCTGGAGAGGAGAGTGTAAAGCCAATCGACAAGTTAACAATAAAGAAGAAGGATGTTGAAGGTAAAGAGGGGGAAGTTGTAGTATTAGAATCTATTTAATTTTTAAATAAAAGTGTTTCAATTTATAGAAAAACTTAGACAAAAACCAGAAGGAGCAAAGAAGAGAATTGCTTTTTTGGCTTCTTTTTCTTTTTCGGTTTTGATTTTGGGTATTTGGTTTTCTGTTATTTATCCTGATTTTAAATTTAAAGAAAAACAAAAACAGTCAGCTTCTGTGAATCAGGCAAGTCCAGCATCTAGTTTTTTTGAAAATATTCTAGAAGGTTTTTCTGGGGTTAAAAAACAGCTTGGTGATGTAAAAGATCTTGTCGGTTCTATTTCAACTACAACTTTTGTTTCTAATCCGGAAGAGCACATATCTACATCCTCTGTTGAATTTGCTACTTCAACAGAGGAGTCAGAGGGGGGTTTTGAAGCTGGAATCTAGCTACTTTATATGATATAATAGACGGGTAATTTTCACTTTTATATGGCCAAAAAATCAAATCCAGAAGAACCAAAAATTGTTGCTCCGCACATAAACGTAATCTCTCAGGAAATCACTGATGAGATGAAAACCTCTTTTATTGACTACGCCATGTCAGTTATTACTGACCGTGCTTTGCCAGATGTTCGAGATGGTTTGAAACCTGTGCACCGACGTATTTTGTATGCGATGAACGAGCTAGGTCTAACTGCTGGTTCAAAACCTCGAAAGTCTGCTGCGGTGGTGGGAGAGGTTTTGGGTAATTATCACCCTCACGGTGACGTCGCTGTGTATGACTCTATGGTAAAAATGGCGCAGGATTTCACAATGCGATATCCGCTTATTTTGGGTCAAGGTAACTTTGGTTCTATCGACGGCGACAATGCCGCTGCGATGCGATACACCGAAGCAAAGATGACAAAACTTTCAGCAGAATTGTTGAAAGATATGGAAAAGGAGACTGTTGATTTTGTCCCAAACTATGACGGTACAAAGAAAGAACCAAAAGTTCTTCCTACAGCCGTACCAAACCTACTTTTGAACGGAACTTTGGGTATTGCTGTGGGTATGGCGACAAACGTACCACCACACAACCTGACAGAAGTGATGGATGCTGTTATCCACCTAGCAGACAATAAAGACGCAACAACAGAAGACCTGCTAGAGTTTGTAAAAGGTCCAGACTTTCCTATTGGAGGTATTGCTTTCAACCAGAAAGATATTGCTCACGCTTATGCTAGTGGAAAAGGTGGAGTTGTTTGTCGTGGAAATGCAGAGGTGGTAGAGACAAAGTCTGGTCAGTTTCAGATTGTTATCACATCTATTCCTTTCCGAGTTAACAAATCAGATCTTATTTTAAAAATCGTTGACCTACATCGAGAGAAAAAAGTTGAAGGTATAAAAGATATCCGCGATGAGTCAGCAAAAGACATCCGTATTGTTATTGAACTAAAAGGAACTGCTCATCCTCAGACAGTTTTGAACTATTTGTATAAACACACACAGCTAGAGGATACTTTCCATTACAACATGCTAGCTCTAGTAAACGGAGTTCCTGAGACAATGTCACTAAAGGGAATTCTTGAGAATTTTATTGCTCACAGAGTCACTGTTATACGACGACGAACAGAATATGATTTGAGAAAGGCTTTAGAACGAGAGCATATTTTGCTTGGGTTGAAAAAGGCTCTGGATCATATAGACCAGATAATTAAACTTATTCGGTCATCAAAGGATACTCCGGAGGCTCACAAGCGTTTGATGTCAGAGTTCAAGTTTTCTAGTATCCAAGCAAACGCTATTTTGGAAATGAAACTAAGTCGTCTTGCTGGTCTTGAGAGAAAGAAAATCGAGGATGAACTAAAGGCCGTTCAGTTATTTATCGAAGAATGTAAAGCTATTTTGGCTTCTCCAAAAAAGATTTTGGGAATTATAAAAGATGAATCAAAGGAAATAAAAGAAAAGTACGGTGACGAGCGACGAACTCGCATAATAAAAGGTGGAGCCCAGATACTTTCAGTTGAGGATCTTATTCCAGATGAGGAAAATGCTCTTGTGCTTACTGCTGGAGGTTATATAAAACGAACAAACCCAGATGAATTCCGAAAACAAAAACGAGGTGGTGTTGGGGTTGTTGACTTGGACACAAAGGAGGAAGACTTTGTGACCATGCTTCTTATTGCATCTACTCACTCTGACTTACTATTCTTTACGAACAAAGGAAAGGCTTACCAGACAAAAATGTACGATATTCCTGAGGGTAAACGAGCGACAAAAGGTAAGTCGATTATGAACTTCTTGCCGTTAGGGGAAGGCGAGAGTGTTACATCTATTTTGCCAATGCCAAAAGAGGTTAAGAAAGAAACAAGTTCTCTTATGATGGTTACAAAAGAAGGTGTAGCAAAGAAAGTAGCTACTGCGTCTTTCCATGACGTTCGTATTTCCGGAATCATAGCGATTAAACTCGATGGAAAAGATGAATTAGTTTCTGCATCATTCACACACAACAAGGACACAGTTATCGTAGTTACAGAGAAAGGTCAGTCAATTCATTTCAAAGAAGCTGATATACGAGAAATGGGTAGAACAGCAATGGGAGTACGGGCAATAAAACTTGGTAAAGGTGATGCTGTTATTTCAGCCGAAGCAGTTCCAAATACTATGAACAACGGCAACTTAATGGTTATTTCTGCAAATGGTTATGGTAAGTGTACTGATATAGATGAATACAAGATACAAAACCGAGGAGGTAGTGGTATAAAAACAGCAAATGTTACTGCAAAAACTGGTAATCTTATTTCTGCTAAAGTTTTTGCAGAAGGTGAGGGGGAAATAGTAGCTATTTCTAAAAAATCTCAAGTGATTCGTGTTGATGCAAAGGAAATTCCAGTATTAGGACGACAGACTCAGGGGGTTAGAATTATGAAACTACGAGACGGAGATAGCATTGCATCCCTAATCTGCTTATAACGCTCGGGTCTTTTTGCTCAATCTCAGCGTTGGAATTTCAAAAATTCTCGTCACCTTATGCTCGATAAGGCTCCTTGTATTTTTTCATTCCGCCTTGACCTTGGGCAAAAATCCTTCGAGCTATTTTTCAAATATATATTTTGCGGGTGCTCGGAAAAGGTTTCGGGTCAACGAGATTTGTGTTTATAACCTACTTACTTATATTATTTTTTCGTATTACAATATAGTTAACAAAAACTATGTTCTCTGATCCTGTAAAAAATATTGAGCAATGCGGAATACAAGCAGGAATGG
>CAYQQL010000047.1:0-3438 GCA_964420095.1 uncultured Candidatus Saccharibacteria bacterium | reverse complement strand
GCAGACTCGTCTATAAGAGTTTTTTTAATTTCTTCTGGTATTTTATCTTCAGTACCATAAACTTTCTTAATATCATCTTGTAGATTCTCTAGAGTTCTTATAAAGCCTTTACTTGAAGCCTTAACTTCTACCGGTCGAATAGCCTCTGGAGTCTTTATCTCAAAACTTGGATTAACAGCCCCTTTCTCAGGCGCAGGTCCAGATACATCCGGAATATCTTCATTACCTTTTCTATTTGTATCACCTGCCACAGCTCGATCAGTTCGGAGTCCATCAAAACCCTTGCCAATATCTCCAACTGTACTTATCATCCCACCTGTTAAAAGAACAGCAGACACTGCAACTTTTGCTTGCCGTGAAAGGTTTGGCCATTTTGCAAGACCTTTTTTGATAGTCTCTGCCACACTTCTTGTTTCAAAAACACCTTCTTTCTTTTTACCTTCTTCTTTTTCTTTTTTATATTCTGCTTCCTTTTCTTCTCGGTAAAATTGCATTCTGTCGTCCAAATTAAATCTCTCAGTTAGTAGAGTTTTGTTCTCTGCAACCAACCCAATCTCGCCCGCCTTTTCTTTTGCTTTATTGTATTCATCCTGTGCATCTTCTAACGCTGTCGTCTTTAGAGAAAACTTGTCTGGCATAGTTTTTACTACGGACCCTAGTGAGGCCATAGTTTTTTTGAACATTGTTTTAGAATGTCGTGTTTTGTATTCCCAATCTATATATTCCCTAGCATAATCGTCTCTAGCCTTATCGAGTTCTGCTTGTATTACTTCTCTATTACCCGAAGCCTCATTCTTATTTTCTACTTTCTCATTAACAACAACTGTATCTGGAAATGCCCCAGCTTCAACCCTTGTCTCTTCTGGGATAGTCTCCCCCTTATCCAAAACAACCTCACCAGCATCTACAATATTTGAAACAGGATTATTCAAAGGCAAATCAATTTCTGCAACAGTTTCTGTTTTTTCTTCCGGAACTTCAACGTCCGACTTATCTCCATACGGGCTTACTGGTTCTAGCTTATTTAGAGACATATCTTCTGTTGGAACTCGACTCTCTATCGGGTCAACAACCAATTTCGTCTCGCTATTCAACCAATTTGTAAGCCTTTCTTTGTATTCTGCATCTTTTAACTTCCCAATAAATTTCTTAATATTATAAATGTCCTGATTTTTCTGACACTCAACAATAATCTCATGTACAACTTGAGACTGAATACCCCTATCAATTATTCTTTCTACTGAAGCTAGAGCATTTCCAATGTCACCATCTGCATAAAACTTTTTTGCTTCATTAGCAAAAATACCATCTCTATTTTCTTCCCTGTCCCTAAGCATATTTTCCGCCGTTAGACTGTACTCTTCTTTATTTCCATACTTCTCCTCTAAATCATCATGAAAGCTTTCACCGTCTATACCAACCTTCTTCTTACCAGGAAATTCAATGATGCTTGATTGTTTTTTTACAGGAATATTTGTTGTATCTGGATCATTTTCTAGCTCTTCATTTTCTTCTTCAGCAAATTTTTCAAAAACATCTTCAAATTTATGAAGTTCATCTGAAGGAACCGCTCCCCTCAAAGCTTCTGCTGCTTTCTTTCTATCTGCTCCCGTTAGATCGTACAACAACATTGCTTTTTCTCTTTTTCCAATTACAGAATCAGAAAGACTCTTTACCTTCTTGATTATATTATTAAGAGTTCTTTTCCAATCATAATGATCTTCCACCACAGGTTCAGCATTATTTTCAATTTCCGTTAGAGAAGATAGATGCTTATAATCTTCATCTCCAATAAGTGCACCTATACTTTTTTTATCATCTGGTCCAATAGAAACATTTGTACCTTCAACTAACATTCCTTTTGCAACTTCAGGGTCCTTTGGCAAATCCCATACACCCTTATTTGCTTGTTGTAATAGCGACTTAATCTCTTCGTCAGAAATAGCTTCTTTTATGTTAAATATTAAAAGATCAATTTTCTCTGAGTCTCTTTTGTTTCTTCCTCTTTTTAAATCCTCTAGATAATCCTGCAAACTTAATCGATCAAATTTTTCAATTTTTGTATTTTTTTCAATTTCAACTTTAGGCTCTATGCGACCAATTACACCCCTTTTCTCATCTTTACCAACTATTGTTGAAATATCTACAGAGGGTCTGTGATCTAGAACTGCTTGTAGATCATCTTTGATTTTTATTAATTCAGGAGTTGCCATTGTAAACATATTGTAACTTTTTTAAACAACAACATCAATAAAAATTGCTCACAAAACTGTGAGCAATTTTTATTTAAATTATTATAATCCAAAATCTTTCATAATCTGGATGAAATCCGATGTGAGAATTTGAAAATTCGAGGAGCCTTACTAAATGTAAGGTGACGAGTATTTTCAAATTGGGAACGAGGAGTTCGCCAGATTTGAAAGATTACTTTCTAGATTCAACGATAGTTTTTTCTACGTTTGGTGGCACAACTTCATAGTGATCAAATTCCATCATAACTGAACCTCTTCCCTGTGTCATAGATCTGATGTCTGTTGTATAACCAAACATTTCTGACAACGGTACTTTTGCATGGATAACTCGTAGCATTCCCTTTTCATCCATTCCTTCTATCTGACCTCGTTTACCTGATAGTGATCCTGTTACGTCTCCCATGAACTGTTCTGGCATTGTAGCTTCAACTTTCATGATAGGTTCAAGAATAACTGGTCGAGCTCTCTTTGCTGCTTCTTGGAAAGCCTGTGAAGCGGCAATCTTGTAAGCAATTTCAGATGAGTCCACATCGTGGTAAGAACCGAATGTAAGTTCACAAGAAACGTTTACCATTTTGAAACCAGCAACGATTCCTCTTTCCATCGCTTCGTACACTCCCTTTTCAACTGCAGGAATAAATTCCTGTGGAATAACTCCTCCTTTGATAGAGTCGATGAATTCGAAGTCCTCGTATCGCTTTACGTTCTTTGGAATCTTTGCTCCCTCTTCTATCTTCTCCATTGGCTTGATAGTCAACTTTACGTGACCGTACTGACCCTTACCTCCAGTCTGCTTGATGTATTTGTGTTCTGCCTCTGCACTACTCATAATAGTCTCTCTGTATGCCACCTGTGGCTTACCAACGTTAACTTCTACACCGAACTCTCTTTTCATTCGGTCAACCATGATTTCTAGATGCAATTCTCCCATACCAGAAATAATTGACTCTCCTGTTTCTGTGTTTGATGAGATAACGAAAGTTGGATCTTCATCTGAAAGTTTCTTCAAAGCCATACCCATTTTCTCTTGGTCTGCTTTTGTCTTTGGTTCAACTCGAAGAGAAACCACTGGTGCAACGAACTTGATAGGGTCAAGAATAATCGGTGAGTTCTCATCACAAAGTGTGTGAGATGTTTTTGCTGACTTTAGTCCCACAGCAGCTGCGATTTCTCCGGCGAAAACTTT
>CAYQQL010000046.1:0-3820 GCA_964420095.1 uncultured Candidatus Saccharibacteria bacterium | reverse complement strand
AAACAAAAAAGTTCGTTTTTATTTAAAAACTATGGTAGAAAGAATATTGCCGATTACAGGATCCAATCTTTTGAATGTAGTAATCTGAAATAGATAACCCCTTTCTACAAACCAAATTTCACGAGTCTCAATAGATGTTCCGTCCTTAGAAAGGAATATTAAAGCTTGAGGACCAACCCCATCTTTTTGTTTGGGGCCTAGCACTACCTGTTGTGGTTCCTTTATAACAATATTTGGTAAATCTTTTCTAATCCTTTCTGGAGTTATTATACTTCCTTCGTCCCATGGGGTTACATATATCTGGAACCAATCACCGTTATCGGCTTGAAAATGGATCTGTTCTCCATCCCCTTCTATAAAGTTTGAAGTTTTATATATTGAAAGATAGTCAAAAGAAAAACTATACTTTTTATGAAAATAGGTATTAAAAGTGTCATTTACCTTTTTGATATCTGGATCCAAAACCTCCATAGGATTACTGTTTTCAAAAAATGGATCTATATTATTTTCAAAATTTATTTGACCTGTATTTTTATTTTTAAAAGCAAAAAAAACTGCAATTAATAATATAAGTATTAAAAATATATAAATAATTTTTTTCATACTACCTCCCCATATTATATAAAGCTTTTATTTCGTCTTGGGTTATGACACGGCTATACAGACGCACGTCGTCAATCAAGCCAGGAAAGGGACTGATCGGGCTGGAACAAGCTCCACCACTCAAACCAGCGCCAATCCCTAAATTGTTCGTACTATCGTCTGCAGCAGTACCATTAACAGTAGTTTGGTATGACAATTCAGTCCCATTTTGGTAAATATTAATTCCAGACCCGTTATCTGACCCGTCCCATGTTACAACCATATGCACCCACTCATATAACAGCAATGTACTGTTGGATGTTGCCCTAGTAACACCCAACCTTTTAGTAAAACTAATATTCTGATTTGGTCCAGATAAAGCAATAAACCATGCTCCTGTATTACCACCGTCTCTTTTTCCTACAGGAATACCTGTGGCAGTTGTGGTGTTAAATTTTGACCAAAATGACACAGACATAGGCCCAAGATTTTGTATAGATGCTGAGTTGGCCATTATGACACAATCGTTCACACCATCAAAACTCAGAGCCTGACCCACCTTGCCGATAGCAGGCATTGGACCATTTGTTATTGTTCCATTATTCCCCCCACTTCCAGAGTCATACGCCGTTACTCCTGCGATTTTGTTTCCATCAAATGTCCAATAACCAACAAGGCCGTTTATTAGTCTGTCTGTTTTTGATTTATTCACTACAGTAGCCACACTTCCCTTATACAAAGCATAAACCTCACTTGCAGACAAACCTCTGTCGTACATACGAAGCTCGTCTATAGTTCCATTAAATTGAGCGCCTCCTGCAGGTCTCTTTCCTATAGCTTTAGATGCTCCACTGTATGTTATAGTTCCAGTTCTAGCCACAGGAGTTGCGTCTGAAATTCCATTTAGATAAACATAAACATTTGCTCCATCATAAACCAATGCCACATGATACCAAGTATTTGGTTGTAGTGTAGTATTTCCAGTTATAGTATTAGAATTGAATCTTCCATTAAGTTTTCCCGAAGCGTTGATTCTCAAAAAATAACCGATTGATCCACCATTATCGTCATCAATAATACTCTGAGTAGCTGTTGTGGTTGTGGCCTTCACCCAAGCAGAAATAGTTATAGCATTCGGAGGTGCAACTGCTGATGCATTTGGAATAGAAACATAATCATCAACCCCATCAAAAAATAGGGCTTTTCCATTTTTACCACTGACCCAAGTTGGCCCGCTTGTGAGTGTGGCAGTATTGTTATTTAAACTAGAATCCTCAGCTCTTGTTCCTGTATTCTCTTCAAAGGCCCAATAAGCAGAAAGTCCTCTGTTTGTAACCCCACCCACCACTCGAGGCTTCTGAATTTTATACAACCTTTGAACTTCGTCAAAAGATAATGCTCTATTATATATTCTAACTTCATCAAGTTTTCCGTCCCAACTATTTGATTGAGCGCCAAAACTACCAATACCTATAGACATATTTGTTCCGCTATCATCATTTAACGAGCCGATACCATCTTGGCTTTTTTGATAAGAAACCTCAACTCCATCAATATAAATATGAACACCAGAAGATGAAGTTGTTCCATCCCAAGTAAGTGTAACAAACTGCCACTTATTTAATGTAACGGTATTGTTTGAAGCTATTCTATGAAGTGGCCCTCCAGAAAAACCAACACCAAATGCAAAGGCGTTTGTCCTATCGTTACCATCGAAACCCGTAGAGCCAAATTCAAATTCTGGCCCGTCAGTACCAACTCCATCACCATCACCTTTATTAAATATTCCACCTCTAGAGTTTTCTCCTTCACTCCTAGCATAGTACCAAGCAGAAACAGTCATTGGACCGAGGTTATCCAAATTACTTCCTGAGCCAACATCTATATAATCATCATTGGAATCAAAATCCAGCGCTTG
This sequence comes from uncultured Candidatus Saccharibacteria bacterium, assembly GCA_964420095.1. GTDB lineage: Bacteria > Patescibacteriota > Minisyncoccia > Phycocordibacterales > DATDWN01 > C7867-006. The sequence continues at coordinate 1,320 of CAYQQL010000046.1, read as the reverse complement.
ACCAGAACTTGTCGCACTACCTGTCCAAGATGTTGTCGTATTCATATTTACAAGCGTTCCGTTGTTACCAAAACCACTTCTGTCATTTGCAAAACTATTTGGTGTGCCCTCTTCAAAGTTCCAGTATCCAACCAAACCCGAATTACTCATTGGTCTAGAAATAGTTGCTCCAAAAGTTGGAGCGTAGAGGAAAAATGATAGAGTTATAACTAAAAAAAATCTTTTGAATACGTTTGTCATCCTTCTCATTATATAAAAAAACAAATCTTAAACATAGCGAGAAAACCACGCCCGGTTAGGACGTGGTTTTCGTTTTGGTTATGTCTATAAGCCGAATTCTGTATCCAAAACTAAAGTAGTTTTGGACGATAGTCATTTATCTGTCATCTACGTTGCCGTAGTGATCAAGCGGCACCCCGATATATCACTTGCGTGATTCTCGATACGGCCTTGCATTGAAGTAAGAATTTTGCCGTTTCACCCCAGCATTACTACTGGATTACTCCTTGCGGAGCCCTCTGGCTTTCGCCTTTGGCGTCACTGCTCGCATCTCTTAGGTTACCCTAGACGGGCGTTACCCGCTACTCTTTCCGTCTCTAGGACAGACCAATGTTCGGACTTTCCTCCCCCACTTTCGTGGAAGTAACTATCCAACATAACAATACTATTATACCACAAATGAATGTATTCTGCAAAGATACTAATCTTCAATCATTTCATTATAAACAGATAAAGAAATCTCAGCCAATACGTACTTAAGGTCGTTATAAGAATTTCCCTCGGTCAGCACACATAGTATGTATGGGTCCTTGAAGTTTCTAGAATAGATAAGTCCACACTCATGTATTTGTTCTAAAGCAACACTATTGTCTCCATAAACTAATGTTCTTTCAGCAAATTTGTGGGCAACTACCAAGTCCTTGGGTAGCCTTGCAGTAATGCCATCTTTAAATTCTGTTTTTGTTAAAATATCTAAAGCTTGATTGGAATATTCTCTAGTTAGGTAAGAAGAATTATATAACACCCTAAAGATATTGGCGTAAGTTCTTGCAGTAACAAAGTCCTCAACCTCACCAGTTGGTTTAACAATCTGAACACCTAAAGCTTGCATTATCCTATCCAAAAATCCTTCAGGAAAATAGTCTAGAAGTATCTGTGCGGCTGTATTGTCAGAATAAATGACTGCCCTATTCATTAATTCTTTTATTGTATAAGTCTCCCCTTTTTTAAGTTTATTCGAGACACTTATAATTTGATCTTCATACAAATCAGGCACTCCATTATAAATCAAGGCCTGATCTAATATTTTTGGCTCAACCT
>CAYQQL010000045.1:0-3868 GCA_964420095.1 uncultured Candidatus Saccharibacteria bacterium | reverse complement strand
CATAATTTGGGGGCTCCAAATTTGCTCGCTCTCGGCTCGACAGCCTCCGAGAGGATCCTCTCGAGACACAATTCAACAAGATTAGATTAAGTGGTTATTTAAAATTAATACTAAATATTTATTCTCGTGGACAAAGAATATTTGAAGTCTGTTGTAAAAAAAGAATGGAAAATTCCATTTGAAGAAAAAATTATGCGAGTCATAAAGTCTTTTTCTCTTACAGAAAAAACTATTTTCTTCATATTCACTACTATATTTATAATAAGCGGTCTTACGCTTTTGTATCAAGTAAACAAACTGTTCCTTGTTGAAGTTCCCGACTACGGAGGAACATTAACAGAAGGTGTACTTGGTTCACCAAGATTTATCAACCCTCTTTTGGCATCTAGTGATATAGACAAAGACCTAACATCTCTTATTTATTCTGGGCTAATGAAATCTGACTCAAAAGGTAACCTGACCCCAGACTTAGCTGACAGATACACAATGTCTGCAGATTCACTTACATATACATTTACAATAAAAGACACTGCGGTATTTCATGATGGAGAAAAAGTTACCACAGACGACATAGTGTTCACTATAGAAAAAGCAAAAGATTCTGAACTTAAAAGTCCAAGGGAAGCAAACTGGGCTGGAGTAAAAGTAGAAAAAATAGATGACAAAACAGTTTCATTTACACTGAAACAACCGTTTTCATCTTTTATACAAAACACAACTATTGGAATAATGCCGAAACATATTTGGAATAAGGCTACAATAGAAGAATTCCCTTTTAGTCAGTTCAACACAAAACCAGTTGGATCTGGACCATACAAAATAGACTACATAACATATACATCTAGTGGTCTCCCTTCTGAATATCACCTAACTGCTTTTAATGACTATGCTCTAGGCAGGCCATACATTACAAAGTTAGTTATAAAAGCTTTTCAAAATGATAAGAATATAGTTGATGCATATAAAAATGGAGACATAGAAAGTCTACATAGCATTTCACCAAAAGATCTTCCTGCACTACAAGTCGCAAGTGACGATATACTACTCTCCCCACTACCAAGAATATTTGGAGTATTTTTCAACCAAAACAATGCCCCTGTACTTGTTAATAAAGAAGTTAGACAAGCGTTGAACATTGCAACCGACAAACAAGCTATTGTTGACAGTGTTCTTGGGGGATACGGACAAACAATAGAGAGTCCTGTACCAACAGACAACGTTTCAAAAATTTCAACAAGCACCAACCCGGATAGGATATCGAAGGCCAGAGCAATATTAACAAAAGCTGGCTGGGTACTAAATGAGGATGGAATATTCCAAAAGAAGGACAAGAAAGACACGACAACATTATCATTCTCTATATCAACTGGAAATGTTCCGGAGCTAAAAGAAACAGCTTATCTACTACAAAAACAATGGCAAGAAATGGGAGCAGAAGTTGGTGTAAAAATATTTGAAATTGGTGACCTAAACCAAAATATTATAAAGCCAAGAAAATACGACTCACTACTTTTCGGAGAAGTGATCGGAAAAGATGTAGACTTATATCCTTTCTGGCATTCATCACAAAGATTTAGTCCAGGACTCAATATTGCTCAATATGCAAATCTAAAAGCAGACAAAATACTGGAAAATATAAGAAGTTCGGATAATCAAGACGAGAAGGATGGATATTTAAAAAATTTAAATAAAGAAATCCAAAACGATTCCCCTGCAGTATTCACCTATTCCCCATACTTTATTTACATAGTTCCAAAGAAAGTTCACAACGTAAATATAGGGAAGGTTACATCACCAGGAGACAGATTTGCAGATATAACCAAATGGTACATAGAAACAAATAACATCTGGAAAATATTTAAAAAAGATTAAAAATAAAAATTAACAATAAAATTATGGACAAAATAGATCAAAAAATAGAAGCGGCGGCAGCACCACACACACCACAAACAACACACAGAGAACCAAGAGGTCATTCTGGCACACGAAGCCGGTCTGCTTTCCGTGGGAAGTCTTTTAGCAGACGAGATACACCAACAATAAAGAATACTGTTAGAAAGACGGAAGACATTATTCCACCAATCGAAGGTGACAATATTCGAGTTATACCACTTGGAGGTGTAGAGGAAATCGGAAGAAATATGACAATGATCGAGTACAAAAATGACATCATTGTTATTGATATTGGTTTCCAATTCAAAGATGAAGACACACCAGGTATTGACTACATCCTACCTAACACAAAATACCTAGAGGATAACAAGCACAAAATCCGAGGGTTGTTTATTACTCACGGACACTTGGACCACATTGGAGGACTACCATTTCTTATCGATAGAATCGGTTACCCAAAAATCTACACAAGACAGTTTGGCGCAATAATGATACAAAAAAGACAGGATGAATTCCCTCACCTACAGCCTCTTGATATCCAAGTTATAGAAGGCGACGAAACACTTTCTATTGGTGAACTTAAAATAAAAACATTCCCTATATCACACACGATTCCAGACTCAATGGGACTTATTATTGAAACACCTCACGGAAATATCGTATTTATCGAAGACGTTAGAGTAGACAATATAAATGGCGTACCAACAGAAGAAGAAGTTGAACAATACAAGAGATTCAAGGATATGAAAGTTCTTATGCTAACTATGGACTCAACTTCTGTAGAAAAACCTGGGTTCTCTCTATCAGAAAATGTTGTTATAGAGAATCTAGCAAGATTTATTACCGAAACAAAAAGTAGACTCTTTATTGCAACCTTCGCATCACAGGTAGAAAGAATCATTGCTATTATTCAAGCTGCAGAAAAGTGTGGAAAGAAAATAGTAGTGGAAGGTCGTTCTATGAAATCAAACATTGAGATCATAAAACAACTTAAACTGGCAGACGTTACAAACATAATCCCACTTGAAGATATAGAGAACTATCCACCAGACAGAATTGTTATGCTTGTTACAGGTGCTCAGGGCGAAGAATTTGCTGCTCTTATGCGTATTGCGAACAAAACTCACAAATATGTTCGCTTACGACCTACAGACACAGTTCTACTTTCTGCATCCGTAATTCCAACAAACTTTAAGTCTGTTAACAACCTGAAAGATAACCTGTACAGATCTGGTGCAAAGATAGTTACGTATGTAGACTCTGAAATTCATGCTTCCGGTCACGGAAATCGTGAAGAACTAAAATGGATACACCAGCAGATCCCATACAAGTTCTTTATGCCAGTTCATGGTCAGCACTACATGTTGTGTCAGCACGCAGAACTATCATATGGTCTAGGTCACAACAAAGAAGATGTTGTTGTTCCAGACAACGGATCTATTGTTGAAATATATGACAATGGAGAAAAGATCAGAATTTTGAAAGAAAAAGTTCCTGCAAACCTAGTTCTAGTTGATGGTTTTGCGGTTGGAAATATTCAAGAAATGGTTCTAAGAGACAGAAAAATGCTAGCTCAAGATGGAATATTCCTTATTGTTGTAAGCATCAACACAAAAACAGGAAAGCTAAAAAAATCACCAGATATTATTGCTCGAGGTTTCGTTTATGTTAGAGAATCACAAGACCTACTAACAAACACACGAATGATAATAAAGAAAACTGTAGAAGACACAACGCAAGGAATGAACCCTATCGATTTTGATATGGTAAAATCAATACTTGCTGACAATGTTGCAAGATACTTATTCCAGAAAACAGCAAAGAAGCCGATGGTTATCCCAGTTGTACTAGGAGTCTAAAAAGAAAAACCACTCATATGAGTGGTTTTTCTTTTATAAAAATAATATTTAAGTTACAATATCTATAACATGGACAGACTATTGTTACCATTTAGACAAAATAGACTTTTAAATAT
>CAYQQL010000044.1:0-3956 GCA_964420095.1 uncultured Candidatus Saccharibacteria bacterium | reverse complement strand
TGCTTTCCAACATGGTGTGCCCCCATGTCTCCCTCGATTTCATCTTTTGGAGTAAGTGCTGCAACAGAGTCGATAACGATAACATCTAGCTTGCCAGAGCGAACTAGGGAATCAACGATTTCGAGCGCTTGTTCACCGTTGTCTGGTTGAGAGATAAGCAGTTGATCGATATTTACACCAAGTCTTTTTGCATACTCAGGATCCATTGAATGTTCTGCGTCGATAAATGCACAGATACCGTTTTTCTTTTGAGCCTCAGCAATAACGTGTAGGGTGAGGGTAGTCTTTCCAGATGACTCTGGTCCGAACACCTCGATTATTCTTCCGCGAGGAAGTCCTCCAACACCAAGAGCAGCATCGAGTCCAATTGAACCAGTTGATATAGCGTCAATATCAACATGAGGTTTGTCACCAAGCATCATGATGGAGTCGTCGCCGAACTTTGTTCGTATCTCGCGAAGAGTGTTCTCAACATTCACTTTACCCATTTCATTCTTTGGTTCCTTTTCTGTTTTTTTCTTTTGCATTGTGTTTATTAAGACTTTGTTGACTCATAGCTTTTTTGGAGACTCTCGGAGCGCGTCGGCGCGAGAGTGAGCAAATTTCTAGCCCAGAAATTATGCGTGCTCCGCGAGAGATACAATGAAAAAAAGATTAGATGATTTGTGACTTTACAGAAGTAAAAGACTGAATGAAGTAGCAGCAAAAAGAATAGCTATAATAATAGTAGCAGTAAATAGCACTTTCTCTGCGCCTCTTTTCGTGTGATATCCAGAAGAAAAACTGTCACCTCCACCGAAAGCAGAACCTAGGCCAGCTTCTGATTTTTGTAGGAGTATGCCCCCAATAAGGAGTACAGACAATACAATTTGGATATAAGGAATCATTCCAGTAATACTCATGATGGGTATCATATTACCAAAGTTTGGTAAAAATGCAACCACAGCAAATTCGTCTCCAAACTATTCCTTTGTAATAAATATGTTATAATCCTTGTATTATTGTTAACTAAAATTATTATGATGCCAACAGAACAGAGCTTTTTTGAGAAAAATATGAAGAAAATAGTGATTTGGGGAGTGGTAGCGATACTTGCTTTGTGGGTTATATTTAGCTTCAACTCACTTATAACACAAGACAGAGCGGTAACAGCTCAGTGGGCACAGGTGGAAAACCAACTTCAAAGACGTTTTGATTTGATACCAAGTCTAGTGGCGACAGTAAAGGGTGTTGTAAAACAGGAGATCACTGTTTTTTCAGCTATTGCAGAAGCTAGAAAGAAATATGCAGGGTCAACAACTTCTGATGCTAAAGCTCAGGCTGCTTCAGAGTACGAGTCAGCAGTTAGTAGATTATTGGTTATTGTAGAGAACTATCCAGTATTACAATCATCACAGGCATTTAGTGACCTTATGACTTATCTTGAGGGTACAGAAAATATAATATCTGTTGAAAGAATGAAATATAACCAGTTGGTGCAGACTTTTGACACAAGCATAAGCAAATTCCCGACTGTATTTATTGCAAAACTATTTGGATTTGGTGAGAAAACATACTTCAAAGTTGAAGATTCTGCAAAGGAAAATCCTCAAATCCAATTCTAGTTTCATATTTTTAACATTAACAAAATAAATATGAACTTTCTTAAAAAAGTTAAGTCTAGTGTTTATGACCCATTGTACTATTCTGAAATATTAAATATGAACTTTGGGGGTTCATTAAAATATTTCTTCAAATTGTCATTACTTTTGGCGTTGGTTGGTGCAATATATTTATCTTTTGTTTCAATTCCAAAAGTAAATTCGTTTATAAGCACCTTTGGAGACAGGGTTGTTGAGGCATATCCTGCTGAACTCGAAGTTAGATTAAAGGACGGATTAGTATCAACAAATGTTGTTGAGCCATACATAATACCTTTACCGAAAGACGAGTTTAATGCTGATTACAACAAATCAAATTATGAGAACTTGATTGTTATAGATACAAAAAGTGACTTATCTCTAGATAAGTTTAATGCCTATAATACTGTTGTACTTTTGACAAAGAATGCAGTCCTAACTAGAGATAAGGGAAAAATAACTATCACAGAATTGAAGGGAACTTCTGATTTGACTATTAACCGTGACAAGTTGGTGTATTGGGTTGGGAAAGTTACACCATTTGTGAAAAAACTGCCATATATAATTCCAGTTATCGTATTTACAGGACTATTCTTATATTTTGCATTCAGTTTATTCTACTTGTTATTTGTAGCACTACTTGTATTTATTATTGGGAAAATAAGAAAGTTGGGACTTTCATACAAAAAGTCATACCAAATTTCTCTTCATGCAATTACTTTGCCGTTGATTCTGTCTATGGTGTCTTGGTTCATAAATATTAAGATGTTTCTCTTTGTGCCAACAATTATATTGCTAGTTGTAGTTTGGGTTAATCTTAAAGCCAAGAATCCTGTTTTACCTTTAGCATAAAATTATGTTCTCTAAATCAAACTTGTTATTTTTCTCCATAAGTATTTTTGCTATACCACTTTTTGTGACTGCATTTACTGTGCCTGAAAGACCGACAGGTTTCGTCCAAGACTATGCAAGTTTGCTTACGGCACAACAGGTTATAGATCTTGAAACAAAATTGGATAATTATGAGAAAAATACTACAAATGAAATAGCCGTTGTAACTATTCCATCACTAGATGGAGACACAATAGAAAATGTTGCTCAGGAAATATTCACAAAATGGGGAATAGGTAAAAAAGGAAAAGACAATGGTGTGCTTTTGCTTATTTCTCTTGCAGATAGAAAAACAAGAATCCACACAGGTTATGGTGTAGAGGGCTTGCTAACAGATATTGGTACTTCATATATACAGAGCGATATAATTAGTCCAGCTTTTAAAAGAGGGGATTATTATAATGGTATAAGTCTTGGTGTGGGCAGTATGGTAGATGCACTGGGTGGGACAGATGTGGTCCCTGCAGATTATTCTGGAAGAAAAAGTAATATACCTTGGGATTTTGTATTCTTTGGAGTCATTGTCTTGATACAGTTTTTGACAGCTATATTGGCAAGGTCAAAGTCGTGGTGGGGAGGAGGTGTTATTGGTGGTATAGCTGGTATGGCGATATGGCAATACTTTATTGCTAGTATTGTATTGGCTATACCCACAATAATAATTCTAGTTCTTTTCGGACTATTTTTGGATTATATTGTTTCTAATTCATACAGCAAAGCAAGAGCTCTTGGAACATATCCTTGGTGGATGAGAGGCGGTGGGGGTTCTGGTGGTGGAGGCTTCGGTGGTTTTGGAGGGGGTTCTTCTGGTGGTGGAGGTAGTTCTGGTTCGTGGTAATATACTTTTATGCATAATATTTCTAACAAAGAATTATTAGAAAAAATTGCAGAGTTGGAAAGTAAAGTTCATTCTCTTGAAAATGAACTTATTCACGACAAACTAACATCTGCAAAAACTCGAGGATATTTCGAAGAAAAATCAAAAGAATATTTGGATTTTGCTGGAAAGGTAAGGGATGGTAAACGTCGAGACTGGGCAGGCTTCAGGGATATTTCTTTTTTGTTTTTTGATATTGATCACTTTAAGAAAATAAACGATACATATGGACACGACGTGGGAGACAAGGTTTTGAAAGAGTTTGCTTCTGTGGTGAAAAATAGTTTGAGAGTCGGTGATATTTTTGCTAGGTGGGGTGGTGAGGAGTTTGTTGTTATATTGCTTGGTTCTAACGAGATGGATTCAAAGGTGAAGGCCGATGAGATAAGAAAAAAAGTTGAAGATATGACTTTTGATAACCCAAGTGAACTCAAAATTACAGTTAGTATTGGGGTTGCGGAGTTTGATGGTGATATTACTTTTGAAAATCTAATTAAAAACGCCGACAACGCACTTTATAAAGCAAAAAACACTGGTCGTAATAAAGTGGTAGTGTTTTCTGAAATCTA
>CAYQQL010000043.1:0-4040 GCA_964420095.1 uncultured Candidatus Saccharibacteria bacterium | reverse complement strand
AGATAAGATGTTTAATGTAATAGTTCCAACAGAAAAGAAGATAAAAATAAAAGCTGGTAAAAGAGTAGAAGAAGAGGAGAAGATATATCCAGGTTACATTTTGGTGGATATGATCGTAACAGAAGATTCTTGGTTCGTAGTTAGAAATACTCCAATAGTTACAGGTTTCGTTGGTTCAGGTGTTTATCCTGTACCTATCGATCCAAAGGAAGTAGAAGAGCTATTTGGAAGAATGAATGCTCATACAGCAAAACACAAGATAGACCTTTCAGTAAATGACTCTATTGTTATTGTTGATGGCCCATTTAAGGACCTTGAGGGTAAGGTAAACGAGGTTGATGAGGAGAGGGGCAAGGTAAAGGTGCTTGTGGCAATGTTTGGTCGAGAGACACCGGTAGAGCTAGACTTCCTTCAGGTTCGAAAATCATAGGTTGCAATTTGGGCTGTTTTATATTAATCTATCAGAACTAAAAACATGGCAAAGAAAATAACAAAAAAGCTTAAATTGGTCATTCCTGCAGGAAAGGCCACACCAGCACCTCCAACAGGTCCTGCTTTGGGTCAGGCTGGAGTTGCTATTGGTGAATTCGTAAAGCAATTCAACGATGCTACAGCAAAGATGATGGGTGATATCGTGCCTGTAGAAATTACAGTTTACGAGGACAGGACTTTCACTTTTGTTCTAAAGACTCCTCCAGCTTCATCTCTTATTTTGAAAGCTCTTGGAAAAGAGAAAGGATCTGGAAAGAATGTAGTTTCAAAGATTGGTTCAATAACAAAGGCTCAGTTAAAAGAAATCGCAGAGAAAAAAATGCCAGATCTTAACGCTAATGATATTGATGCCGCGATGAAAATCATTGCAGGATCAGCAAGATCAATGGGAGTAGACGTTAAATAACAAAAATTTAAATAAAAACAAAAAACCGGGAATTCCCGGTTTTTTGTTTTATTGTTTTTGGATATCTCTATCCATGTAAAGCTTCGGCAACATACTTTTCGGATTCCATTCTTTCGCTAACTTTTTAAGATCTGTTGTTGTTTGGTACTTTCCTGAGTGAGCGTAGTTTTTATCTAGAATCTCTCCAGTTTCAAAGAATATTATTTGGGCAATTCTTCGTCCAACAACTAGGGGGATAGCGTAGTGTTGAGAGTTGTTCGTTATTTCCATTGTCCATCTGTTTATGTATCCAACATCACCCCAACCTGCACATTTACAAACTTCTATAAAGTTTCGACCCATAGAAGATCTGGCTTTCATCATTGTTGTTATGTGTTTCTGTCCACCAATAAATTCGTTTGTGTGCGCAAGTATAGTCTCTCCTGGGTTAAGTAATATAACTTTATCGTCAGGACTTATTCCATCCCAGTTAAAGTTGTATTTTTTAAATACCTCCGAAGCTTTCTCTGCTTTTTCTGGTTTTGTTCCCCATACATAGTCTGTATGAGCTTTGCTCCAAATGTTGTAGATATTGTGGTGATATTTTGAATTATGTTGCTCTCTAAAATAAAACTCTCCCAAAGTTACATCATAACTAGACGTTGCTAGGTTTTCTTTTTTAAATGGATTTATAACTATATCACCGATTTTCATTGCTTCAGTAATTTTTTTATCAGATAGTGCCATGTTTTTATTTGTTATTTTCTTCTTTTTTAGTAATTGTTTGGGTTCCTCGCTTTGATGACCATTCATCTGGTGAGTAGTCACAATACATCTTCATCTTTGGAAATAGTTTTTGAATAGACTTTCCCATTTCCTGGGCCACAACCCGGAGGGTAGGGTGTACCGTTTGTCCTGACCTTAGTTCTGCAATATACGTTGCAGACGGCAAATCGAAGGTACATGAGCAGGCTACATTGAAACCCATAGCTGTATAGTACTGTTTGGTTTTATCGTCACATTTCAAAGAATTTATTTTTTTAGTCTGTTTCTTGATTACACTTTGCACTTCTGTTCTATATTTTTTAGGTATCTGTTCTAGGTACCATTTTTGGAATCCATATTTTGTTGTGAGTGGTGGCATTAGGATTATTCCACTTCTGTGTCTTTGTAGGTCCCTGAAAGATCCAAAATCTAATAAAAACTGGAATGTAAAAGTTCCAAACTTTTTTAGAAATGAAGGCAATTCTGTTTTTGCTGGTCTACCTGTAAAAAGGTCTTTATATTTGTTTACCGCCTTTGCGTTTATTGTATTTGTAACAGAAAAAGTTTTTTTGAGTTTTGTTTCCGGTTCTAGATACACGTATTCATCCATGTAGGCTTTTATATACCTTTCTGTATCCGGATATCTTTTGTCGAAACCAGATGATGGGTATTTTTTGTTTAGTTCAGTCGCCATTTCTTCCGCTGTTTCTCGAACTTCATCCAGCGGATGGTTCCGGAGTTCCTGTAGATGGTCTGTCGCCTGTCGCAAGTTTGTATGCCATCCAACATATGTTGTGGCTCCTGCGGGTAGAAGTGAGCGAGCTATGTCAAACGCTTTTGCGTATATTGCTCGTTCATACACTTTTGGGTTCTCGCCTTCACGCATTGGAAACTTTTCTTTTAGGTATGGAGGAAGAACAGTCAGCATTTTGTCATAAACTTTCATCCATGTATTTTGGATTTCCTCACCGACATGACTCTTGAGTGGATTCAAGATAAGAGGATTAATAATTTCCTGTTTGCTCATGTCTATATATCTCGTGCTTGCTTCCTGTCCGTTATAAAGTGCCCATTGTTGTATAGCCTTTGCACACAACATACTAACGTTCTCAGCACATATGGTGGTAGTTCCACAGTCACCAATACTTCTATGTCCATATCCAACATAGTACTGCGCCATAAACTTTTCTGGTCCAACTCGTTTAACTGTTTCGAGGTGTGTATCAAAGCTTTGTGGATCTCTGGAATACATCGCCAGGGCCATGGCATTTGCCTCGGGTGGTAATTCGTGGCTTACAATTATTTTTCTCATAATTTGTATTATACTATTTACTACGTATGCAGAAAGGAAAACTTATTGTTATAGATGGAATTGACGGCTCTGGCAAGGCTACTCAGGTAAAAATCCTTAAACAAAGGCTTTTAAAAGAGGGTTTTAAAGTAAAAACTATAGATTTCCCAAGATATGAAAATAACTTTTTCGGATCTTTGATAGGTGAATATTTATCTGGTTTGCACGGAGATTTTATTGCAATGGATTCAAAGATAGCTTCCATTTTATATGCAGCAGATAGATTTGAATCAAGTAAGCAAATTAAAAAATGGCTCGATGAAGGTTGCGTTGTTCTGGCTGACCGATACGCAACGGCCAACCAGATTCATCAAGGGGGAAAGATCGATGATTTGAAAAAGAGAAAAGAATTTTTAGCATGGCTATATAAAATGGAATATGGTGTTTTTGGTATCCCAAAACCTGACTTAGTAATTTATTTAGATGTACCTTTTGAGGTAAGTAAAATGTGGCTGATGAATAAAGTAGCCAAGAGAAAAAAGAAATATCTAAATGGAAGAAAAGATGTCGCAGAGGACAATCTAGCTCATCTTAAGAACTCTAGAAACAGTGCACTTTTGTTAACAAAAGAAAATAAGAATTGGACTAAGATAGAATGTTGCAAAGGGGACTTGTGCATGAGTCCTGAACAGGTTGGGGAGGAGGTATATAAGATAGTTAAGAAGAAAATAAAATAACATGATCTAGTGAAAACGAAAAAATAATATTTTATTATTCAGATTATTTTTATATTTACATGAAAGATACACAAATAAAAAAACTTATAGAAGGGGAAAAGAAAAGACAAAAAAGTGTTATTAATCTTATTGCGTCAGAAAACTATGTTTCAAAAGATGTTCTCGAGGCATTAGGGTCAGAGCTGACAAACAAATATGCAGAAGGGTATTCTCACAAGAGATACTATGGTGGGCAGACTTTTGTCGATAAGATAGAAGATTTGACTGTTGAAAGGGCTTTGAAACTTTTTGGATTATCGGCGTCAAAGTGGGCAGTTAATGTGCAGGCACTTTCTGGTTCGCCGGCAAATCTTGCAGTCTATTTGGCAAA
>CAYQQL010000042.1:0-4150 GCA_964420095.1 uncultured Candidatus Saccharibacteria bacterium | reverse complement strand
AATAACCATTTACACAAGCAGAACTTGTATAGTCGTATTTTGGATATGAACTATATCCTGTAGTTTTTATATCTTTATCTTCTATATCAAACTTCTTAACTGCATCCAAAATCGCATTGATTTTTTTTGTAGCCTTGTCCTGTGCATCCTTTACAGTTTTACCCTCTTCTACTACAGAGAAAGAGAATGAAGCTGTGTCTGGGATAGCGTAAACTTCTCCAGTTCCGTTTATTGCTATAACATTTGTTGGATAAACACCCTTACCTATATAAGAGTTCTCTCTTATAGAGTTCAAAGTTTCTATAGCCAAAAAAGCTCCTAGAAGGATAACTACTATCACAATTGAGTTTATAAAACGTCTCTTTTGTGTTGGTTCAAAAAAATCATTCATAAAAATATTATTAAATTATAATCCTATATTTGTATTAGACTATTCTATCACAGTTTTCTTACAGCAAGCTGAATCTCCTAAAAACACCTATTGATACATAGACGATGGCTCCACCTAAAATCACCCCCACAAATACATCACTAAACCAGTGTACTCCTAGGTAAATCCTAGAAAAGGAAACAGTAAAAATCATAAATATACATAAAAAGTTGAACACAAAACGGACAGATGACTTCAAATAATCGTCGAAAATGTAAATCAAAATTATAAAAAATACAGCGGAAGCGGTTGCGTGAAAACTTGGGAAACTTTGACCAAAAGCAGACATAACCCCACCGTCAGGACGAGCGACGTCAAAAATAACTTTGAGAATATAAACCAGAACAGCGGTAGAAACTAAAGTCGTCGTAAAAAATACTGCATATCTGATTCCCCTAAAAAGATAGACTAGAATAGCAAAACATATAAAGACCATCGCAGAATAAACAGAAACATCAAAAAGATTCGTCAAAAGATACATATATTCTGTTAGACCAGAAGTTCTACTTAAATCAAAATAGTTCTTAACATTAATATCTATAAAGTTCATTTTATTTTGACCATCTAGCAAATATACCGCACGGAAGAAATCTTCCAGAAGACTCCTCGATAGACATTTCTCCAAATGAAATCTCCCCGCCCAAATCCCCAAAAGAATTTTCCAACAAATTTCTATATGTCTGAGCAGAATACACAGAAGCATAACCGTTTAACACAATAGCAAGTGGGTCGGGTGAAATAATTTTGCTTATTTTTGAAAGAAATGGAGACAGATCTTCTTCTATTTTCCAGACTTCCTTTTTAGCACCCTTGCCATAGACTGGTGGGTCCATAAGAACTACATCATATTTATTTCCCCTCTTTATTTCTCTTTCAACAAATTTTCTCACGTCATCTACAATAAATCTTACAGACTTTTCTCCGAGGTTTGATAACTTTAAATTTTTCTGAGCCAAGTCGACTGCAAATTTCGACGCATCGATATGAACCACTTCTGCGCCAGCTTTAGCAGAAACAAGACTCGCTCCTCCTGTATAACCAAAAAGATTCAAAACTTTTACTTTCTGACCAGAACTAATTCTAGATTTAATTTTGTCTTCAATCCAAGACCACTGAGAAGATTGCTCTGGAAAAACACCCAAGTGTTTTGATGGTAATAATTCCAAGCTAAAAACAACATCATTTAAATTAACTAGCCAATTTTCTTTTATTTTTCCTTTAGCATTCCATTTACCAGACTTTGTCCCATGCGAAAAAACAGCATCTGCTTTTTCCCACTCAGTATTTCCTAATTTCTTTTGCCAAATAGCCTGTGTATCTGGTCTAGATAAAATATACTCACCGTACCTTTCTAGTTTTTGACCTTCCCCACTATCCAAGAGTTCGTAGTCTTTTGATTTTTTAGTAACAAGTATTTCCATACATTAACTATACAGCAACTACACCCGCTCACCAATCTGCTGTCTCCACATCGCGTAGTACAAACCTTTTTGTTCCAACAAGTCAGAGTGAGTTCCATATTCTGCAACAACACCTTTTTCCAAAACATATATTTTGTCTGCGTGCATTACAGTAGAAAGTCTATGAGCAACCAGAACTGTGATATGTTCCTTTGTTGCTGTCACGTCACGAACTGTTTTTGTTATTTCCTCTTCTGTTATGGAGTCCAAAGAAGATGTCGCTTCATCAAAAACCAAAAGAGTTGGCTTTCGCAAAAGCGCTCTAGCGATAGAAAGTCTTTGTTTCTCCCCACCCGATATTTTCACCCCACCCTCACCTATTACAGTGTCTATACCCTTGTCTGCACGTGCCAAAAGTGAATCACAGGCACTCTTGTGCAAGACATCTAAACATTCTTCATCTGTTGCGTCTGGGTTAACAAACAATAAATTTTCTTTTATTGAGCCAGCAAATAATTGAGTGTCCTGTGTCACAAAACCAATCTGAGATCGTAAATCTTTTATATTTATATCCTGTATTGGTTTTTTGTTATACAAAATATTTCCCAAAACTGGCTTATATAGACCAACGATAAGTTTTACTACAGAAGTTTTTCCTGAGCCTGACGGACCAACAAAAGCGATAGTCTCACCCTTCTTTACCTCAAAAGAAACATTTTCAACTGCAGTAGTTTTTGCACTTTTATATGAGAAAGAAACTTTATCAAACTCTATTGATTCAACATTCTCAAGACCGATTGGGTTTTCTGGAATCTTTTCTATAGGCATATCCAAAATGGTTTTATACCTAGCCAAAGATGCTTCTGCCTCTCTGTAAGTATTTATAACAGTACCTATTTCCTGTAGAGGGCCAAAGATAAAGAAAGAATAAACAAACAATGAGAAAAATTCTCCGAATGTAATTATCTTTAGAAAAACCAAAACCATCATAAACAAAAGTATAGATGTTCGTAGAAAGTTTATTATAGTTCCCTGTATAAAACTTATACTTCTTACATATCGAAGTTTTTTCAATTCTAATTCCAAAATTCTTTTTGTTGTTAAGTTCAATCGCCCTATCTCCTGTTCAGAAAGTCCTAGACTTTTTACAAGCTCAATATTTCTAAGTGACTCTGTGGTAGAACCAGCAAGTGCAGAAGTCTCTACTATTATTTTTTGCTGTATATCCTTTACCTTCTTACTCAAAAAATAACTTACACTACCAATAATAGGAATGGTTAGACCATATGCTACCGCAATCCCCCAGTAAAGGTTTATTGAATAAATCGTCACGAAGATAAAGCCAACCAGAGAAACAAATGTCACGTTTATTGCCGCGTTTATGAGTTTCTCTGAATCAAGTCTCGCCTTTTGCAAAAGGTTTAGTGTTTCCCCACTTCTTTGATCCTCGAAAACTTCGTAAGGTAAAGCGAGAGAATGTTTTACACCATCCGCATATAGCTCTGCTCCAAGTCTCTGTGTAATATTATTTAGATAATAGTCCTGGAAGTTTTTTGCTGTTCTAGAAACAAACGCCACACCAACAGCAAGCAGTAACAAATATGATACTCCTCGGAAAAACTGTGGCAGTGTGTATTGGTCAAACTTTGTCGCATAGTTATCTATGACATGCCGAAATATGTATGGATCAAGTAGAGAAAATACTTGATTGATACTTGCTAGTACCAAAACAAGCAAACAAAGTTGCCAATATTTTTTTAAGTATTTCCAGAGTATTTCCATACAAAATTATTTTTCCTGATCAAAACCACCCCACGCATTACTAGTTCCAATATCAGTATTACCAGATGACTTAATGTAAAGGAATAACTGAAGTTTGTACGCAGCGAGCCACTTTACAATAGTATCAACAAGGTAGACTCCTTTTGTTTTATCTCCCATACCAAAAATATTAACAACTGTAGCCAAATCCTCCTCTGTAAACTTATCCAAGGTAGCCATAGCTTCTGTTGCACCCATATCCAGCTTTTCTATGAAATTTTCTGCGGTGACTGTCTCTGTTGCTGTTTTCTGAATATCCATAAAAACTTTTGGTTCTGCAGTATAGACCATCTCAACAGTTGCAGGAGTAAGAGCACATAAATATTTCAAAAGCTCAAGCATTGTTCTCTGCTTTTCTGTTGGCTTATATCCCATCTGACCTTCTGGTATCTTTGAAAATAAATGCTTAATAACGTTTATTTCGTGAGTAATAGAAGCTTTTAAATTTTCTTTTGTGTACATTCGTTTAATGGCTATTGATAATCAGATGGCCATTATA
>CAYQQL010000041.1:0-4256 GCA_964420095.1 uncultured Candidatus Saccharibacteria bacterium | reverse complement strand
CAGTTATTGCTCTGGATGTTATTGGAGTCAGCGCTTCCTATTCATCTTCTTGTCGAACTTTGAAAGAAGATTCGTCTTCATACGTTATATCTAATATAGGTAGGGAAGAATGTGGAATGTCGAGTCTGAGGTTTACTATGGGAAGGGGCACAAAAATTTCTGACATGGATTTTTTGTTAAAGGCTCTAAAAAAAGTTATTAAATAGTTTTGTACAAATTAAAAATTTATTGTGTTAGAATTATGAAATATGGAGGAACTAAATAAAAATCAAATCGTTTTACTTACATTATTAATCAGTTTTGTGACATCTATCGCGACTGGTATTATGACGACTTCGCTTTTACAGCAAGCTCCTATTGAAGTTACAAGGAATATCAACCGGATAGTCGAAAAAACAATAGAAACTGTTACTCCAGCAAGTATTTCGACCCCAAGTCAGAAAGAAGTCACTACTGTTGTAGTGAAAGAAGAAGACTTGATTGTAGATTCAATAAACAAGAATATAAAAAGTATTGTAAGAATAAAACAGAAGGACGGCATAACAGGTGAAGTTGGTTTGTACGGCATGGGCCTTGTTGTTTCAAAAGATGGTCTTATTGCGACAGACAGAAAAACAATAATAGCAGGGGATTTGTACACTGTAACAATGAGTGATAGCAAAGAGTTCCCTTTGGTTGTTGTTGGTTTAGACAAACAAACTAACTTTATATTGTTCAAGGCAAATCAAGGAGAAAAGGTTACAGATAAAACATCATATCCATTTTCTCCTGTAACATTGAGTGATTCAGATCCAAAGCTCGGACAGACAATTATCGGTATTGGCGGAGATGATTCAAACGCAGTTGCTGTGGGTAGAGCAATATCTCTGGATATGAAAGAGACCACAGTCGGAACTACAACAACAAAATATCTTTCTGGAATCAATACAGACTTATCTACAAGAGATTTGCTAGATGGTAGCCCAGCCTTCAATCTTTCTGGTGACTTGATCGGAGTAAAGCTGTCCCCAGATTCATCGAAAGTTTTTGTCCCAGTTTCTATCTTGAAAAAAGAAATTACACTCCTAAATGACTCTTCAAAATCTCAATAAAAGTAATAAAATCACTATTTGACTTGTACTAAAAATACATTATAATATGGGAACTGATAGTCAAAAATTTGGCTATAAATATAGCTAAATTAGAGTTTGGACTAGTTTCTACTAAAACAAATGCAACCATTTCAAAACTTTACAACAAAAGCAAAAGAAGCAATACGAAAGGCTCACGAGCTTGCTATTGAACGTGGACAGAACCATGTAAACCCTTTGCATCTTTTAACTGCACTTATTCTGCAAGAAGAAAGTGTTGTTACTTCTATTTTGGAAAAATTAGAAGTAGATACAATTCTGCTTACAGACTCACTTTTAGAAGGTCTTGAGGGTAATGATCCAGGACAGACTCTTTCTGCTTCATATCAAATATATCTAACTCCAGAACTTGCACAAACAATAGAGAACTCTGGAAAGCAAACTGCTGGTTTGAATGATGAGTTCGTTTCAACAGAACATCTGTTTCTTGCACTCACAGACGTACCGAGTGTTGCAAAAGATTTGCTAAAGAAATTTAAAATCGACAAAGATACAGTTCTTAAAGTTATAGAAGATATCAGAAAAACAAAGACAGTCGAAACTGATACACCAAAAAAGTTTAAGGCTCTTTCAAAGTACACAAGAAGTCTGACAAAACTTGCTCAGTTAAACAAACTCGACCCCGTAATTGGTCGTGATGATGAAATAGGAAGAATAGTCCAGATACTTTCTCGAAGAACAAAAAACAATCCAATATTAATTGGTGAGGCTGGTGTTGGAAAAACAGCAATAGTCGAAGGTCTTGCGATACGAATGTCTATGGGTGAAGTTCCAGAGTCACTTCGTGACAAGGAACTAGTTTCTTTGGACCTCGGACTTTTGATAGCCGGTACAAAATACAGAGGAGAATTTGAAGAAAGACTAAAAAATATTTTGAAGGAAATAGAAAAGTCAGACGGAAAGATAATTCTTTTTGTTGATGAGATTCATACTATTGTTGGCGCGGGTTCTGCAGAAGGCTCACTCGATGCTTCAAACATGCTAAAGCCAGCGCTTGCGCGTGGTGAACTTCGAGCTATTGGAGCAACAACTCTAAAGGAATACCAGAAACATATTGAAAAAGATCCAGCGCTTACACGACGATTCCAGCCAGTGTTTGTTAATGAACCAAGTATTGATGACGCAATAACTATTTTGCGAGGATTAAAAGAGAAATACGAGTTGTACCACGGTGTTCATATTACAGATGAAGCGATAGTTTCTGCTGTAAACTTGAGTTCACGTTATATTACTGACCGTTTTCTTCCAGACAAAGCTGTCGACCTTATCGACGAGTCAGCATCATATTTGAAAATCGCAATGGAAAACAAACCTCCTGTTCTTCAGACTGCCCACTCAAAAATAGTAAAACTTCAAATAGAATACGAGGCTCTAAAAAAAGAAACAGATCCAAAGTCAAAAGCTAGATTCAAACAAATAGAAAAAGAAATTGCAGATTTGAAGGAAGAAATTTCTGAAATCGAACTAAAGTGGAACAATGAGAAGGAAACTGTTTCTGATATCAAGGCTATCAAAAAACAACTAGAAGAGTTGCGAAGAGAAGCTGAAACAGCAGAAGCCCGCGCAGATCTTTCTCGAGCAGCAGAAATACGATACGGAAAAATCCCAGCTTTGGAAAAAGATCTTGATACAAAATCAAAGAGACTAAAGAAGCTTCAGAGCTCACGAAGAATTTTGAAAGAAGAAATTACAGAAAACGATATAGCTATGATTGTTTCAAAGTGGACTGGCATTCCTGTTACTCGAATGTTGGAAGAAGAAGCAGAGAAACTAGGACGAATGGAAGATGTTTTGAAGAATAAAATTGTTGGTCAGGATGAAGCCGTACAGAAAATATCTGACACAATAAAACGAAGTCGCGCGGGGATTGCTGATCCAAATAGACCTATTGGCTCTTTCCTTTTCCTTGGACCTACTGGAGTTGGTAAAACAGAACTTACAAAAGCTCTTGCAGAGTTTATGTTCGACGACGACAAAGCTTTGATACGAGTGGATATGTCAGAATTTATGGAGAAACATAGTGTTTCAAAAATAATCGGCGCACCTCCAGGATATGTCGGTCACGAAGAGGGAGGAAACCTAACAGAAACAATTCGACACAGACCTTATTCAGTTATTTTGTTTGATGAAATAGAAAAGGCACATCCAGAAGTTTTCAATATTCTTCTACAGGTTTTGGATAACGGAAGACTTACTGATAGTAAAGGTAGAGTCGTTAACTTCAGAAACACTGTCATAATCCTTACTTCAAACATTGGTGCACGTTACATCGACAAGATGGAGAAAATTGGTTTTGCATCTGAAAGAACAGAGAAATCAAACTATGATGAAGCAAAGTCAAAAGTTCTAGATGCTTTAAAAGACCATTTCCGACCAGAGTTTTTGAACAGACTAGACGATATTGTTGTATTCGATATTTTGAGCAAAGAAGCAATAGCAAAGATCGTTAAAATACAAGTTGATATTGTTGTAGAAAGACTGGAACAAAAGGAGATAAAACTTGTATTATCAAACTCAGTAATGGAGCATTTATCAAAAGAAGGTTACAACCCACAGTATGGTGCACGACCTCTAAAAAGGCTCATCCAGTCAAAGATTTTGACTCCAGTAGCGTCTCTTATGGTTAGTAAGGGTATTTCAAAGGGTGGAACGATAAATGTAGATATGAAGGGAAGTGAGTTCACATTTAACGTTAAAAAGGGAAGAAACGGATCCTTTGTCTCCGACAGTTTTCTGAATGAAAGCACACTGGCATAATATAAAATCC
Organism: uncultured Candidatus Saccharibacteria bacterium; assembly: GCA_964420095.1. Lineage (GTDB taxonomy): Bacteria > Patescibacteriota > Minisyncoccia > Phycocordibacterales > DATDWN01 > C7867-006. The sequence continues at coordinate 359 of CAYQQL010000041.1, read as the reverse complement.
CCGTAAGGGGATTTTATTGTGCGCCGGGTAGGATTCGAACCTACGAAGCCCAAGGGCGACAGATTTACAGTCTGTTGTGATAGACCACTCCACCACCGACGCATGTTTGTATTCGGTAACAAACTAAGAATAACAAAAATCCTCATTTAATCAAGGCAGTTGCCTTTTTTAGGGTTTTCTGGTAATTTATACACACTATGTCACAAGACAGATTAATACCATTAAGAAATAAGGAGTCAGGGGAGGTGTATTGGACTTCTAAAAATAAGCGAAAAGTTGAGCGAAAAATAGAGCTTAAGAAGTACAGTAAGAAGCTTAGAAAGCGAGTAACTTTCAAAGAGACTAAGAAATAACAAAAA
>CAYQQL010000040.1:0-4276 GCA_964420095.1 uncultured Candidatus Saccharibacteria bacterium | reverse complement strand
TTCGAATCTCGCCGTCTCCGCCAAGATTTGAAATCTGAATTGAAACTGAAAAAGTATTATTTTTTCTAGGACTTGTTATAATTAACAAATATGAAAAAATTAACTGTTTTTACGGTATTGATATTAATTTTTATAATCTCGATAGGAATATTTATAGGTGGAAAATCATATTTTTATAAAGAAGATGCAATTAATAATTCTGAGATAAATAATATTGATAAAAAAGTTGACACGCAAGATGTTATCGTTGTTAAATCAAAGGCGGGTGGAAAATTAACTATTAAAGAAGGCCCAAATACTAATTGTGCATCTTTATCTACAAGAGATGCTGATTCAAGACCACTTGATTATTCTAAAGAAAAAGAATTAGAGCAACAATTAAGAAAACAATATGGCTGTGTAATAATCTATGATCCAGGTGTTGATGAGGAGACACGAAAGAAGTGGCAAACTATTGCTACAAACGCTACAACTGTAGCAGAATGTGAACAATTGCCACCGAGTGATGAAACAACAAGTTGTTATTACCATGTTGCAGTATTTAAGAATGACGAATCCCTTTGCGAAAAGGGCGACGATTCGAGACAACTATGTACAGCATATTTTAAAGAACGTCTGCTCGTATATAGCGAATCTGAGGCAAAAGCAATAATAGAGGCTCGCTCTAAGGAGGTTTTACAAGCAATAAAGGATAACGATTTCAATAAACTTTCAACATATGTCCATCCCCAAAAAGGTGTTAGATTCTCCCGACAATCTTTTCTTTATGATGATGATAATGTGATCTTTACCGCTGATAAAATTAGAAATTTAGCATCTGATAATACAGAATATCATTGGGGTTGGGGAGTTAGTGCAACTCCGCAACCGTACTTTAAATATACTTTGTATGATCACGATTATTTAAATGTAAAAGATGTTTACTATAACAAAGTAATTTATCATGCTTGGGGTGCAGGTTGGGGTAATATTCCTCAAGTATTTCCAAAAAGTATTGGTGTAGAGTATTTCTATCCTGGGTCTGGTCCTATGCGTGAAGGTCCTGAGGGTCCTACGAATGAGGGGTATGATTGGAGATCATTAATATTAGTTTATCAAGAATACAATAATAACTGGTATTTAGTTGCTATTGATAATAATGATGGTGGAGATGCAATTTAGATTTTAATTTGACTGAAATATTAATTATAGTTGTAAAAATATTGTAAAAGTTTTTAATGTCTAACACCTCAAAAAATATAATAAGTCTTGCGGTACTGGCTTTTTTCATATTTTATTTTCACACTACTCTAGAAAATTATTGGAGTTATTTAAAAAGGACATATCTACCTTGTAAGTCACCTATTTCCTATAGTCTAGGAGAGTTCGATACCCGTTTTGGTGTTTCTAAGACAGACTTTCTTTCTGCGCTCAAAGATGCTGAAGCTATTTGGGAAAAACCAATAGGCAAAAATTTGTTTGACTACTCTACAGGCGGTAATTTGAAAGTAAATTTGATATACGATACACGACAGGAAACAACGTCAAAACTTCAGTCGATGGGAATTTCTTTGAAAAGTGATCGTGCATCATATGATGAAGTAAAAGCAAAATACGATTCTGTTATTGTGACATACAACCAACAAAAAATAGCTTTTAACAATAGAGTCTCTGCATTTGATGCAAGGAAAAGTGCGTATGAGGCCGAAGTAGCAAAGATAAACAGGCGAGGTGGTGGTGACAAAGCAACTGTTGACCGACTGAACGCAGAAAAAAACTATTTGCAAAGTGAAAGTTCTGGAATAGTTTCTGACCAAAACAGACTGAATACATATGTGGACCAAATAAACTCGCTCGTTTCTGCTTTGAACCAGCTCGCAACGACTTTGAATATTAATGTAAAAAATTTCAATAAAATAGGGGACAATCTTGGAGGGGAATTTAATGAAGGATTATATAAGATAGATAAAAATGGAGAACAAATAGATATTTATCAATTTGAAAACAGAACAAAACTTGTGCGTGTGTTGGCGCACGAGCTTGGTCACGCTTTGGGACTAGATCATAACGAAGATTCAAAGGCGATAATGTATAGGTTGAACAATGGTATCAACGAAAAACTAACAAACACTGATTTGGTGGCACTAAAAGCGCTATGTGGGATAAAATAAGTTAGTTTTTCAAATATTTAAATATTTGCTAGTATCAATTCCTAGGAGGGATTATGTCGGAATCGCTGAGTGCTCGCGTTGCTAAGATTCGTCAGGATCAAAGCGACAAGGTGTTCTCACCGTTCGAACGGTGTGCGCGGAAGATTCATCGAGTGCGTGGGGTTCGCGATGATTTCGCCGATGAAAAGAAGAAGGCGGCTTTGCCTGCACCGGCTGGACCCAGTGAGAAGATCTTCAGCTACCACTTCGATCGTGATCTCTACACTCCGCCCGGGACGACCCCTGACGAAGTGGATGACGGTCTCTACCGAGATCCGTATTCGTATCCGCGTTCGTACTAACCTTCTGGCGGCTGGGCTTCGTGCTCAGCCGCCATATTGCTTTTATTTGATGATATAATCTAAATATGGAAACTTATTACATAAACGGGATGCATTGTAATGGATGCGTCAAAAGAGCTACAAAATTTATTTCAGAAATACCTGGAGTAAAGTCTGTCAAAGTAAGTTTGGTATCATCAAAAGCCATTATCGATACCGACAGAGAAATTGGTTTTGAAACAGTAAATTCCGTTGTTGTTTCTGCTGGTTATGAACTAACGACAGAATCTCCTAGTTTTGGAAAAGTTTTTTCTGCTTGGTTTAAAAAATATCTTCCACTTATTTTAGCTTTCAGTCTTGTTCTAATTTTTACAGGAACTAGGGGTTATTTGTATGGCTTTCATTTGCATAGTTCAATGACAGATTTTATGGGGGCATTTTTCTTGCTGTTTGGTGGTATGAAGGTGACAAATTGGAAAAAATATTCAAAAAGTTTCCAAAATTATGACCCTTTGGCTAGCAAGTTACATTTATATTCTTATATTTATCCCGCTCTAGAAGTTTTCCTTGGTGTTGTTTATATATTTGGTATTGGTAATTTTCTAATTTGGAATATAGTCACAGCTTTGATTCTTGGAGTAAATACAGTTGGTGTAATAAACGTTTTGAAAAGTGGGGAAATGGTTCAGTGTGCTTGCCTTGGTGCATATTTCAACATACCTATTACCCGTTTTACTATTTTAGAAAACGGAATCATGGTGGCAATGGCGATGTATATGGTTCTAATTTTAATTTAAAAAAACTACCTCCGCTTGCCAAATGGCAAGCGGGGCAGTTGCGCGCGCCGAGTGTTTAGTGGTGACCCTTGAGAATGCCGCTGTCCAGCGCCTCATGAATCATTTCCATGAGATTTTCGAGCTGGCGTTCCGTGAGCTCGATTCTGCCATTTTCTGGGGAATCAGGATAGCTCAGTTCGAGATTCCCGTTCGGAAGTCGGTAGCATTGCGGTGATCCGCAGCCACATCCTCCAAATACGGATTCTTTTGCTGGTACTTCGTCTGCCAAGTCTTCCTCCTCAGCCACGTAGTTAGAATGTGGCTCCGTTCAATATGCTATACTAGAGTTCAAACATAGTAAATATATAATTTATGAACACCAAACTTAAAATTGAAAATGCTTGTTGTGAAGGATGTAAAGCTTCTATTGAAAAATACACAAAAGATATTCAAGGATTGAAGTCTTTTGTTTTTGATATCCAAACAAAAATTGCAAATTTGGTTCATGATGAAAATCTGGATATCAATGTGGTAATTAAAAAAATTGGTTCTATAGGAAAAGGAAATTATAAAGCTTCGATTGTATAAAGTGTTCGACCCACCCCTGTTGGGGTGGGTCTGATTAGTGCATGTGCATGGTGTGATGGTGTTCTTCTGGTCCTCCTTTGAAAAAAGTCCAAGTTGTGTAGCTAACTACTACGGTGCTGAGCACGAGTAGCGCCACGTTCCAACAGAGCCACGTTCTGCAACTTTTCCAGTGTAGGACGTAGCTGAGTATGACAGTTGGCCAGAGGATGGGTAGCGTCCAAATGGACAGCTGGTGTGCTGTGGTGAGTGTTCCAGTTGCTACACTCACTGAGAGCAGGGGGAGAAGTACACAGCCTATGTGTGGGGCTATCATCACACAGGTGAAAAGTGGTTTCATCCACTTTTTCATCGAAACCTCCAATAAGATAGTAACATATTTATCAGATTTCTCTATTTATATAAAAGAAAGACCGGTGGTGACCTCAGAGAGGTCACCACCGGT
>CAYQQL010000039.1:4000-4390 GCA_964420095.1 uncultured Candidatus Saccharibacteria bacterium | reverse complement strand
TAACCAGCTACTTTCATAGACTGAATAAAATGAGAAAAACTAGAGTTTCCAGTACCATGAGTTCCAGTGGACGCCACCCCAGCGACAGACTGCTCCATTATTCCACCCATTGCTGGAAGCATAAAACCTTTATCTGTTAAAAAGGGAATTAGATCTTTCAACTTGCATCCACCACCAACTTCGACCACGTCCCCATCCATTTTTATTGAATTTAATTTCTTTATATCCAAAAAGACATCTTCAGAAACAATACCTTTGTTCCAAGCATGGCCAGAACCGATACATCTTATTTTGCCATCTCTATGCTTATTTAGTATATCTACAACTTCACTTTCGGACTTTGGTTCATAATAAAACTTTGGACTGAAAGCAAAATTTTTCCCAAAATTT
>CAYQQL010000039.1:0-3990 GCA_964420095.1 uncultured Candidatus Saccharibacteria bacterium | reverse complement strand
ACTCTTCCATGATTGAAAAACCTGCTGACCAAGAAAATTTCTTATTTTCATATTACTATGATACTTTATTTTTCACCTCATTGCCGTCAAAAAAGTCTACAATACTCTGTGCAGCGAGTACTGCCATGTCGTTTCTTGCACTTTCCCTAGCAGATGCAATATGTGGAGTTAGAACTACATTATCTAAATCCTTTAAACCTTCTGTTAGATTTGGTTCAAATTCAAAAACATCAAGACCCGCTCCAGCTATGACTTTATTTTGGAGTGCTGAAACCAAAGCAACTTCATCTACAACAGGTCCGCGTGATGTGTTTATCAAAAATGCAGTTGGTTTCATCATTTTCAAATGACTTTCATTTATCAAATGCCTTGTAGAATCCATAAGCGGAACATGAATACTCACAATATCTGCAACTTTTATTAACTCGTTTACATCCGGATGGAAGACTGCTCCACAATCGCTTTCTATTTTTTCGTTTTTTGCTATATCGTTATAGATTATATTTACACCAAAACCTTTTAGAATATGTGCTACTTTTGCACCAATATTTCCAACACCCACTAGACCGACTGTTTTCCCACCCAAGTCAGTTCCAACAAAGTTGTATGGTGTCCAACCTTTAAACTTACCCTCTCGCATAAAAAGATCACCCTCAACTAGTCTTGTTGTAAGAGCAAGCATCAAAGCTACTGTGTGCTCTGCCACAGCCAAAGCAGAAACTCCTGGTGTATTTGTGACAACCACACCTCTTTTTTTTGATTCCTCAACGTCAATATTATTAAAACCAGTAGCATAGTTTGCCACTATTTTTGCCGTAGGCACTGCGTCAAAAAAACTAGAATCAACTTTGTCAGTCAAAAGTGTTATAACTCAATCATATTCTGCTTTCTTCAAAATTTCCAAAAGTTCATCATGCGCTGGGGCATGTTCCTCTCCATAAATTTCCAAATCAAAACCTTTGTCTCTTAAAATTTTTAGTCCAACTTCCGGAATATTTCTTGTTATGTAAATTTTTTTATTCATTTTATTTATTTAATGATCTTATTTCTTTTTTAACCATGTGACCATCGATATCCAAATCATATATCAAAATATTATCAAAAAGCATTTCTGTGGTTGCGATATCTTCATCAGATATATTTTCGATATATTTCATAAGTGACCTTATAGTGTTTCCATGTGACACTATCAAAACATTTTTACCCCTATTCACTAAGGGAACCACTTTTTCTAGGTAAAATGGGACGGCACGCTCATAAACTTTTTTAAGACTTTCCCCATTTGGCACAGGGTAGTCAAAACCTCTTCTCAAATCTTCAAATTGTTCCTCTCCCATCAAATTTTCCATTTCAAACTTATTTTTACCAGTATAGTCACCGTAGTCTCTCTCGTTCAAAGCAGAAACATGTTCTGTCGGTAAAACACCATCTGCAAAACAAACACTCAAAATAGAAGAAAGAGTTTCTATTGACCTAACCTGCATAGAAGCAAAAGCTTGATCAAAACAAATATCTTTTATTAACTCTCCCATTTCTTTTGACTCCTCAAAACCATATGGAGTTAGATGCACGTCGCGACTTCCTGTCCACTGACCAAGCTTGTTCCATTCTGATTCTTGATGACGAATAATAACAAGCTTTCCCTTTTTAACCTCTGTATACAAGTTGTTAATTGGATGAATACTTGTTTTGTCAGCGAGATGCGCCTCGGATGCAGAAACTATTTTTTCCATTTCTTTTACTGCTTCAACTGGATTTTTACCCATAGCTGTTTCCTCTGAAAGCATCACGACATCTGCTCCTTCTGTCACAGCATTCGAAATATCTGTAACCTCTGCCCGTGTCGGAGTTAAATTATCTACCATCGAAAGCATCATCTGTGTCGCCACGATAACTGGTTTGTTTGCTATCTCACACTTTTTTATTATTTCTGACTGAACAAAAGGTATCTCCTCGATTGCAATTTCATTTCCCAAATCACCTCTTGCAACCATAACAGCATCCGATGCACGAATAATTTCATCCACATTTTCTACGGCAATTTTTCTTTCAATTTTTGAAATAACCTTCTGGAAACCATTGTTTGATTTTATAAAATCTCTGCAAGCTAAAACATCAGCTTCATTTCCAACAAAAGAAAGTGCAAAAAAATCAACCTTGTTTTCTATTCCGAATTTTACAATCTCCCTGTCTTCATCTGTAAAGGATGACTCTATATTTTTGTCATAAGTATGAGTTTTGCCATCTTGCACACGAGGACCTGGTAAGTCAGCGAGAATATATATTTTTTTATTTATATCGGCTTCGACTTTTTTTATAGAACCAATCACCCTCTTTTTTTCTTCAAAATTTCCCCAAGAAAAGTTAAGTCTGGCTATGTCCATACCAGAAAGTGCCATATTTTTTAGTATTTCAACGTCTTCTGAAGCCTTACCGATAGTCGCTATGATTTGAGTACGAGAATTCATATTTAGATTATACAGCCCAGAAAAATTTAATACCAGAAAAAAGCCTAGAAAAATCCCCAAAATAGCCTTGCTTTTAGCCATATTTTGTTGTATAAAAAACTTGACTTTTGTATTATTTTGTGATAGAATACTATCAAACACAAAGGGCTGGCATTCTGCCAACTTGGAAGTGTCAGTTCTTTGAAAACCTGCAGAAAAAGAAAGGATAGTGGATAGTCATGGCAAAAGCCACCGCAATCACAATCTCTACCATCCTCGGGGCTGTCGCCCTGTGGTGGAGTTGGTGGATCATCCTCCAACTGGCGCTCTTCATCATGGCACCTGCCGTGCTGATTGTGCTCCTCATCTGGATGGACGCGCAGTCAGACGGCATCCTCTTCCGAACGGTCGGAAGGAACCAGGGCGTGATGATCGACAACAATGAGGGCAACCCTAGCAAGTTGCTTCTCAATGTTCCCGGTGACTGGATTGTCCAGGGACTGAAAGTAGTCCCTGGACACTACTCAAACTGGAACCTTATTCAGAAGCTCATGCGTAAGTATGGGATCTTCTACAAGGGGTGGCCGAACAAGACTCACAAGGTTTCGTTCGTCCACGAACGGATCAACCCCGAGTACACCGATAAAACACCCTCAGCAGAGTGGATGGTGCGAGATGGGGCACCGAAGACTTCGGACTATGTCCTGTTCGACAAGCCACACTGGGTATACTGTTCTGGTGTTGAGTTCAAGTGTGGCTTCAAAGGCAACCTCTTGATCCAGTACCAATCGCGGACCATCGACTACGGCATTACGGTCTACGACCGAGACGGACAGTTCTACGAGCCCATGAATGGTCAGATCAAGGCATCGGTTCACAGTCAGTGCAAGACCGTGACATTCGAAGACTTCATGCAGATTGACACGGAGAAACCGACCGACCCGTTCTGCCAGAAGATCATGGGGAATGCAAAACCCTCAATCGAGATCATGGCTGGACAGGAGGTTTACATCCTCTTCGTATACGACTACAACGCTGCGAGCGAAGAGGAAGCGAAACTTCTTCGAGCGAAGGCTCAGGCCGAGATCGAACTCGGTGTGGCCAAGCTCAGGGCACAAGGTGAAATCGCCGACGTGACCGAAGCCGCGAAAGCGCTCAAGGAGCAGTTCCCAGATGCGAGTCAGGATGAATTGGTCAAGACTGTCCGAGAAATCGGCGTCGCTGACCGAATCAAGGAATCCGGGCTTGTAGCCTGGGGTGCTGGAGCCATGGTCAACACAGGTGGCAACAACAGCGGCGGGAACAACGGGCCGCGGAAAGGTAGAAAGAAGTAATGGCCGCCATCTGGCACTTCGTTCAGATCGTTGGCTGGACTATGGTGATCGCTGTTCTGGTGGTTACCCTGATCATGGCACAGAGACGCTTCAACCTCTGGGGACATGAGGGTGTGCGAGTTGGTTCCGGCATCGTCGGGATCTGGCTCCTCATCTACATGCTCTTGCCTGTTTGGTGGTCCGACAGATGGTGGGAAAACGGTATGTAC
>CAYQQL010000038.1:2496-4757 GCA_964420095.1 uncultured Candidatus Saccharibacteria bacterium | reverse complement strand
AGTTTATCCAAAGGCACAGTTTCTTGTTCTCGGTTTAGGATGTTTCTAACTACCATACTGTTTTCTATAGCTTCCTTTTGTCCCATTATTAGAACGTGAGAGGACTTCATATATTCTGCTCCGTTTAGTTGGCCAGTTATCTTGTCTTTTGTTATCGAATGGTAAACAGGGATTTTATTTTTTCGGAGAAGTTCCACAACGTTCAGGGCTTTTAATTTTGCAGTATTTCCAAGTTGAACTAGATAGAACTTTGGTTTTTTAATATTTTTTATTATGACTTTTTTAGCAAGTGAATGGTTTTTCTTTGCTAGTATTGTTGCGCCGATAGATGGAACTTCCTTCTTTCCTCCAAGCTTTTTGGCTAAATGGTTGTATCTGTATCCATACGCAAGTAGCTCGCCGTCTTCGTCCTTTTTGTCAGATATTGCTCGTATTTCAAACACTGTGTATGAAGCATAAAGTTTGTTAGAAAGTAGATTTGGTTTTATTTTGTATGCTACGTCAAAAGCTTCTACACTTTCTAGAACTTCTTTGAAGTGTGTTCGTGCCAAATCAGAAAGGGAACCCACAGTTTGGGGTGCATTTTTCAAAAATTCTCTTGTTTCTTCTGCATTAGCTTTCAAAACTTCGTAGTGATTTTTCTTAAAGTCTAATTTTACTTTTGCAGAAAGTTCGTGTGCGTGTTTTCTGAAATATGTATTTATTTCTCGTTCGAACTTTGAAACTGATTCTTTGTCACCAATACTGTTTATATCAACAAAAAGATCTTTGTAACCAAGTTCTTCTAGCACAGCAATCACACATTTGATAATCAAAGCTTCACTTGTTGACCTGTTACTGCCCATAATTTCAAAACCGTAAGCCTCTACATTTGGTTTTTTCTTTGAACCTCCACCAGATAGTGGTTTTCGGTAATGAATAGCAAGAGGTTGAGCCTCTAGATCCATTCTTTTGTCCATGTACCATCTTGTCAGAGCAACTTTTTCTTCGATATCGCCAAAATGGTCAAACTCTTTGAATTGTTTTGATTTACTAAGGTCGTCGTTGGTTATGTTCGGAGCTTTTATGACATTAAAACCATAGTTAATAGCCACTTCCCCGACTTTGTCGCAGATTATTTCTAAGTGAGAATTTTCTGTTTCTGTATTTTTCTTTGCCATATTATTTGGTATCTTTGCCTGGTAAAATGCTTATCGCTTTGATAGGGAGAAGCTGGAGTATTGGTTCACCAAGAATGAACTTTTTGTTCAAAGGTCCCCAGAAACGAGAGTCGTAACTCTCTAACCTGTTGTCTCCCATAACAAAATATTCATCATCTTTGAGTGTCATAGTTGTAGAGCTCCCAACCAAATTATGGACAACATATGACTGGTCTATTATGAATCCTTCAGGATTTTCTTTGTTTATTATTTTCACAGTATTGTCATTTACTATTACAGTTTCACCTGGAAGACCGATAACTCTTTTTATAAAGCTCTTTTTTATACTATTTTTTAAATGAAAAAATTTTTCGATACGACTTTTTGGAGAATTGTCGTAAGGATATTTAAAAACAATCACAGTGTTTCTTTTTGGGGTGCCGATTCTGTATGAAAGTTTGTCTACGATAAGGTAGTCACCAGTCGCAAAAGTAGGGTCCATTGACCGTCCGTCTACAAGGTATGGTTCCGCGATATATATTCTAAAAGGTAGCACAACACCAAAAGCGATTAGGGTAAAAATCAGGATTTCTTTACCAACTGATTTTAGGTTTTCCTTGCTTAGCCAGCTAGATGAATTATCGTTATTATTGGCCAAAATAGGGGCTTTTTCTTCGTTCATTGGTGGTATTATACAGCCAATTTAGCTTTCCTACAAATTTCAATAAATTTCACAATTACGAGTCGACGATATTGTTTGTTGTGGTAATATTAAGGAATGGCATACATATTTGTAGGACTAGGAAATCCAGGAGAAGAATACAAAGAAACACGGCACAACACAGGCAGAATGTTGGTTGAATGGTTTGGAAAATCTCTGGATGCAGAATGGAAAACAGATAAAAAACTAAACGCAACTGTAGCAAAAGTAAAAGTAGGGAAAACTCCTGTAACTCTGGTTTTACCAGAAACTTTTATGAATAACTCTGGTAAGTCTGTAAAACCTCTGATCACTTCAGTAAAATCTGCAGAAAAACTAATGGTTATATATGACGATCTTGATTTACCATTTGGAACTAACAAAATTTCTTTCAATAAATCATCGGGTGGACACAGGGGACT
>CAYQQL010000038.1:0-2396 GCA_964420095.1 uncultured Candidatus Saccharibacteria bacterium | reverse complement strand
TGTCATCTTCTGCTCCTTTGCGTCGAACATAGTTATCTTGAACTTGTAGTTCTTTCCTAGTTCTAGAGAACTGTGTAGTTTCTCATCTGAACCGAACTCTGAAATGTGAACTAGTCCAGCGATACCTTCCTCGATAGATGCAAGAGCTCCGTGTTTGTTGAATTTGATAACAACTCCCTCAACAACATCGTCTTTCTTGTATTTCTTCTCAGCTTCTTTCCAAGGGTTTTCCTTAAGAGCCTTGATAGATAGAGATATCTTTCCGTCCTTGATTTCAATAATCTTTACTTTGATTTTCTCTCCAATATGGAATAGAAGTTTTGGATTTTCAACTAGCGCCCAGTCGATTTCTGAAATATGCACTAGACCTTCTAGACCTTCCTCAAGCTTTACGAACACACCAAAGTCTACCATTCCTGTAACTTCACCCATTACCTCGTCGTTTAGCTGGTATTTACCGATGATATAATCCTTGTTCTTCTGCTCAGGGTTTTTCTCAGAGAAGATAAGCTTACCTTCTTTTGGAGAAGCACCAATGATAGCAACTGATATTTTCTGACCAACTAGTTTCTTCAACTCTTCTAGAATCCTATCCTTGTCTCCGTCTGAAACTCGTGGATAGTGTTCTGTTTTAAGCTGTGAAGCTGGAAGGAATCCAGAAATACCTTGCCATGAAAGGATAAGACCTCCTTTGTTTGCCTCCTGTACAGGAAGTTCAAAGATTTTCTTGTCTCGGATAGCATCCTCTGCCTCTGACCAGATAAGTGCCTGTCGAGCTTCCTTTAGAGAGATCTCGATGTAACCGTCTTTGTTAGAAATACTTATAACTTTACCAGCAACGCTGTCTCCAACGTTGATTTTCTTTATGATATCTCTAGCGTTTATGTATTCTCGTCCATAAATAATACCAGTTCCAAATGGTGGTATGTCGATATAAACTGCTGACTTTTCGATACCTATAACTTTACCTTCTACTACGTCGTCGATAGACGGTGGATTTGCTGATGCGTCTAGGACTTTGTCCATAGCTGTAGTTTTTTTACTAACTTCAGCTTCCTCCATTACTTCCTCCTCAATTTTTGCTTTCGCCATTTTAGTATATGTGCTTTAGGCTTTTCGATCCCTAACTACAGTGTCCGGATGGGTCGAGGTTAAGTCCTATTGCGGCTATTAATATACGAGAGTAAGTATACAGAAATATAGGGTTTTATCTACTTGACAAATATCCATAAAGGTGTATAATATAGGTAAGGAGGCACGAAACATGAGACAGTTTCTCATGAATTTGGAGGCGGCAGTCCGGCGCGCACACGGCCAACCAGAGCGCGTGTTCTGGACGGTCGCCGTCAGTGCGAGCATGGTACTCGGTATCGCGCTCATCAGTTGCTACCACCGGTAACATGCCGGTCGGCTCGGTAAGGAAAGCGCTCGGCGCTGTCCCTGCCGAGCCTTTTCTTTTGCTTTTAATATAGATTCTATTATGTTAATTTACTTATTGGGAGGTGTCTTTGTCGGAACAAAAGTCGGGCAGAAGTTTTCCTGTGATCTTCGTGTTGATCGTCAGCTTTGTCTTGATGCTGGCGGTAGCAGGGTACTCCAGACGAAGAGAATCAGCCATGAATTCCCAGCTGGTTACTTCAGCTGTAATGGCTCTGAGTGAAAAACCGGTCAGGATCGAGGATCTTGCCAGGATTGAGCTCATTCTTGAGCGTGGTGAATCGGATTTCAGAGAAATGCTCTTACGTAGAGGTCTCACGCGGGAGCAGATCGACGGCTTTCGGTACGGGCGCTACAAGCTCTTCAGGGACGAAGAATAGCCAGCCTAACGGTTCGGTAGAGAAGCGCTCGGCGCTGTCCCTGCCGAGCCTTTTCTTTTGCTTAAATATTTCACGGAAAAATTTTTTCTGCTATACTGTCTGCATTATGATAATCACACACCACGGAGCAGATTTTTTTAAAGTTTCATTCGGAGATACAACTATTGCTGTAAATCCCATATCAAAGGATTCGAAAATAAAGTCTACAAAGTTTGGTAGCGACATAACTCTAGTTTCTCTCAACTCTCCTGAACACAACGGTGTTGAGCAGACTTCTCGTGGAGAAAAAGAGTCTTTTGTTATACAAGGCCCAGGTGAGTACGAGGTTCAGGGTGTTTTTATAAAAGGTTTTCTATCAAACTCTGTTTATGGAGGCAAAGAGCACATAAACACTATATATACAGTTGCTCTCGAGGGTATCAACCTTGGTTTTCTTGGCGCGCTTTCAGATGAAAAGCTGAGTGCGGAAGCAAAAGAGGGTTTGGATGGAATTGATATTCTTTTTGTTCCAGTTGGTGGAGATGGAGTTTTGGATCCTGCAATTGCACACAAACTAGCTGTGGCTTTTGAACCAAAAAT
>CAYQQL010000037.1:4589-4789 GCA_964420095.1 uncultured Candidatus Saccharibacteria bacterium | reverse complement strand
CCCTTTGTCGTTTATAAAGTGTTGACATTATTAGTTGTTTTGTATAGTATAGGCGTCACAACAGTTTGAGGTATTAAGTAAGTCAGTACCACTAACCAATGTGGTTTTTGTTTTGACAGATTGGAAAAACAGACTCATATGCGTTGTTGCGATCAAGTTTTCTGGTTCACCGTACTAAATGTACGGCTCACCACAAAACT
>CAYQQL010000037.1:2158-4579 GCA_964420095.1 uncultured Candidatus Saccharibacteria bacterium | reverse complement strand
GCCCGTTTATCCAACCTGTTGAAAGTTATACAAATTAAAATGACACGATCATCAAAAAAAGGTCCATACGTTGACGAAAGACTCCTTAAGAAAATTGAGGGTAAAAAATCTAGTGAAACTGGGGTTATTAAAACTTGGTCACGAGCATGTGTAATCTCACCTGAAATGGTCGGATTCATTTTTGGTGTACACAATGGAAAAACTCACATCGAAGTTTCTGTAAATGAAGACATGGTTGGACACAGACTAGGTGAGTTTTCTCCTACAAAGAAATTCATAAAACACGGAGGAAAGATGCAAAAGGAGCTAGAACAGAAGAAGAAGGAAAGTGAAATAGCTTCAGCACAGGCAGCTAAAACAACTGGCGACGCAGCTAAGAAAAAATAATATAAACTATCATGGCAACTGCAAAAGCAACATTATCAAACTTCCGACAAGCTCCTCGAAAAATGCGAATGGTGGCTAACACTGTACGAGGAAAGAAAGTATCAGAGGCTCTAGTAAACCTAGACTTTGTTGCAAAGAAAGCATCTAGCCCTATCAAAACTCTTATTGCTTCTGCTCTTGCTAACGCAAAGGCTCTTGATATTCCTACAGAAAATTTGATCATAAAAACTATCAAAGTTGATAGTGGATCTATAATGTACCGAAGACGACCAGCTGCACGAGGTTCAGCTCATCCTATTCGAAAGAGAACATCTGCTATTTTTGTTGAGCTAGGTGAGGCGGAGTCAAAGAAGAAAGTTAAGGTTGCAAAGGAGGCTCCAAAGGCTGAGGTGGTAGAAGCAAAGCCAAAGGCTAAGAAAGCAGCTAAGAAAACTACAAAATAATAATATGACACATACAGTACACCCATATTCACATAGACTTGGAATCATAAGAGATTGGAAATCTCGATGGTTTGGAGTAAAAGGAAAGTACAAGGATTTTCTAAAGAGTGATGTTCTTTTGCGAGAATACCTAGAAAAGAAAATGCGAGGTATGTATGTTTCTGGTATCGAAATGGAAAGAGGTGAGAAGGTTCTAAGAATCATCATCGAAACATCTAGACCAGGAGTTATTATCGGCCGATCAGGAGATGGCGCAGTAAAACTAAAGAACGACATTGTTTCTTTCCTATCAAAGAACAAACTATCTTCAGGAGGTGAAGTAAAGGTTGATATCAAAGAAGTAAAATCTCCAGAATCAAACGCAACTATTGTTGCTCAGATGATTGCTGATGGTCTAGAAAAGAGACTTCCTTTCCGAAGAGTTACAAAGCAAATGGTTGAGAAAGTTATGGCTAACAGAGATGTAGAGGGAGTAAAGATCGAACTATCTGGAAGACTAGCTGGTGCAACTATGGCACGACAGGAGAAAATAAAGAGAGGACGAATCCCTCTACAGACTCTTCGAGCAGATGTTGATTTTTGTAAGTATGAAGCTAGACTTCCATACGGAGGAATCGGAATAAAGGTCTGGATCTACAAGGGTGAAATTTTCAATAAATAATAATTACTACCATGTTACTTCCAAAAAAAGTTAAATACAGAAAGTGGCACACATTCAGAAAAAACGCTAACAAGGTTGGTGTCGCTTCTCGCGGAACAACTGTTGCTTTCGGTTCTCATGGTCTAAAGGCTTTAGATGGTGCACGAATTATGTCTAACCAACTAGAAGCTGCTCGAAAGGCGCTTTCAAGAGCTGCTGGAAAGACAGGAAAGATCTGGATCCGAGTTTTCCCTGATATGCCTCTTACAAAGAAACCAGCTGAAGTAAAGCTTGGAAAAGGAAAGGGAGATCTTTTTGGATACTGTGCTCCAGTAAAGCCAGGACGAGTTATATTTGAAGTAGACGGAGTTACAGATGAGCAGGCAAGAGAAGCTCTTCGAAAGGCTGGAACAAAGCTTCCTCTTAAAACAAAGATAGTAGCAGCACATAAATAAAACGAACATGAACGATTTTATAAAGAAAACTCCAAAGGAATTACATACACTGCTAAAGGAAAAGCAGACAGCTCTAAGAGCATTTCGTTTTTCAGTTGCTGGTAGTAACGCAAGAAACGTAAAAGAGGGAAGTGTTTTAAAAAAGGACATAGCAAGAATAATGACTTTGCTAAACAAGCCTACAGAAGTTAAATAAAAACCATGACAAAGACTATTAAAAAAACAGAAGAAGTAAAGAAGGGACGAAAGCAACTAGTTGGAACAGTTGTTTCTGACAAGATGAAAGACACTATCGTTGTTGAAGTTTCTCGCTTTGTAAAACACCCAAAGTATGATAAATACATCTCTATCGACAAGAGATTCAAAGCAGATGACAAGGGAAACACAAAGAAAGTTGGAGACAAAGTAACTATCGAAGAGTGTGCTCCTATCTCAAAGGATAAGAAATTCCGAGTAATATAAATAACATTAAAAGCCATGATACAACCAAGATCAA
>CAYQQL010000037.1:0-2148 GCA_964420095.1 uncultured Candidatus Saccharibacteria bacterium | reverse complement strand
AAGAATTTTCAAGGTGCTTGGAAGCTCAAAGAAAAGATACGCAAGTATCGGTGAATTGGTTGTACTTTCAGTTCAGAAGGCAGAGCCTCGAAAGGGAACAAAGAAGAAGGACGTTGTTTACGGTATCGTTGTTCGACAAAAGGCTCCTTTCCGAAGAAAGGATGGAACATATCTACGATTCGATGAGAACGCAGTAGTTATTGTTATGAAGGATGATAAGAAGAAAGAGCCAGTTGCTGGACGTGTATTCGGACCTATTCCTCGAGAGATCGGTGAAGTTGGATACCAGAAGATTATTTCTCTAGCTCCTGAAGTAGTTTAATTTTAAATATATGCACGTAAAAAAAGACGACAAAGTAATAGTTCTAACAGGAAAAGACAAGGGAAAGACTGGTACAGTTCTTAAGTCTATGCCAAAAGAGGGAAGAATAGTTGTTTCTGGAGTTAACGTTCTAAAGGTTCACCAGAAGCCTCGAAAAGCAGGAGAAAAGGGACAGATAGTAGACAAGACTATGCCAATTAACGCTTCAAACGTAAAGAAGGCTAAATAAGATAAAGTAACTTAAACTAACATGGAATCAACAAAATCAAAAGTAACAACAGCTTTCGACGCTCTAAAGGGGGAGTTCGGATACAAGAACAAGATGCAGGCTCCAAAGATAGAGAAGCTGGTTGTTTCTGCTGGTGTTGGATCTGTAAAGGATAAAAAGAAAATAGAACTTATCGTAGACAGACTTTCAAAAATCACAGGCCAGAAGCCAGTAAAGAAGGGCGCAAAGATTTCTATCGCTTCATTTAAGACACGACAGGGAGACATCGTTGGTATGCAGATAACTCTAAGAGGTGCGAGAATGTATGACTTCCTAGACAAGCTTATCAATATCGCTATTCCACGAACAAAGGACTTCCGAGGTTTGGGAACAAACATGGATGAGATGGGTAACTACACTATGGGAATAAAGGAAAATACTATTTTCCCAGAATGTTCAGATGAAGAACTAAAGGATGTGTTTGGACTTGCAGTTACAGTAGTAACAAACATAAAGAATCCAAAGGAAACAAGAGCTTTCCTAAACCACTTAGGATTCCCATTTAAGAAAGCAGACGCAAAGAAATAATACTATGAAAAACCGCTCAACCGAGCGGTTTTTCTAATACTCTTATATGCTTGACTTTTATATATAAAGTGTGGTATAATAATACTAACGTCACTTGTTCATTTTGTGCAGGCATGCGAGTTTGTGACGTTACTCGCGGGTCCTGCAAAAGAGGTGTGTGATGAAGCAGGTTGTTTTGACTGAGATGGCTTATCCTGGAACTGCTCTTGAGCGGGATCTCAAGGAATTTCCGCTGATGAGTGGTTCGAAGGTGTACAGACTGTACACTGATATCCATGCGGCAGATAGAGTTACACAGTTCGTCACCCCTTCAAATGACGTGTTCCTTTGGCTCGGGCTACTCAGTAGAGAAGGCCTTATGAGCTTGGCAACTCGACTTTGGGAGGAGTACGAAAAGAAGGAGAGCGGGACCTTTCTACTCCGTGAATCAGCCGAGCCCAAGTCTCGAGCATTCCTTGTAAGTCTTTACGAAGAGGTGGGACGGTTCGTGATCAACATCAGTCCCGCCCACTAGTTAGCTCGTCTAGCATGATGCCGGGGTTTCCACATTGCGTGGAACCCCCGGCTTTTTCGTTGACTTTTTTCTGCCTTATTGGTAGTATAACCCCAGCTTGAAAAAGCTTTTTTAATTAGTTTACCTTAGAACTTTCACAAGCTGGATGCAGTTCGAGAAGCGAGTGAGTTTGGGACTAAAATGTACTCAGAGTACATTGCAGGAGCAAACGGAGCGAGCGACAAAGAAATGCGCCAGATTGTGAAGTTATAACACAATGGCAAAAACATCTGTAAAAGCACGAGCAGCAAAGAAACCAAAATTTAGTACAAAAGCTACTAACCGATGTTTTCGATGTGGTCGTGGAAGAGGATTCATGCGAGACTTTGGTCTTTGCAGAATCTGCTTCAGAGAGTTGGCTAACGAAGGTAAGATCCCAGGAATCAAGAAAAGTTCTTGGTAAGATAAAAGAAGTCTAGGCAAGTCTTCCTCCTCTAGGAGCAAGAAACTACCCAGATAAAAAAAAAAATAAATTCA
>CAYQQL010000036.1:0-5092 GCA_964420095.1 uncultured Candidatus Saccharibacteria bacterium | reverse complement strand
GATCCTGAAACTGATGCTGAAGTGTTAACTGCAACAACGTTTAGACCAACAACCTGACCAGCCTTCAGACTGTTATCAGATGCCATGTTACCAGCGATAGTAACTGTCTTTGAAGTACCAGCCTTAACAACGAAAGCCTCGCCAACCATTGCCTGGTGGTTTGAGTTAAGTGTCTTTGCGATACCGATCTGCATTCCGTTGTTGTCCAAAAGAACAACTCCTGAGAATACAGCATCCTGTGCCAATCCTACTCGCTCTACTGTTATAGAGTTTACTGTCACGTCAGATGATCCTGCTGTTAGGACAACTGTTGTGAAAGGAATTCGTGATGCACTTTGTGGTGCAAGAGAATTTGCAGGTTGTGAACCAGCTGAAACTGAAAGTGATCCACCTTGTGGATTACCTGGAGTAACTACTGGAGGCACTGTAGTTGTGTTCATCGAGTTAAGTTTAGCTCGAGTGATAGCACCTACGTAACCAGCAACTGGTGAAATTCCATACTTTGTCTGGAACTTCATTACAGCAGCCTTTGTAGCAGGACCAAATGTTGATGTTTCCATTCCTGGAGAACCAGCATTACCAGCTGTTGCTACTTGTGTATCAGCACTCATGTTAAGAACCTTTTGTAGATTCATAACATCTGTACCTTTAGCACCTACTGTTAAATTTGTGTTAAACACGTAGCCAGTTGAAACTGAACCACCTGTTGTTGCTGAAAGCTGTGATTGCAATGATGAAATCGTTGCAAGCAAGCTGTTGATCTGAGACTGTAGGTCTGTGGCTGTTTGAGCACCTGCAAGGCTAGGAGCAACAATGCTCAACGCCATAGCAATTCCTACAACACCAGAAGCCAACTTTGCAG
The DNA here is from genome assembly GCA_964420095.1 of uncultured Candidatus Saccharibacteria bacterium. Lineage (GTDB taxonomy): Bacteria > Patescibacteriota > Minisyncoccia > Phycocordibacterales > DATDWN01 > C7867-006. The sequence continues at coordinate 4,230 of CAYQQL010000036.1, read as the reverse complement.
CTTTTGATTGTGATAAATTCATATATATGTTTTTAATAATGAAACAACTCAATCTATTACTATTAATAATATTTTTAGATTGAACTGTCGGAAACGATTAACTACTTAATAATTTTCCGATGTGGCTGTGTTTATGTTTGCAAACTTCTTTTACAAAATTTACAAACATTTTCCACAGCCACATCTTCATACTAAATTTTTTACCCCATATTTCATTCATATCTCCACATGGTGGCGGAGCCGAATGTTTCGACACAAGGTAAAAAACTAGATGGTGATGTTAGTCTGATTTTCTGAAATTCGGAAAAGTTAGGAATTATTCTGTACGTCAGAATGCACGATAAAATACCGTGCTTTAAACTTGAAATCCTTATTTAGTTGTCAATGGACCTTCAGTTCTGAATAGACGCTAGAATTCACTGTATATTACATACGAAAATAAATCTCGTATGTAAAACACATTATATATTCTAGAAACTTGAGATTCAAATCTGACCGTGTGGATAACTCCAACTTTTTAGCCCTTTTTTAAGAAAAAGTAGCTCTGAAAGTCACAAATGTCCACCAAACCATTATTGCAAAAAATTGACCAAAAGTCAAAGAATTAAATAAAAAACCTAATACATAAAAAATAGAACGATCATCCCACACTAACCGTAAAAAATGTCCTTTTAGAAAAAAGAGTAAACTATTTTAAAAGACACTACTATGCCAAAGAGTATTTACTCCATCGTCTCTCGCCTGTCCTTTTAAGGACACCTGAATCAATAAAGGCTATAAGTTCACGCTGGATTGTCTTTTCACTACAGTCCTTTATAACCAAGGCTATATCCTTGATTGTTAACTCTTTTTTCTTTTTAAGAAGGCTAAGTATTATGTTCTGTCTGTTAGTTCTCTTAACAACCACATTATCGTTAGTTGATACTTTGTCCTTTAGGCTTACATCTACATTAAATACTTCTTCCTGATGAACAAGGTTGTGTGTTGAAGCAAGTGTCATTGTTGGGATCCGATGTCTGTTATCTACAACGTCAAAAAAGTTTTTAGAAATACTATCAAAGTTAGTGCTCTTATTTTGTGTATTTTGGACAACAAAAACATCCGCCAAATTTGAAAATTCTTGCTTGATAATTGAGTAGTTCATCTGCGACAAAAGCCCAGCTCTAAAAGAGACCTCGAGCATAGAAACAACTTCAAGTATCTTTGTCCTAACTGAATAAGAATAATCATTCAGATTTGAGTCCTTTATATCTTTGTAACCAACAATAAAAGACAGTAGGTCTGAAACCTTTCTTCGAAGAGTCCACTTCATTGGCTCATTTTCAGAAAAAAGATTTGTGATCATATAAACAGCTGAAGCCAGCTTTTCTGTCTTTTTAAATGCAAAAGTAAAAGAAGCATCTTTTTCAAAAAATGCTATAGGTTCTTGAACTTTTTGGCTTATTTCTGTTGTGTGTATTTTGTCTGCTTCCATAGCTTTATTAGGTACGTCCTATATCTAAATGTCCTTGATTTTACTAGGCGTGTCCTTATGTTGTCTTATATAATACAAGATGTCCTTAATTCCGTCAAGTGTGTCTATTATACTCTACTAAAAGACTCTGGTGCAAGTCTTTTAGTGTATTTTTTCACCTACACACAACGCTGTCCCCAAGCCGTCAAAAATGAAAATATTAGAGGCTTCTAGATCGCCTTATTTTGACTCAAATATCTGTATTTTATTTTTGTATTAAGATTTTATCTGTTAAAATGTAAGAATTATGGCAAGAAAAAAATTAAAGGAAGACAAGAAAGAAAAAAACAAAAAGGAATCTCCTGAGTCAGAAAGTGAAAGTTATTTACAAGAAGAAACAGTCCGGGCAATAGTGGCAGTAGCATTCTTTGTTATTGCGGTTTTCTTACTGATGTCAGCGTTTGGAAAGGGGGGGCTTGTGGGGGCAAAATCATTTGAACTGTTCTCTTTTCTTTTTGGTGTTGGCTACTACCTAATGCCGACTATTTTCTTTATTCTTTGTGTTTCATTTTTTCGAACATTACACAAAAGACTCGCTCTCACACACAGCATCGGAGGTGTACTATTTTTCGTTGCTTCCCTATCTCTAGTCAACATTTCAATGCCAGGAAGTGGGGGAGTTGTTGGGGGATTTATATCTGGTCCTCTTGTTGGAATGTTTGATACATATGCGAGCGTTTTGATACTACTCGCGCTAGTTGTTGTATCTATTCTTACTATTTTCGACGCCCCTATTCGTTTTACATTTATAACTTCCCTATTCAAGAAAAAAGAAATTGAAGAAGGTGAAGATACTGGACCGGAGCTACTTATTACAAACACAAATGCAGTAGAACCGGACACAAAAACAGAAAAAGATAATGCCCAAAAAGAAGACCCTCAACCTAGTGTTCTCAAAAAACTTTTGGGTGATGACAAGAAAGATGAATTCGGCATAAGCCCTCTTGTACTAAACGATAAAGAGTATGTTCCTCCACCACTCACACTTCTAGAAAAGGATAAAGGTAAACCAGGTGTTGGAGACATCAAAGCTAACTCAAATATAATAAAAAGAACACTTCAGAACTTTGGAATTACAGTTGAAATGGATGAGATATCTATCGGACCTTCAATCACCCGCTATGCGTTAAAACCAGCAGAAGGTGTAAAGCTTTCTAGAATTGTTGGTTACCAGCAGGATCTTTCACTTGCTCTAGCTGCCCACCCTATACGTATAGAAGCACCTATCCCTGGAAAATCTTTGGTTGGTATCGAAGTCCCAAACAGCACAAAAACAACAGTTGGTCTCGGTTCCCTACTTGGTTCTACAGAATTCCAGAACTCTCAAAACCCACTAATGATGTGTCTTGGAAAAGGAATCTCTGGAATGTCTTATTTTGCCAACCTCGCAAAGGCACCCCACATGCTTATCGCTGGAGCGACTGGTTCTGGAAAGTCAGTGACAATTCACGCAGTTATAACATCGCTACTATATAGAAACTCTCCAGACAATATGAAATTTATCATGGTGGACCCAAAGAGAGTTGAACTTACACTATATAATAAGATACCTCACCTGCTCACACCTGTTATTACAGATGCCAAAAAAGCAATCCTTTCTCTAAAATGGGCAGCAAAAGAAATGGACCGAAGATACGACATACTTCAGTCACACTCACTACAGAACATATCTTCATACCACAAAAATGTAGTTGAACCAGAAATAAAGAAACGAAAAAATAAAGGTAGTGACGACAAGCCAGTCGATACAATGCCATACATCGTCATCATTATCGACGAATTGGCCGATATTATGCAGGCTTATCCACGAGAACTTGAAGCTGGAATTGTTAAACTGGCTCAAATGTCTCGAGCAGTTGGAATACACCTTATACTTTCCACACAAAGACCGTCTGTAAATGTTATTACTGGTCTTATCAAAGCAAACATCCCTACGCGTATCGCCCTACAGGTTGCATCACAGATAGACTCAAGAACAATTCTAGATATGGCGGGAGCAGAAAAACTTTTGGGAGCTGGAGATATGCTTTACCTTTCTGGTGAAATGTCACAACCACAACGTATCCAGTCTGCCTTTATCACAGAAGATGAAACAAAGTCTATCGTAAAATATCTTGTCGATAGTTATGCAAATGAATTACCTAGCGAAATCAACCTAGCTGGTGATGTTCAGAAAAATAACATCTTTGAAGCAACAATAGATGACGAAAAGATGGAGGATGAAGACGATCTGTATGAAGAAGCAAAACAAACTGTCATCGAAGCCGGCAAGGCCTCAACATCTTACCTACAAAGAAAGCTTGGTGTTGGATACGCTCGTGCAGCGCGACTTATCGACATATTAGAAGAACGAGGTGTTATTGGCCCAGGTTCCGGAGCAAAACCTTGTTATTTCTTTATTGGTGGTTGAGGATATTTTGTAGAAAAAACAGAATTCCCTGAATAAGTATGAACCGAAATGCCATATCTATCATAAGAACAGGCCTGATTACCCTACTTGTTGTCATAATAGCAGGATATTCCCTATTTCAGGCCCAAAAGATGATTAGAGGCCCTATTATAGACATCTACAGCCCAGAAAATGGCGCTACATACAGCCAAGTCCTTATAGAAATAAGTGGTAGAGCCAGAAACATATCCTATCTCAACCTAAACGATAGACCCATATTTACAGACAAATATGGCTACTTTACGGAAAAATTGCTCCTGTCCCCTGG
>CAYQQL010000035.1:1121-5099 GCA_964420095.1 uncultured Candidatus Saccharibacteria bacterium | reverse complement strand
CTTTGGGCATAAGGATTACCTCATGCATAAGTGTTCCCTTACTTCCGGGTGCTCGGAAAAGGTTTCGGGTCAACGAGATTTTGTACCCTTGATTAATTTAGACTTTTTGTTATACTAGCCGAATGATTAATTTAGATGCACAACTACGAGACAAGACAGTTAGTCTTGATACTCTAAAGAAAGAGGCGAAAATGCCAGCTGTTTTTTATGGAAAAAAGACAGAATCTACACCTATAACTTTACTAAAGAAGGACTTTTTGGCTGTATGGAAAGCTGCTGGTGAGTCTGGAGTGGTAACAATCAAGACTCCAAAAGGTACAGTGGACACTCTTATTCAGGATGTTGATCTTGACCCTGTTACAGATATCCCACGACACGCTGACTTTTACGTATTCGAGAAAGGAAAGAAAATAGAAGTTTCTGTTCCTCTAGAATTCGTTGGCGTTTCTCCTGCAGTAAAGGATCTTGGAGGACTTTTGGTTAAAGCTTTGCATGACCTAAAAATCTCTGCTGATCCACAGCATCTTCCACATTCTATCGATGTTGATATCTCATCTCTTGTTGATTTTTCAAGCCAGATTTTGGCAAAAGCTATCAAACTTCCAGCTGGTGTTGATCTAATAGAAAACCCAGAAGAAGTTGTTGCTGCGGCATCTGCTCCTCGAGAAGAGCTAGTAGAGGAATCAGCTCCTATCGACTTGTCATCTATTGAGGTGGAGAAGAAGGGTAAGAAAGAAGAAGAAACAGAAGCGACTAACTAACCCCATCTGCTTCGTTGCTCGCTCCGTTTGCTCCACGCGCAGTACTAAATGTACAGCTGGTCGCAATACTCACTCGCGCCTCGCATCTAGGGTCATTTAGTCGTTTCTGGTAACTTTATATATAATATTACGTCACAAATAGAGCCCAAAAGGCTCTTTTTGGTAGAGACAAACAATAACTAAATAGGGTATAATCAAAACGATGCATTCAAGGTTATTTTTATTTTCAAAATATACATTCTACGGAATCCTTGCTTTGGGAGTTTTGAGTTACGGTTTGTTTTCTCATTCTGCAGTAGCCTTGGCTATAACCGATGCTGAACAAGACGCCATTTGGCGGGCAGAACTGGCTCAAACAGAAGCTGACATTGCAAAGTGGCAGGGTATTTTGAACAGTACAAAAGCAAATACAAAATCACTTCAAAACGAAGCTGCTGTTTTGAATGCAAAAATAAAAGAAGCTCAGGCTAGTATAAAAAAGAAAAACATTGCTATAGAACAGCTTGGTGTTGATATTCAAAAAAGAGTGAGAAAAATAAGTGACCTAGAAGCCAGAATAGAAAAAGGACATGACTCTCTTGCTCAGTTGATACGGCAAACAAACCAGATAGACCAGACCTCATTACCAGAAGTAGTTTTGGGTAACAAAGATATTTCAGAATTCTTTTCTGACGTTGATTCGTTTCAAATGATAAACCGTTCTCTAAAGGAGCTTTTTGAACAAATAAGAGATACAAGAGATAATACTGAAAAGGAAAAGGAAGCATTGGATAAAAAGAAAGATCAGGAATTAGATACAAAGGCCAGTATCGAAGCGCAAAAAAAGCAAGTTGAAGCAAATGAAAAAGAAAAGCAGTATTTGATAAAAGTAAATAAGACTCAGGAGAAAACTTACACTGACGTTATCGCTGACAGACAATTAAAAGCAAATGAGATTCGTGCAAAACTATTCAAACTTGCTGGAGGTGGTGCCGCTATTCCGTTTGGTACAGCATTAACTTTTGCACAAAGTGCATCGGCTAAAACTGGTGTTTCTCCGGCCTTTGTTCTGGCTATTTTGACTCAAGAAAGTAGTTTGGGAGCAAATGTGGGTAAGTGTTACATTACAGATCTTCAAAAAGGATACGGCACAAATACAACAGGGACAAAAACCTTTACGAATGCTATGAAGTCGCCTAGAGATACAGTTCCGTTTATAGAAATACTAAATAAACTTGGATATAGTTCAGAAAAAACCGTAGTGTCTTGTCCGATAGCAGGTGTGGCTGGTTATGGAGGCGCTATGGGTCCTGCTCAGTTTATTCCTTCGACTTGGAAGATATTTGAAGAAAGGCTAAAGAGTGCTTTGGGCCGTGAAGCAAATCCGTGGGTTCCAGAAGATGCATTTATGGCTTCTGCAATGTACCTCGGCGATCTTGGGGCTGGTAGTGGTACGTATAGTGGGGAAATAAAGGCTGCTTGTAAGTATTATGGAAGTGGTGGAACAACTTGTTCATATGGACGAAGCGTTATGAAATTGAAAGACAGTATACAGGCTGATATAGAGTATCTACAGCAGTACGGAGTTTCTAGAAGGTAATAAAATTTATATGGATTTTAGTCACACAAGCATTATTTATTATTTTATTGTAATGCCTGTTATCGTGATTTTTTCTAAGTATTTATTAGATAAAATCCCTTTTTACAAAAACATTTTGGCGGGGGAAGAGCGCGGTCGTTTTGAAACACTTGATGGACTACGAGGTTTTTTGGCAATCAATGTATTTTTTCAGCACGCTGTCACTAGCTATTTTTATTTTCAAACCGGAGTTTGGGAAATAGTGAATATTAGGTTTTACAGACACTTGGGTGGTGAAGCTGTTATCCTTTTTCTTATAATGACTAGTTTTCTATATTGGTCAAAAATGATTGCACAGAAAGGGGAGGTTGATGAAGGATATTTGTACAGAAGTCGATTTTTGCGACTGGCACCTATGTACATATTTTGTGCTGGAATAATTGTTTTTTCTATACTCATTCAGTCACAGTTTGATATTGATATAAAACAGACAAGTAAAGATATTTTGTCTTGGCTTACTGTTGGACTAATCACTACACAATCCGTAAATCACATAAGCGTTTTGCCTGTAAACGCTGGTATACACTGGACGTTGCATTTTGAATGGATCTTTTATCTGATACTTCCTATTTTGGCAATATTCTTGCGAAGTAGAAAAATGCTTATTATGGCACTTCCTCTTGTTTTCTATGCACTATCTTCGGACCAGCGAGGTTATTGGGCAATATTTTTCTTCGGTATCATTGCCGCCCATATATACAAGGGATACAACAAGGTTCCATTTTTCGAAAAGAAAATATCTTCTCTTGTTCCACTTTTGGGTCTGGTGTTGATATATTTTATGGGTTACAAACCGTATTCATTTTCTCAATACGCGATTTCGCTCATAGTTTTCTTGGCTTTTGTTTATGGTTCAGATTTATTTGGATTATTAAAATCTCAAGTAGCAAAATTCCTTGGAACATTGAGTTACAGTATTTATTTGATACACGGCATTATTCTTTTTGGTGTTCAAAACTCTTTTGACTATTTCCACCCAATACTTTCAATACACCCTGCTTTTTTCTGGCTTCTAATTTTAATTAGTGGACTTTTGACCATAGTTGCTTCTTCGATTACATATAGGTTTATCGAGTATCCTTTTATAAAGATGATAAAAAGCCAAAAATCCGAGGCTCAAAATGGTGGTATGGCAGATAAGGTTATGTAGTATTGCCAAAAAATGGCTTTCTTGGTAGAGTATTCTGGCAATGAAAAAAGACATACATCCACAAAACTATAGACCAGTACTATTTATCGACAACTCAAATGGCGCTGAATTTATCATATCTTCAACAGTAAACTCAAACGAGAAAGCAAAGGCAAAAGCTGATGGTAAAGAATACCCAGTTTACCGAGTTGAAATCTCAAGTGCATCACATCCTTTCTATACTGGAAACGAGAAGTCACTAGACACAGCTGGACGAGCAGAGAAGTTTAGAGCTCGAGTAGCAACTGCAAAAGCAAAGAAATCAACAAAATAACCCCGCCTGCGTTGTTGCGGTTCGGGTTTTTTCGTTCAATGTACTAAATGTACATCTCACTCAAAAATCCTCCCGCGCCTAGCACTCGGGGCTATTTTCTTGATTTCTTAAGTAATTAATTTGCTATACTTATTTT
>CAYQQL010000035.1:0-1111 GCA_964420095.1 uncultured Candidatus Saccharibacteria bacterium | reverse complement strand
GTCTCCAAAAAATACATGACCACGACAAGACTTTCTTGTTATATAATATAAACATGGACCTAGAAAAATTTACACAAAATCCAAAAACTTCTTATATTGCACAGGAGTACCAGAGACTTTCAAAACAGGAAGAGGAAACAAATCAAATGATACAGAGCGACCCTTCGCTTGCTGATTTGGCACATGCAGATTTGGAAAATATAAAGTCACAAAAGGAGACTTTGATGAAACAGATGGAAGATATTGTAACTGAAGAAGCTAAAGAGGAAGAATTTCCAAATGAAATAATTCTCGAAGTTCGTGCAGGTGCAGGTGGGGAAGAAGCTTCTATTTTTGCTGAGGATCTAGCGCATATGTACACACGATACGCAGAAAACCAAGGCTGGTCAGTTGCGCCTATCGACGAGTCACGGAGCGCTGTGGGTGGATACAAAGAAGCAGCTTTTGAAATACACGGAAGAGGTGTTTATAAACAGCTACGTTTTGAAACTGGCGTGCACAGAGTTCAGCGAATCCCAGCAACAGAGAAAATGGGACGTGTTCACACATCGACAGCGACAGTTGCTGTGCTTCCTTTGCGCAAGAAAACAACTATAGAAATAAAACCAAGTGACCTCGAGATAGAAACATCACGTTCAGGTGGAGCGGGAGGTCAGAACGTTAACAAAGTGGAAACAGCTGTAAGAATTATTCACAAACCAACAGGTATAGACGTGCGCTCTACATCACAGCGAAGCCAGCTCAAAAACCGTGAGGCTGCTATGAGTATTCTGACCGCAAAACTCCAGATGATGAAAGATGCAGAAGAAGCTTCAAAATATTCTGCTGACAGAAAGTCACAAGTGGGAACAGCAGACAGGTCAGAAAAGATTCGAACATACAACATTCTGCAGGATCGTATTACAGATCACCGCATAAAACAGTCTTGGCATAATATAGAAAAGATTTTGGCAGGAGGACTTGAGCCAATAATGGAATCAATGGAAAACTTCGATGGAACATCGATGGTGGGGGAAGATGGGGATGAGTAAAAATTCTCAATCATAACTTTATACAAGACACGCATAAACCCCTGTTGGGGTTTTGCTTTGCTCGGAAATCAAGAAAACAA
>CAYQQL010000034.1:0-5675 GCA_964420095.1 uncultured Candidatus Saccharibacteria bacterium | reverse complement strand
ACACAAGCACCACTCCGCTCAAGCTCATCCTTGGCTTTCTGCAGTCCTTCTTTGTTTCGAGCAAGAAGGATTAAAGCGTAGTGTTTACAGAGCTTTAAAGCTACTGCAAATCCAATACCACTTGAACCCCCTGTGATTAGGGCGACTTTCTTCACTTCAGACCTCCTTTCATGATAAAGATCAACAAACAACTGTATACTATTATACCATATAATAACTACAAAAGTCAAGTAAAGTGAAAAATAAATTCGAAAAAAAATAAAGATAATGTATAATAAAAAAATGTTTGATCAAGAAACATTGCAAGCCATACTGGGTATTAACGAAAAGGTATATACAAAACCTTTGGAAATGGCGGACAAAATGAACATAACATTTTTCCCATACTATAGTGACAATCTGAGTGCAAATATTATAAATTTTAAGAAAAAGCTAGAGAAAGTTTTCGGGGAATTGAATGTAAATATTGTGCCATATGAGGAGGCTCTAACTACTATTCCACTAACAAAAGTTTGGAAAAATGTAATAAAAATCGTTTTAAATAATATTTTATTTAAGTTCAGAGACATTTTTGGATTACCACAAAGTAACCATTATTTTGATCTTAATGCTATTAAATATCTTTTCAAGAATACAAAAATTAAAAAGGGAATCTCAGTAGTTGTTTTGGGGGAGCAGACTGATGAAAATCTGCCGATGCAGTATATATATAGTTTTAAAGATAACTCTATTATTACAATAATCGACTTTCCAAAAAATATTACAGAAAAGAGTGACTTTCATGACCATTTCAATACTGCACTAGATTTGTTTACACACAATATGACTAACATAGTAATAGGTGTAGATGAAAAAAAATGGTTACTTTACAACTTTAACGCTTCACATCCAGTTTTTCCAATTGATACAAATTTTAAAGAAAATGTCCTACATGCGTTAGTTCCTAAAATAGTTGCTCCAATTAGACCTTATAAATTGTCAGAATTTGAAATTTTAAAGAACAATTTTGATATTAATGAGAATAAAAGCCAAGTTGATGATCTAGTAAATGGCGCATTGCTTTTCAGTAAAACGTCTTTATACCCAAAAGGTAAAATAATTGATCAACTACCATTTAGAAATGATTTTTATCGCTGGATAGGTAAGTTGCATTTGGATAACAGAAATGGAATGAGTTATGGTTTTTTGGCCATACAGCTTCCTGGAAAGGTGTACCCGCTTATTCATGTAAATGAGTTTGAAAAAATGGCGGGTGTGAAGCCAGTAAGTAGTTTTCATTTTTATAATGATAATCTTTATGTGCTTGTCAGTATTGATTCTAATAGTTTTTGGCTTAGAGTTCCGGATGTTTGGGTTTTGAGTCAAAGATCTGGTTCAGATAAGACTCATGTCAATCCAAAAAAAGATTTGATAAAAATGGGTTTGTCCAACGGTAAAATGCTCCTTCAGACTCAGGAGGGTGTGAATATAGACAATGACTACAAGACTTCATTTGATACACAAGTTATACTTGCTCATTCTGTGGGCAACGCAATAATAGCCACAATACTTAACCACTACAGGCAAAGTAATTCTGAATTTTTGAAAAGATATTTGCACAATGGTATGTCTATTAGTCATTGGCATGGATATATTCATCCAGAACATGTGCCGAAGGGTTGGCACGTACACGGCATAACCAATCCTCATGTTGCATGTTCTTCTCCTCAGTCTGCTATTTACGCAATAGAGGGTAAGTTGGAATCATTTTTAAATTCACTTAAGAATAAATCTGAATTCAAAGGTGACATCCATATTGAACCACATCATGGTACAAACGTATGTTTTACATCAGTTTCTGATTTAGCAAGATATTTGGTAGATAACCCGGAAGCTTCTATTCTTGGAAATTCATACTTTTACTTATATAATAAGAGAGATATATGAGTATAAATTTTGACTACTTTAGTATTTCTTTACTCCTTGGGGGCTTTACGGCATTGCTGTCTGGTTTTGTTGTTTTTATTCACAACAGACGAAGGTTGGAAAATATAGCATGGTTACTTTCAAATATGACATCTGCAATATGGAGCTTCTCATATTTTGCAATGATAAATTCGCCAAGCTACAATGCCGCGGTAATTAGTGACTGGATTTTACATATTGCAGCGGTTTTTGTGCCAGTTTTTTATTTCTTATCCGTACTGTCTATTACGGATGAATATGAGACTCACAAACCTCAACTTCTTTTAACCACTATTGTGGGTTCTGTGTTTCTTGCTCTGATACCAACTCAAATATTTATCATAGATGTAATACCAAAGGCTCACTTTAACTTTGTCCCAGATGCGGGTCCTGCATATATATATTTTGCATTGTATTTCTTTTTGGTGGTCACTTACACCCTTTACTTTGTATTTAAGAAATTAAGTAGAACAGTTGACCCAATACAAAAGGCGAAGTTAAAGTACATAATAATATTTACATTGTTCGGTTTTGGTGGAGGTGGAAGTGTATTTTTACTCACATTTAACATTCCCATATTACCTTATCCACTAATTTTGTTTTCTTTGTATCCAGCTGTTAGTGGTTATGCAATATTCAGATATCAGCTTTTCAATGTAAAAGTTATTACTACAGAATTGTCTGTATTTATAATATGGATATTCTTACTAATTAGGACGTTACTTTCAAGAAGTTTAAATGATGCAATTATAAATGGCTCACTATTGTTATTGCTCAATGTAGCTGGTGTATTTTTGATACGAAGTGTTATAAGGGAGGTAAGGCAAAGGGAAGAAATTCAAAAGCTTGCAGACGATCTAAAGTTGGCTAACCAAGGACAGTCTAGTTTGATGCATTTTATGAACCATCAGGTGAAGGGAAGACTAGGTAACGTGAAGAATATTTTTGCTGAACTTTTGACGGACGACTACGGTGAAATGCCACCAGATGCAAAGCCGTTACTAGAAAAAGGTTTAGATGAAGCGGATATTGGTGTAAATTATGTTCAAAACATCTTGAAAGGTGCTTCTGCAGAAAACGGAACTCTTCCTTATGATATGAGGCCTATTGATCTTAAATCAGTCGTAGTAGATGCATTTGAAAAGCAAAAAGATAGAGCAGAGAAAAAGGAATTAAAGTTTGAGTTAAATATTGAAGATGGTGGGTACAGTATGACTGGGGACGCAATACAACTGGGTGAGTCAATACGAAACCTAATTGATAATTCTATTAACTATACTCCAGAAGGAAGTGTTACTGTTTCTCTTTCAAATAATTCAAATGTCTACAGAATAGAAATAAAGGATACTGGTATTGGGCTTTCTCTAGAGGATAAAATGAAAATATTTAAGTCGGGTGGCAGAGGGGAGGATTCTCTAAAAATAAATGTAAATTCAACTGGCTACGGTTTGGTTTTTGTAAAAGGTGTAGTTAGTGCACATGGAGGAAAAGTTTGGGCTGAGTCAGAAGGTCGGGGCAAAGGCTCAGCGTTTATTGTGGAAATCCCTAAAAAATGATTAAAATTAGTTAATGGCACAAGAACAAGTCTGGGATAGGGAATATAGGAACTCAAAATTCTTAACAAAAGAGAACAAACCACAAAGTGACGTGGTTCGTTTTGTGCAGTTTCTAAAGAAAGAGGAGGGTGTTATCCCAGAAAATCTTAATATTCTAGACCTTGGTTCTGGAGCAGGTAGAAATAGTTTTTATTTTGCAGAGTTGGGAAATGCTGTTACAGGTCTAGAGATATCAAAAACCGCAGTAAATATTGCGAAAGAATACGCAAATAGTGCAGGGCTCAATATAAACTATGTTAAACAAAGTATTGGTGAAAAATTTCCTGTAGAAGATAGTTCAGTTGATATTGCTTTAGATATAACTTCTTCAAACTCTCTTACAGAAGCAGAAAGGGAAGTTTTTCTTTCAGAAACTAACCGCGTTTTAAAAAATGGCGCATACTTTTTCACAAAAGCTTTGTGCAAAGATGGTGATGACAACGCAAAATATTTAATTAAGAATAATCCTGGGAAGGAAAAAGATACATACGTAATGCCGGAAATAGGTGTGACGGAAAGAGTTTGGACTAAGGAGGATTTTGTATCTAAATATGAAAAATATTTTGAAATTATACACATGGAAAAGAAAACCAGCTATTCTAAAATTAAAGATCGTTCATATAAACGTAACTTTTGGATCGTGTACTTGACAAAAAACAGATAGATACGTACGATAATAAATGGACGAAAGATTCGCGTGGAGGTTGTTAGTGGCTCAACCAGCGATACTAGTAGAGTTGTGTAAGCGGAAGGGGCAATACCGGAATCTAATCCGTTTCTTTCACCAGAACGGAACGGCTGACCTGATTAAGCCCATTTTTCAGAAACTCAACCCCGCTTCCGAAGTCGACCCGCAGGTCTACTTCACCACGTTCGTGCACGAGATGCAGTACTTTCGAGCTCCAGAGTGGCTGGAGAGCCACTATCGCCGAATATTCGACGGGGGCATTGCTCGTTTCTACACTGATGGCAAGATCGTCATGATCATGTATCGGCGCAGGGCAAGGGCGTTCATGCTCTACTCCGATGTCACGCCTCAACGTCCTGAACGCAACATGAAGCCGATGGAGTTGGAAGTCTCCATGCACAGATCTGGTGCATTGGTTCCCAAAGGACACAGCGTCTTTGTGGCTGCACTCAGTAGCCAGATTCCGAGTCGTGGTCGACTTGTTCCGAAGGGGGTTATAAGCCCCTCATCGAACCGTCGAGCTCAAGCCTGAAGACTGGTTCTCTGTGAGTTGACCCGCGGCGTATGTCCGCGGGTTCTCTTATATAAAAAACTTTGTTAGAATATCTTTATGACTAAAAAAACATTACTTTCTGGAGTAAAACCTACAGGACGGCCACATATCGGAAACTATTTTGGAGCAATGAAGCAGTTTGTGGATATGCAGGATGAGTACAATGCTATTTATATGATAGCCGATTATCACGCACTTAACTTCATTCAAAATAAAGAGGAATTAAACAAAGCAATAATCGACCTAACTATTGATTATCTTGCTCTAGGACTAGATCCAAAGAAGTCTATTATTTTCAAACAGTCTGATGTAATGGAGCATACAGAACTTACATGGATTTTCGATACTATAACTACAATGCCTTATCTGGAACGTGCTCACGCATACAAAGACGCAGAGGCAAAGGATAAAGAAATAACTGTTGGAACATTTAATTATCCAATGCTTATGGCTTCAGATATTCTTTTGTACGATACTGATGCTGTACCAGTTGGTCAGGATCAGAAGCAGCATGTTGAATATACTCGCGATACAGCACAAAAATTTAATTTCACATTTGGAAAAGAAGTTTTTAAACTTCCTGAATCAAAAATTCTAAGTGAAGTAGCTGTTGTCCCAGGACTTGATGGTCAAAAGATGAGTAAAAGTTACGGAAACACTATTCCACTTTTTGCTACTTTGGATGAAATCACAAAAGCAGTGATGTCTATTCCTACTGACTCAAAACCAATGAATGAATCTCGTAATGCAGATGAAGATAATGTTTATAAGCTACATAAACTATTTTCAAAACCAGAAGATTTATATGTTTTGCATGAGAGATATGCAAAGGGTGAAATTGGTCACAAGGAATCTAAAGAAATATTGATAAAAAATATAGATGCATTTATTGCAC
>CAYQQL010000033.1:0-5770 GCA_964420095.1 uncultured Candidatus Saccharibacteria bacterium | reverse complement strand
GCCGTTGGAGAGGGTAACCTTCCACCAGATGCCATACGTGGTTCCTGGTTCTCGACGATCGAGTCTCTGGAATGTGATCACATCTTTGAGGTAGCTTTCGACCTCACTCTTCCTCTTGTAGCCATATGGTGTGAGCTCGTAGAGAGTGACACCTTCGCCGTTCGGGTGAGTCTTGATGGACCCTTCCCGGACCATTTCCTCAATAGCATTGAGGACTTCGGAGTCCGGTGGCCGAGTATTGTGTGCCTCCTCGATCCTGTCACAGATGATCTCGAGAGGTTGAGCGACTCCGTTGTCACGCTTGTACAGGAAGTTGACTGGGTAGCTGAATGCTCCCAATAACAACCTTTCGGTTACAATCATGGTAAATCCCTCCAAGCGAAACAATATAATATAATTGTCATGATGTAAATATCCATTAATATTAACACTAGGCTAAAACAATTAATTTTGGTAATATAAAATTCTATGAAAAGAACTTATATAAAGGATTTAGGGCAGTTTATTGGCCATGAGGTTACTGTTTCTGGATGGGTTGATGTTCGACGAGACCAAGGAAAAATGGTTTTTATGGACATGCGAGACATGACAGGTAAGGTTCAGGGAGTTGTTCTACCAAACCACCCAGAAGCTATTGAACAAGTAAAAGAAGTTCGAACAGAATGGGTTTTGTCAGTAACTGGTCTTGTAAACAAAAGACCAGAAAGAAATGTGAAAGCAGATGTTCTAAACGGTGATATCGAGATGGAAATTACAGGAATAGAGGTTTTGAACAAGTCAGAAACTATTCCTTTTGATATTGGAAGTGATACTAGAGAAGTTAACGAGGAAGTTCGACTAAAACACAGATACGTTGACCTACGTTCAGACAGAATGCAGAAAAATATCAGAAACAGACACAAAGTAATAAAATTTATCCGAGATTATTTGGATAATGAAAACTTTATCGAAGTTGAGACTCCAATACTTACAAAATCTACACCAGAAGGTTCTCGAGACTATGTTGTTCCTGCCAGACTTTACCCAGGAAAGTTCTATGCGCTTCCACAGTCACCACAACAGTACAAACAACTACTAATGACAGCGGGTGTAGAAAAATATTTCCAGATAGCTCGATGTATGCGAGACGAAGATACTCGAGGAGATAGACAACCAGAGTTTACACAGCTCGATATGGAGATGAGTTTTGTTAAACAAGAAGATGTAATGGAACTAAACGAGAAACTTTTGATAGAGCTCGTCACAAAACTTTATCCTCACAAGAAAATTCAGCAGATCCCTTTCCCACGACTTACATTTGCAGAAGCGATGGAGAAATATGGAAACGATAAACCAGATCTGCGAGAAGATAAAAACGATCCAGACCTACTAGCTTTCTGTTGGGTTGTAGATTTTCCTTTCTTTGAGAAAACTGACACAGGCGCATGGACATTTACACACAATCCATTTTCACGACCAAAGCCAGAGCATGTTGAGTGGCTAATGAAAAAAGAAAATATTGGTGAAATACTAACAACTCAGTATGATGTTGCACTAAACGGTATGGAAATAGGAGGCGGAAGTATTCGAAACCACAACCCAGATGCTTTACGAAAAGTTTTTGAAATCATGGGTCATGAGTCAGATGCAATAGATAGAAACTTTGGTCACATGATGACTGCATTTTCACTAGGAACACCACCACATGGAGGTATAGCTTGGGGACTAGATAGATTTGTCATGACTCTTCAAAACGAACCCAATATTCGAGAAGTTATTCCTTTTGCAAAAACAGGGGAGGGTAAAGATCCTATGATGGATTCACCCGCAGAAATTTCTGTTGACCAGTTGCTAGAGTTAGGAATTACACTAAGGAAAAAATAATGGAATCACAAGAGGGATTAAATGAGTCAAAATCACTAGAACTCGCAAAAGAGCTTTTAGGAAAGAGTGTTGAGGTCACAATGGACAGACCACTTGGCTCTAAACATCCAAAGCATGGTTTTGTATATGAAGTAAACTATGGGTACATAGATGGAATAACAGCTCCTGACGGGGAAGAGCTAGATGCATATTTTCTTGGTGTCGATACTGCTGTAGAAAAAACTCAGGGTGTTTGCATAGCTGTAATTCATAGACTAGATAATGATGACGATAAGCTGGTAGTGACACCAAATGGTGTGGAACTATCAGATGAGGAAATAATGAATGCCGTAAATTTTCAAGAGCAGTATTTTAAAAGTGTGATAATCAGGAAATAATAGATAAATATGAAAAAGGTTTTTATTGTTCACGGGTTTCAAGGTAGTCCAAGTGGTGGATGGAGACCGTGGCTTATGGCTGAACTAGAAAAAAATAATATTTACGCCTGTGCATTACCAATGCCAAAACCAGAAGCCCCAGTAGTTTCCGAATGGGTAAATGAGATAACTCGTGTTGTGGATATGAATCATAATGACGAAATATGCCTAGTTGGACACAGCCTTGGAGTTCCAGCTATTTTGAGATGTCTGGAAGGGGATATTTCTAAAAAAATAAGTAAAGCCGTTCTAGTCTCTGGTCCGTCAGAGAAGAATGGCAATCCAAAAATTGAGAATTTTTTGGAAAACTCTTTTGATTTTGAAGCAATAAAAAATAAAGTTGATGAGTTTTATATAATACACGGAGTAAACGATCCAGTTGTTCCTTTTTCAAATGCAGAAACTCTATCTAGAGAACTTGGAGGAAAATTAATTCCCATTGAAAACGGTGGCCATTTAAACGGTTCTAGTGGTTGGAGACAGTTACCACAAGCATTGGAAGTTTTGATATAATTAAGCGATGGACTACAAAATACCACCATGCTTTTATCGAGTAAGTGTAAAAGCACTGATTTTAAATGAAGAAAAGGATAAATTTTTAATTACATTAGAAGATAATGGCACATGGGAAGTGCCAGGTGGTGGTCTTGATTGGGGAGAAGACCCTGTGACTTGCGTTAAGAGAGAAATTAGCGAAGAAACAGGTCTAAAAATTACAGAAGTTAGTAAAAATCCTAAATATACTTTTACCTGCCAGCATTCAAATGGTAATTGGATTTTGTGTTTGGTATACGAAATTAAGGTGCAAGATTTAAATTTCACACCCTCTGATGAGTGCATTGATGTTAAGTTTGTAAATCTTGAAGATATAAAAAGCATGAAAGTATTTAATAGTGTGGTTGAACTAGCAAATAAAGTTCAAAATGGATAGTCAATACAACGTAAAAACTCATATCTTTGAGGGGCCACTTGATACGCTACTTTCACTAATTGAAAAGCGGAAACTTTTTATAAATGATATTTCACTTGCTCAGGTAGCTGATGACTATATTTCATACGTTAGATCACTTTCAGATTTTCCACTTGCTGACTCTGCACATTTTGTTTTGATTGCGTCCACACTTGTTCTGATAAAATCAAAGTCACTTTTACCAAACTTGAGTTTGACGGAGGAGGAGCAAAGTAATATTGATGATCTAGAAGATAGATTGAAACAGTATCAAAAATACAAAGCATTGAGTCTTCACCTCAAAGAAAGGTTTGGAATAAATGTAGAGTATTTGCGACTTCCATCCAAAGAAAAAATTGTAGTTTTTACACCAGACAAAAATACATCAGTTGCTAGAATAAGCGAAGTTATAAAGTCTGTAATAGTCGGAATGCCGAAAAAGGAATTTGTGCCAAAGGCTGTGGTGCAAAAAGTGATAAGTCTCGAGGAAATGATGGATAGTCTAGCTGACAGAATAACAAAAAGCATGAAGATGAGTTTTCGGGATTTTGCTGGTGTGGGGAAAGTTGAAAAGGTTAACGTTATCGTTTCATTTTTAGCTATGCTAGAGCTTGTAAAACAGGGGATAATTCAGGTTCGTCAGGACAAAGATTTTCATGATATTGAAATAGAGACAAATGAGGTTGGTGTGCCTAGTTATTAAATTTCTTTATCTCAAAATCTTTTTTAGAAGCGTTCACTTTTCCGGCGAAAAGTTCTCTCTAGTCCTCGGCTAGAACTTGTCAATGAGCCAAGCAAGCTTGGACTTTGACAAGACCAGCTTCTAGCCTGCGGATGTTCTAAAAAAGTTTTTGCTCAACGAAATTTAATATATAATGTTACATAATGAAATCAAGTGAACTTATAAAACAAATAGAAGCTGTACTTTTTTATCTTGCAGAGCCTGTTAAGGTAGATTTTCTGGCCAAGACTCTAGAGGTTTCTAAAAAAGAAATTGAAGCTGGGCTTAAAGAATTAGAGGAAACTCTGGGTCAAAGAGGAGTTAGGATTGTAAACCATAATGACGAGGTGGTTCTGACAACAGCGCCAGAGTTAAGTCCACTAATTGAGAAAATTATAAAAGAGGAACGAGAAAGAGACTTAGGCCGAGCAGGTATTGAGACACTATCTATTATTGCGTACAAAGGTCCTGTTTCCAAAAAAGAAATCGAATATATAAGAGGTGTTAACTCACAGTTTGCCTTGCGAAACTTACTTTTACGTGGACTTGTGGAAAGAAAAGCTAGTTCTTGGGATGAACGTGTTATAGTTTATAGCATCACGGCTGATACACTGAGATATCTGGGACTTGGAAGTATTACAGAATTACCTGAATATATGGAAGTTAGAAAGCAACTTGAAGTTGAAGAAGAACCAGATGATAATCAAAGCGATACAGAAAACAATGGATAAGTTTGAATATTTTAGAAATAAATATGATATTTCAAGAGAGCTTTTTGCCCTAGATCTTTTTATCATTGCGGGTATTGTAGTTCTTTCTTTTGCAATTTTTACTACAGAAAGAATCCCTGTTGTAGCTGAAGTGATAGCTCCTCCAAAAATTTTGAGTACAAACATGTTCGATAATTTGAAACTTAAGGCAAACGCTGTTTATGTTTATGATTTCAAAAATAAGAAAGTAGTTTTTGAAAAGAACAGCACGGCTCAACTTCCACTAGCTTCTCTTACAAAACTAGCAACAGCTTTGACTGCGATAGAGCTACTTCCAAAGGATTCAGAAATAACAATTAAGAAAGAATTTCTTGCAGAAGAAGGGGATTCTGGTTTGCTTGCAAACGAGTCATGGAAATTAAAAGATCTTTTGGATTTTTCACTTGTGACTTCATCTAACGACGGGGCAAGGTCTATTGCATCTGTTATTGGAGCATTTGATTTGAAAACAGATGACTACAATTTGGGTAGAAAAGATTTTATCTCAAAAATGAATGCAAAAGTTCAAGAAATAGGGCTCAAGCAAACATATTTTATAAACGAAAGTGGTTTAGATGTGAGTGACACAACAAGTGGTGGCTACGGCTCTGCTCAAGATATGGGAAATCTTATTGGTTACATCGTTTCGAATGAACCGGACGTAATAGAAGCTACAAAATATAAAACTTTTAGTGTTGAGTCTGATACAAAGGAACACGTTGCAAAGAATACAAACTCTGGCGTTTCAAATATTCCTGGACTTATTCTTTCAAAGACTGGTTTTACAAATTTGGCAGGAGGAAACTTGGCAATCGCATTTGACCCAACAATCGGCAGACCGGTGGTTATAGTGGTTCTTGGTTCAACTATTGATGGAAGGTTTGATGATATGGACGAACTTGTAAAAGCGACTTTGGAATACGTAAAACAGTAAAAAATCCCTTAATTTGGACTCTTTTTGGGCATTTGGTATACTCTAAGGTATGTGTGGCATATCAGGCATCATCGAACCCAAAATCAAGCATAAAGACAAGGTCATAGAGGCTATGGTCTCTAGGATAATTCATCGTGG
>CAYQQL010000032.1:4940-5963 GCA_964420095.1 uncultured Candidatus Saccharibacteria bacterium | reverse complement strand
TAGCTTTTTCTCTAAAAGGTAGTCCAAATTTCGTATGGGTTGTTGATGAAAATAAGCTTAAATCAGAGCTTCTGGGACTATCGAAAAGTGAGGCTACAAGTGTTATTTCTAAGCATTCAAACATCAAAGAAGCTTGGATAGAGACTAAACCTTTCTGGAATCAAACTATCCCTACAGACTCAAATAAGGTAAATCTAATAAATACCTTGACGAAATAGGGCTAATTCTGTTACCATACTACCTGTTACTTAAAAGACGTCTTGAACTGAATTGGGATCAAAATAATGCAAGAACCTAATAAAAAAGAAGTAGTCGTGAGCGCTCAAGTTATTGAGGCCTTACCTAACACTTTTTTTAAAGTCAAAAGAGACGATAACGGCGAAGAAATGCTGACATATTTGTCTGGCAAAATGCGATTACACCGAATCAGAGTTATGGTTGGGGATAGGGTTGCAGTTGAGCTTGAACCATATGGAGGCAAGGGCCGAATCATAAAAAGAGGTTAGAAATATAAAACAAGATGAAAGTTAAATCTTCAGTAAAAAAAATATGTTCAGGATGCCAAGTAGTCCGAAGAAAGGGCTATGTTTACGTTGTTTGTAAGTTGAATGCTCGACACAAGCAAAGACAAGGATAATATTTAATTTTTTAAAAACAATGCGTATATTAGGAATCACACTACCAGAGGAGAAAAGAATTGAAATCGGACTTACAGTCCTATACGGTGTTGGACGACCTTTGGCACACACTATTTTAAATAAAGCAAAAGTTGAATACGGCCTTAAGCCAAAAGAACTTACAGTTGATCAGGAAAATGCAATCCGAAAGGTTGTAGAAAGCTACAAAATCGAAGGAGACTTGAAGCGAGAAGTTGCTGGAAACATAAAGCGACTAAAGGATATCAAAACTTACCGAGGTTCAAGACACGCTCGAAACCTTCCATCTAGAGGTCAGAGAACAAAGACAAACGCTAGAACAAAGAGAGGAGCAAAGAAGACTATGGGTACTGGACGAAAGACTGCC
>CAYQQL010000032.1:0-4930 GCA_964420095.1 uncultured Candidatus Saccharibacteria bacterium | reverse complement strand
AAAATTTCGGACGGCAAAACAGTTTGTTCTAAAATAGAATTCAAACATTCTTTTCAAAATTTGTATCTAAAAAGAAGGTTGAAACTGGAACACTATATGTTCAGTCTACATACAACAACACTCAGATTGTATTGGCTGATGCAAAAGGTAATGTTTTGGCTACATCTTCATCAGGATCTATTGGTTTCAAGGGTGCAAAGAAGGGAACTCCATTTGCTGCGGCAAAAGTTGGTGAAATTCTAGGCGCAAAAGCAGCTACTATGGGAATGAAAGATGTTGCGGTTATCGTAAAAGGTGTTGGATCAGGACGAGAGTCAGGAATCCGAGGCTTTATATCAAAGGGTATCAACATAAACTCTATCAAGGACGTTACTCCAGTTCCTCATAACGGACCAAAGCCTAAGAAGCCAAGACGAGTATAGTATTTATTAAAACAAACATATGATCACAGGACCAAAATACAAAATAGCAAGAAGACTAGGGGCACCAATATTTGAGAAAACTCAAACTCAGAAATATGCTCTACACCTAGAAAGACGAGGAAAGTCTCGAGGCTTCACAAAGCCAAAGTCTGAATTCGGACTACAGCTTATCGAAAAGCAAAAAGCTAGATTTATTTATGGTATGCCAGAAAAGCAGTTTGCTGCATATGTTAAAGAAGCTATCGAGTCAAAAGCAACTAACGCTCCAGCAACTATTTACGAATTTCTAGAATTAAGACTAGACAGTGTTGTATTCAGACTAGGACTTTCTACAACTCGTTCTGGATCTCGACAGATGGTTTCTCACGGACACATTGCAGTTAACGGAAGACGAGTTGACACTCCTTCACGAAGACTGCGAATTGGTGACAAGATCACTATCGCAGAAAGATCTCTAAAGAAGCCTCTATTTGAAAACATTGATGAAAAGATAAAAAATGCTCCTACAGTACCATCTTGGATTAAGTTTGATGCGGTAAAGAAAGTAGCAGAGATCCAGGGTATGCCACAGTACGTTAAAACAGAGAATATGTTTGACCTTAACACAGTGGTTGAGTTCTACAGTAGATAGTATTGATTTTTTATTAGAAATAGTGTATATTGCGAAGATTATAATTTAACTAAATAACAACACCCTATATGTCTGATTTCAACATTGTATTGCCTTCAAAACCAAAGATTGTATCTGAGGAAAAATTTTCAGGTGCTTATGAGATAGATGGTCTTTATCCAGGTTATGGACACACTCTAGGAAACTCTCTTAGACGTATTATCCTATCATCTCTACCAGGATCTGCTGTTACATCAGTAAAAATCGCTGGTATTTCACATGAATTTTCAGTAATTCCTGGAGTAAAGGAGGATGCTATTACAATACTTTTGAATTTAAAGAAAATCAGACTTTCAGTTGTTTCTGACGAAGCACAAACTCTTACACTAAAAGTAAAAGGACCAAAGGAAGTTACAGCTGGTGATATAAAAGTTACTGGAGGAGTAGAAATAATGAACCCAGAACTTGTTATCGCTAACATAACAGACAAGAGTGCAGAACTTGATATGGAAATTGTAGTTCAGAAAGGACTAGGTTTCGTTTCAAAGGAAGAACTACAGAAAAACCGAGTTGATATTGGTCACATAACTCTTGATGCAATCTTCACACCTATCAGACGAGCAAGTTACGAAGTAGAAAACATGCGAGTTGGAGACAGAACAGATTTCAACAGACTAAAAATGTTTATCGAAACAGATGGAACTATAACTCCAAAGGAAGCTCTAGAGAAATCTATCGAAACTATGATCCACCAGCTAAAGGCTATTGTTGGATTCAAGGAAGAAGAAGTTATTCTTTCATCTGCATCACACAAAGAGTCAGCTCCAAAGGAAGATATAGACGATGATTCACTTAAAACACGAATCGAGACTCTTAACCTATCTGCAAGAACTCTAAACGCACTTTCAAATGCTAACATCCGAACAGTTGGAGGTTTGGCTCGAAAGAAAGAGAAGGATATTCTAGAAATAGAAGGTCTTGGAACAAAAGGACTAGTAGAAATCAAAGAAGTTCTAGAGTCATTTGGCATTACATTAAAATAAACATAGTTAATTTACGGATATGAGACACCACAACACAACAAGAAAGTTTGGACGAGTAAGAAAGGTAAGAGTAGGACTTATGAAGTCTCTTGCTTTGGCGCTTGTGGTAAACGGAAAGATAAAAACAACTGACGCAAAGGCTCGAGAACTACGACCTATGATCGAAAAGCTAGTAACACAAGGAAGATCTGGAACAGTTGCTTCTCGAAGAGCTCTAGTTTCAAAAGTTGGATCTATTGCAGCAACAAAAATAGTAAAAGAAATATCTCCAAAGTACATGGATAGAAAAGGTGGTTACACTAGAATCACAAAGCTTCCAGCAAGACTTTCAGATGGTAGCTTAATGGCGATAGTTGAATTTGTATAATAAATCAGTAATATAACCTTTATGAAATACGTACTAGATGCAGATAACAAGAAAGTCGGACGAATAGCCACACAGGCCGCTGTTTACCTTATGGGAAAGAACCGAGCTGATTTCGCTAGAAACTACATTCCAGATGTAAAGGTTGAGATAATCAACACAGGCAAGGCTGCTATTTCTGACAAGAAGTACGACCTAGAGACTATTGCTTATTACTCTGGATACCCAGGAGGACTACGAAAGCCTACAGCTAGACAAATAGCTGCAAAGCATGGAAACAAAGAGTTGTTCAAAGAGGCTGTTTGGGGTATGCTTCCAAAGAATAAACTTCGACAGAAGATGATGAACAACCTAACAATCACAGAATAATTATGGAAAAAACTTCAGACAAATACATAGAGACAGTAGGACGACGAAAGACATCAGTCGCTCGTGTTCGACTTACTCCAGCAGCAAAAAACACTTTTGAAATAAATGATAAAGATCTTGCTGGATATTTTCCAATCGCAGAAATGCAACACCTTATCAAGCAACCTCTAATGGATGGGGAAGTAAAGGATAAATACAAAGTTACAGCTAAAATCGTTGGTGGAGGTATGCACTCACAGGCAGAAGCTCTACGACACGGTATCGCTCGAGCTCTAGTAGAACACTCAGGTGAACTTCGAAAGACTCTAAAGAAAGCAGGATATCTAAAACGAGATCCACGAGCTAAGGAAAGAAGAAAGTTCGGCCTCAAGAAAGCGAGAAAAGCTCCACAGTGGAGTAAGCGTTAAAACAAAACAAGCCCTTCGGGGCTTTTTTGTTAGCTTACTACACTGTGTGGGAAAGGGTCGGAAAACGAGAGTTTTCCGTGGAGGAAGGCAGTGAGCGATAGCGAGCGTTGGAAAACCGTGGGTTTCCAAGAAGACATAGGAGTAAAAGGACTATGTCGTTCATAGGTCAAAAGATTAAATCTCTTTCTCACCAAAACCTTTTCAGATACTCTCACTTTTCCGGCGAAAAGTTCGCTCTAGTCCTCGGTTGCAACTTGTCAATGAACCGAGCAAAGCTCGGACTTTGACAAGACCATGCTTGCAACCTGCGGATGCTCTGAAAAGATTTTGGCTCAACGAGACTTAATTTAGTGGTGATTCGTTATGCTATTTTTATACGAATAAACCGCCATCATGTTGACTGGCGATTTATTCGCCAGACTGATAGCGGTTACAGGAGTTTGTCCTCGATGCTCACGTAGTCTCCTTGCTTGCACATGTTGAAAATTGCAGCATGCTCAGCCATGAGCTTTTCAGGAGTAGGTCGTGGACGATCGGGGTCGACCATATCGGCGAGCATGGTGGATGAGCGCGAAATGATCATGATCTCATCACCGACATTGATATCCACCACACCTTCCCAGATGGTAAATCGATCACTTCTCAGACTTGGGAAAATTTTCCCCCCAAGAAACGATATCCATGCAATGTTGCATGACTTACCTGATTCCCAGGTTGTGGTACCGAGTGCTTCGACGCGGTCTCCGGTAACGAGATGGGGACCATCTCCCACCCACTGAACTAGACGTATTTCACCAAGCTTGCTACGAACTTCCATTGTTGTCACAGTCATAAGGAACCCCCTCTATTTTTAATATATCACACTTTTATACGAAAAAACCGCCTCGTGCTGGCGGTTAATCCGCCGTCACGATGACGGTTGGAAGCCCTTTCAGGCATCTAGTACAAACTTGCCTTGGTTGGTGAAGTATCTGACCCTTGACCAACCTCCTGGAGCAGCAGTGTATCGCCGGATGATCTCGTTGACGATGCGATCATCAGAATCGAGACCTGCAGGAATGACCACCTCAGAAGGAATGACCACTTCATACTGCCGCTTACCATGGACGAATGCCTTATCCAGCTTTTCGTCAATTAGTGCTTCGATCGTGGTCGCCTTGTCCACCTCTGCCTGGGTCAATCTCAAGTCATTTGGCTTGCGTGCCATATGGGCACCCCCTTCAAATTACAATGATAGCACAGTATATAGTATTTGTCAATAATTTTGAACCTCCTTAAAAATGTGCTAAAATAGCGAAACTATGACAGATGAACTCAATAAAGATAATGAAATAGAGATCGATACAGATCCAGGAGATGGGGATGTAGATGATGTTGTTTTTGAGGAAAACTCAGATGTAACAGCTCCAGATGTAAAGGATCGAACAGATAAACTCAAGGCTAGAATAAAAGAACTTGAGGCGAAGAATGCTGACCTAATGGATAAGTGGCAGAGAGACAAAGCTGACTTTGTGAATCTACGAAAGAAAGATGAGGAGGATAAAAAAGAGTTTATAAAGTTCGCCAAGGCAGACGTGATAGCTGAGCTACTTCCTGTACTTGACTCTTTTGAGTCAGCGTTTAAAAACAAGGAAGCTTGGGAAAAGGTAGATAAAAACTGGAGAGTTGGCGTTGAGTACATCAACTCACAACTCATGACTGTCCTAGGGAACCAC
>CAYQQL010000031.1:0-6211 GCA_964420095.1 uncultured Candidatus Saccharibacteria bacterium | reverse complement strand
ACTGACAGGCCAGATGGCTCGAGATCTGTTTTCCAGATACTTACTAACAATAAAAGATAACCCTACTCAAGAAAACCTTGACAAGATATCAGACTCGATATTATCTTCAGAAAATTATTCAAAAATATCTAGTGTTACATATAATCTAAACAATATAAATATTAGCCCATCAAACACACCACCAAGCACAAAACAGTATGGGGATAGTTTGAACAAAATAATAGTGGGGGAAATGATGGCCACTCAAAAAGCAGATCCTCTCCCAACAATACTTATAGAATCAATACAAAGCGAAAATAAGAAAAGGCTTGGTGACTTAGAAACATATGTTAAGGCTTTTAAAAATATAACGAATGGCCTATTGAATATGTCTGTACCAAGTGATTTTTCTCAATTGCACCTAGAACTACTAAATTCTTCTAGTGCTGTTTATACAGACTTGAAAGCCATGTCGCAGTTTCTTGATGATCCAATAAAAGGAATTATCTCCGTAAAGCAGTACTCTGATGATCTTGTGCTTATGGAAACCATTCAAGAAAAAATAAATGTCTTATATAAACAAAAAATGGGAATAAAAAAGTAGTTACTTTTCAACATAAAATGCTAGTGCGAGGAAAATAACTGGTATATAATAATATATGTTGATTTAGGTCTAAATTCAAATGAAAAAAATAAAAAAAATATTTGGATCTTTTCTTTTTGTTTTTGTACTATCTATAACTTTGTTTGCCGTTCCACAAAAAGGTTACGCTTTCTGGGGTATTGCTGATGTAAGTTTTGACCCATGGAACTTTGTTCAAAATAACATAACTGCCGTATCAACAGGTATAACTGCTGGCTCAGGAACAGTAACTGCAGTAATGACAACAGGAAGTAAAGTAAAGGAATTTATACTAGACCCAGCTGCTAGAGTTGCAATGAGAACTATAATACAGCGAGTTACAGCTCAGACAGTTAACTGGGCAAACTCTGGTTTTAAAGGAAATCCAGCCTTTGTAACAAACCCAAAACAATTCTTCTTAAATGTGGGGGATAATGTTGCCTCAAACTTCCTTTCTAGCTCCGGAGTAAACCAACTGTGTACACCATTTAGATCAAAAGTTAGACTTGCTTTGGTAAAAAACTACATATCTGAAGAACAAAATTTTTCTTGTACACTAAGTATACTCAAAAACAACTACACTCAATTTGCAAAAGATTTCACTGGTGGCTGGGATGCTTGGTTTGAGGTGACACAGAATACTCAAAATAACCCTTACGGTGCATATATGGCAGCAGAAGATGAGCTAAATGCCAGACTTGCTGAGGAAAAAAATAAGTATCAACAACAGATAGACCAAGGTAGGGGATTCCTATCATGGGAAAGATGTCCTGATAACTCAGTTGTTACGGCAGCAAACCAAACCCAACTCTCTACAGACTCTGGTAAGAAGTTAGAAATCGGTGATTGTGCAGGACCACTGGAAGCCGCAACACCAGGTAGTGTTATAGAATCTCAATTACAAAAATCTCTTGGAGCTGGTATAGATCAATATATATCAGCCAAAAATTTTGATGAGGTTCTTAGTGCCGTTGTTGTTGGACTATATAAAAGAGTCGTTGGGGGTGGTCCTGGTTTATTAGACAAGACTCCTGGTGGACAAAACCTGCCTCCACCACCAACTTCTGGTGCACCAACTATAGCCCTACAGGGACAAAACCCTCTTAATGTACTTACTGGAACAAAATTGATTGATCCTGGTGCGGTAGCCTTTGATGCGAGTGGAGCAGAACTAAATGTTCTTGCCGTAAGCAGTGTAGACACATCATACGCTGGAAGCTACAGTGTAACTTACTATGCTACAAGCACTAATGGACTTCTGGTTTCATCAAAAACAAGAGCTGTAGTTGTTGGATTATCTGGCACTAATCCAAATGCTTGTCTAACACAGACATATGCAAATTTTGCCTCAACTTGGCCCGCACTTTTGGATCTACTAATAATAAAACTAGGAAATATAGACGAAGGACAAATTAGAAGGGCTCTTGGCATAATGATATCGGTAACGAACGCCGAGAGAGTCTATCTAATTTCACAGAAGCAAAAGGATGTCATTGTTGACATCGAAGATATACTAACAAAAATGGACGATCTGTATGAATACGCGGACAGAGCAGAGGAAAAATCAATTAGAGATGTTTTACAATTAGAAAGGAACAGGTCTGATCTAAAAGAAGCTTTAAAAAACCTGACTGCGGTATATTCTTGTCCAGTCCCCCCACCAACTTATGCACTTACTCCAATAGACACAACACCAACTGCAGGAAGTGGAGGAGGAAGTTGTGTGTCTCCTTCAGACGCATCAACCAGATGGCCAAACCACCAAGCCGAAGTTGACGCAGCCAAAGCACAACTAGCTTCTGGTGGCATGACATGGCAAACTTCTGATCCAAACTTCGAATGTAACCGATTTGAAATAACAAGGCTAGCAGCAAAACTGATAGGTGGGCGAGCTGGAATATATTCAAAACCTATCGGAGCAAACTGTAATGGCTATGCTATAGATAAAGTGGCATTTGATGATGGATACCTATACGACGTAACCGTTGGAACAGACGGCGCTCCAACACAATGGGGAACAGCAACATGTAACCCTCCTGATCCAAGTAGATGGGTGGCACCATAGAATTTATTGGGTTAAAAAATGAAAAAAATATTTACTAACATAGCAATAGCAATACTTTTTATAGGGATTTTTATTCCTAGTTCAAACGTTAATGCTCAACAAGTAACAAATCCAGGTCCGGGCGATATAGGAACTTGTACTTATCCTGGTGCAAATCAACAACCAACACCAAACCTACCATACAAAACATGTACGGATGGCGGAGGAACTTGGACTGCCAACCCACCATCATCCCAAACTCAACCGACTCCAGAGCAAAAAGCTGATGATGGCGGATGGTCATTAAGTAATGCTTTTTTTGGTGGAATTAACGACTTTGTAAGTGGAATTTTCTACGGAATACTGATGATGATGTCTTGGATAGTTTGGTTTGCAGGAACACTACTAAACTACGTTCTAGACTTTACCATAGTTAATATGCAAAAAAATATATCAGGCTTAACTGGTATAAATATTGCTTGGAAGATTATTAGAGACTTAATGAATATAGTTTTTATATTCCTACTAGTGTATGAGGGTATAAAACTAATCATAGACCAAGGTGATCTTAAAAGTTTGAAAAATTTTATATTTGGGGTAGTTCTAGCCTCACTACTCATAAACTTCAGTCTATTTTTCACAAAAGTTCTAATAGATGCTTCAAATGTAGTGACCTTAGGTATATATACATCCATAACAGGACCCAATGGTTCAGCAATCAATTCTGGTTTATCTACACCCATAACGAACGCTTTGGGTGTGAGCTCAATTTATGGAGACAAGGCTCCACCAGACATATTTACTGGTAGAAATATGGGTAAAAAATTAGTTATGTTATTTGGTTCTGGAATAGTTATACTCGTTAGTGCCTTTGCCTTTTTTGCTATAGCAATAATGTTTATTATTAGATTTATAGCGTTGGTTCTACTGATGATGACTTCTCCTATAGCCTATATGGGGATGGCAATACCAGCAATGAAATCATATTCAAATGAGTGGTGGGAATCCCTTAAAGGACAACTACTATTTGCTCCTGTTTTTATGGTTATGATACTTATATCAATAACCCTAATGTCGAGTCCTGGATTTATAGTAGAAAAAGATTTTGCTTCTCTTATGGACACATCAGAAAAACCGGATTTTTCAACAATGGGTCTGATGCTTAATTTTACAGTTATAATAGGTTTAATATTTGGATCAATAATTGTTTCCAAAAAAACAGCGGCCTCGGGATCAAAATACATAGGAAACGCGACAAAAAACCTGACATCATTTGCTGGGGGAGCAGTATTTGGTGGGGCAGCTAGGTTAAGCAGAAACACTTTGGGCAGGTTTGGTAACTCTTATGCAAATAACCAAGAATTACTGGATCGTGCAGCAAGAGGAGATAAATTCGCTAGAGCACAGCTTGCTGTTGCGAACAAGGCTGCAACTAGCACATTTGACGCGAGAGGTTCTTCTGCCTTTGGTAAAATAGCCTCCGGAGCGGGTATGGAAAAGGACTTTGGAAAAGCGGATGACTCAAAGAAGCAGAACTTTAGAAAGATCAGAGAAGAACAGATAAAGAAAGATGTTGATGATGCAAAGAAATACAAACCAAATGATGCTGCTGTAGATGAAGCAAAAGCAAGACTTAATAGTCAAGAGTTCAAGGATGCAGAAGAAAAAAGAGCTAGGGAACGAAAAGAATATTTGGAATCAGAAGCTTATCTAAAATCAGACGAGAAAAAGAAGGAGACTGGAATGGAAGAGTCTAATAGAAAAGACGCTATCGCGTTAAGAGATAATGACATTAAAATTAAATCATCAGAAGACTCCATCAAAAAACTCAAGGAAGATGAAAGAAATCAGGCTGAGTATATTAAGAAACAAATGGAAATGGGACTACTTAATGGAGATGAGCTAAAAATACAAGAGAAAAAGAGTAGCGAGATAAAAGAAAAAATTCGGAGAAAAGAACAGGAGCTTGAGTTACAAGAGATGCAGAAGAAAAATCTTTCTGAGTTTATTGCAAAAAGAGAGATAGAACTAAAAAATATAGCTCATGAAAAAGAGAACTATATGTCGGAAGAAAAAAAGAAGCTAATTGCACTGGCAGGTGGACAGAAAACAAAGGATGATAATGGCAAAGTTAGAAAAAACAGCGAAGGTAAAATTGTAGACCAATTTGGAAATGTGGTGAATGAAAATAAAGTAATTGAAAGTTCCTATTCTCAGAGACTTGAGGCTCGCGCAAAAAGAGAAGAGGTTGGACCTGCGTGGCGTTGGTCAGCAAACATAATCGGAACGCCGTTATCAGCCGTTATTCCAATGAAGCCAAAAACAAAAGCAGACAGAAGTGAAACTGCTAGGCAAATAAGAAAACTAAAGTCTGGAAAAACTCCTGAACAGGAAGCTGCGGAAGCTTTTAGTAAGTTAAAGAAAGCTGCGGAAGCAAAAGGGGATAAAACATACACCACAGAAGAAGAGTCTGCTCCTGGACCAGTAGCTCCAGAAGCTAAACCAGCTGAGGAGACACCACCAACAGCATAAAAATATGGAGCCAACAAATATAACAACAAAATACCTCGAATCTTTACCTGATAACATTAAAAATGTTATTTCTAATCCAAATATAGAAAGTCGTACCAAAGAAATATCTAGAAAATATTCTTTAAATGCCGAACAAGGAGAGAGTTTGGTTGATATAGTAATGCTAGTTTTAGTAGGGATTGATAGCCCAGACACACTGATTGAAAACATAATGTCAGATTTGTCCGTTTCTGAAATTGTAGCAGAACAGATAATGAATGATCTGGAGGGTCGGGTATTTGAATATGCCCTAAAAGAATCTGGTAGCACTGATGAGGTGCCAAGGGTTAGTAGAGCAACGGCAGTTGATGTCAATTTGCCAGAAATACGACCTGATAATCTACCCTCAACAGAAGTTACATATAAAATACAAGTAAAAAATAATTTTCCTGTTTACACACCAAAAACAAAAGTTTTAGTGTGGGAACATTTGAAGACACCAGTATCTGTACCACGCTTTAGAGCTGTGCCACTTACCGATAACGAAATCGGAGCTGACTTTATTCCAAAATTAGCACCAAAACCTTCTGCTGGGGGAATAATGGAGTCAAAACTAAACAATGTAACGCCTGGAATTACAGAAACAGAAAAAGACAATTCTCCCATAATAAAGAACTATTCGGTAGACCCTTATAGAGAACCATTAAACTAAAGCTATGAGATACCAAGTACCACAATTTATAGAAGTAGAAGATAAAATAATTGGGCCATTTACGATAAAACAGTTTGTCTACATGGCAGGGGGAGCGTTTATGTGTTACATAATATACACTTATGTGCCATTTTTTATAGCAATTTTTCTTCTGGCGATAGTTGCTCCTCTGGGTCCGATGCTTGCTTTCTATAAAATAAATAATAAACCGTTTATAGACTTTCTTGAGTCTGCATTTCTATTTTATACCAAAAACAATCTCTACCTTTGGAAGAAAGAGGATCGGAGTATAAAAAAAGAAACCACTGACTATGCAGAAGAATCTGCAAACCAAGTTTTTGTT
>CAYQQL010000030.1:2403-6361 GCA_964420095.1 uncultured Candidatus Saccharibacteria bacterium | reverse complement strand
AGCACGTCGCACAATATATCTTTTACATACTCCACATAGGGAGAAAACAGTCTTTTAAAAAATATACAAAGTTTATGTTTAATTAATAATTTTGATTAAAAATAATTATCAATATACTCATTCCCCATCAAATATTTGGGTTTCAGACTCTTTCTACCCCGCTATCTACCTACCTATATTTTCTGATATCGAGCCTGTTATATTAGTCTTATTTTTTCTATTCCCAATAGGGGAGTCCCCTACCCTTTTTGACATTCAATATTTATTTAAAAAGTATTTTGTTATTAATTTATATTTATGCTTTAATTCGGGTAGAAAAGAGAGGAGGCTTTAGTGGCCTTAGTGGATGGTTATAAGGACTGGTTTCGAGTGAAAGGATCTAGAAAAGTCTATTCAACAGAATTCATTCTCGATTTGAAGGAGGTAAATTCAACTGTTGAGCGCATCGAGGCTACTCTGGCGGGAATTAGATGCCGTTGGAGTCCAGAGCAGATTGGACGTGAACGAGAAAGGATTCTCAAGCAGTATAAACCAAATGAGATCCTCGAAGGTATGGTTCAGGATATCCTTAACAACAGGAATCACGCTTCATTCTGGATGACGAATGATCTGTTCTGGAGAGCTCTTACTATTGAGTTCAGGTTACTCTCAAAAAAGTAGAAAGGAGGCTTTATGTCGAGAAAAAGAGAACCAGCTGCTAGGAACATGCGAAGATATCACTGGGATAGCAAGCCAACCATGAATACTCCCGATAAACTGATACAGTTTCCTGTTCCTAAAGTTGATTCTCACTCAGGAGAAATCGAAGTCTCTGTTGAGTTGAGAAATATTGTTTGGGTTGTCAAAGCACTTCTTGACATGTGCCCAAACAATAAAACCCGCTTTTGATACATCGGATGTGTATCGGGAGCGGGTTTTGTCGTAAATAGATTTATTTTTATGAAACAAGATTTCTAACAAAGTTATCAAGATAGTTGTAGAACCATTTTATAAAATGGATTATTGGGCCAAAGATCTTCTGGCCATTCTCTGACTTAATCCATTCGATAATATCAAAATGTAAAAAGTATTTTATAAGAATAAGAGCAATAACTATTAGAATAATTTTTCCTATGAATCCCCCTTGAGTTCCTTTATTTTTCATAATTTAATTGTAACAAAATCTAAATACTTGGGAAATACGCTAATGGGTCAAGATACGCACGAACATCGGCAAGTGGGAGAGTTGCTTCTTTACATCCCCTACTGTTAACAAACTTTTCTATTCGCACACCTTGGGATGCATAAACACTAATATGTAAATGTGGACCTGTAGAGTAACCGGTATTACCAGAAAAACCAATAGTATCACCAGTTGAAAGTCTCTGACCTTTTTGAGCAGATATGACAGAGAGGTGGCCATATATAGTAGAAAGGCCATTATCGTGTTGCACAAAAACCCATTTACCAAAAGAGTAGCAACCAGGATAAATATCCGTATTTCCAGTGCCCAAAACTGTTCCATCCAGAACATTTTTTACTTTTGTTCCTATGCTTGCTCTTAGGTCGATTCCGTTATGTGAACCAGAGGTATAAAGCTTTTCTGCTCCAACAGTCTTACCAAATTTTTGAGTAATATAGACATTATCAAGTGGCCAAGAAAAAATACCTGACTTTCCCTTTGGGTAACTGCCTTTGTCTATCAAATAGTTTAGTTGGGACTCGTACTCAAAAACTTCTTTTTCAAACTGGTCTTTTAGTTGTTCCTTTGTTTTAACTAAAGCGACAAAAGCTTGTTCTTTATTCTTTGTTTGCTTTAAAAGGTCTGCTTTTTCTTTTGCGGTTAGCTCTACGGCTTGTTTTCTGCCAGATAAGTCCTGTTTCAGAACAACTAACTGACTTTTTTGACCCTTTAGATTCTCTTGTTTTGATTGCATGTCCCTTTGCAGAGTACCAAGCTCCTTTGTTTTTTCTCTGATACTTTCACTAATCTGTCTTGTGTTATCTACATCAGTCCATACTTCACCAATGTTAGTTTTTGACAGAATCAGAGGAAGAAAACCATCTTCTTCCATATAATAAGCTCTTTTTATCGCAGAACCTATTGCAATTTTATTGTTTTCAATTTGCTCTTGTGTTTTATCAATTTGGCTATCTATTTGGTTAATGGTTAGTGAGGTTTTTTCAATTTTATTCTCAGTTAGATTTATATCAGTCGATATTTTCTTTTTTGTTAGATCAAGAGTTTTTATTGTGCCTTGTAATGTCTTGGCTTCACCTTGAGTATTTGTTATTTCAATATTGTATTGGCTTATCTCGGCTTCTAGCTGCTTTATCTGGCTATTTCTTTGCTCAATTTTTACTTTTAGAATATCAGAACTTGTTGCCGTTTGAGCTACGGCAATGTTGTTTGAAATCAGGAAAAATATAAGTATTGAAAAAAAGTATTTATGATAATTTACCAATAGCATTTGTTATTCTTTTTATACTTTCGTCCTTACCTAGAATGTAGATAAGATTAAATGGATCTGGACTCTTCTCCTTACCACATAGAGCAACTCGTAAAGGCCACAATACTTCACCTCGACCCATATCTGTAGCGTAACCAAATATTATATCTTTAATCTTTTCTAAATCGTTAAAAACCTCGTCTGGGGCCGTATTAATAGTTCCCATTACCCATTCTAAATGTTTTTTTGTTGTTTCCTTGTTCTCCTTTCCTTTCCAGTATAGTAGGGTATGGTCATATTCTGGAGTTTCAAAATAATAGGCTATCTCCCCTTCCCCAACCATAGTGTCTACGTCTGACCATTTTGAAATATGATCCATAATGACATTTGAAATCTTATCTAAGAAATTTTTATCACTTAATTTATCATTTTGTCCTACACTAGGGTTATTCTTTAGACGATCTTCTATTTCAGTCCTTACTGTATCTACTGGAAGTAGCTTTATGTGTTCCTTGTTCATC
The DNA here is from genome assembly GCA_964420095.1 of uncultured Candidatus Saccharibacteria bacterium. GTDB lineage: Bacteria > Patescibacteriota > Minisyncoccia > Phycocordibacterales > DATDWN01 > C7867-006. The sequence continues at coordinate 3,411 of CAYQQL010000030.1, read as the reverse complement.
CAATCTAGTTTGTCTTCGTTAAATGCACCTCCAGCTTTCTGGATTTTATGAATATCAAAAGATTTTATTAATTCTTCTTTGGTAAATATTTCTTTTTCTCCACCTGGATTCCATCCGATAAAAGCAAGGAAGTTCATCATCGCCTCCGGCAAGTAGCCCTCCGCTTTATAGTCCAAAATATCCTTTGCCCCATCTCTTTTTCCTAGTTTTTTTGTTCTATCATCACGCAATATAGGAGGAAGTGATACAAAAATTGGACGCTCTATACCAAGAGCATCATATAGACTTAGAAACTTTGGTGTACTAGCAATAAACTCATCCGCACGCATTATGTGAGTTACTCCCATGTTGTAGTCATCTATGATATGAGCAAAGTTGTATGTTGGATAACCATCACTTTTTATCAAAATAAAATCATCCAAAGCTTCTTCGCCTGCTTCTAGGTCTCCACGAACAAGGTCGTTCCATTTGTACCTTTTTATTTCTGGAACTTTAAATCTTAGTGGTTTTTTACCGTCCCAAACATCAAACTTTTCCGGTCTATGATTTCTAAATAGAAAAGGTTTTTTTTCTTCCTCAGCTTTTTTCCTAAACTCATCCAACTCTTCTTTTGAATATGGATCTGGATAAGCTAGACCTTTTTCAATAAGTTTATTTGCCCATTCTAGATATGTAGGAAGTCTTTCTGACTGTATAACAGAACCAAACTCTTTTGGATTGTTTGGCCCATAGTCCCAATCTATCCCGACCCAACTTAGAGAGTCTTGTATGTGTTGTATTGACCCTGGAACTTCTCGCTCTTTGTCCGTGTCCTCTATTCTTAGTATAAAACTTCCATTATTTTGTCTTGCATATAGATAAGCAAATAGGGCTGTTCTAACTCCACCTATATGAAGAAAACCCGTCGGTGACGGCGCAAAACGTGTTACAACTTTTTTTCCTGAATTATCTGACATATTTTTTACTTCTCATGCTCGAGTCCTATTGAAATCAATTCCTTCGCTATAA
>CAYQQL010000030.1:0-2303 GCA_964420095.1 uncultured Candidatus Saccharibacteria bacterium | reverse complement strand
CATATTTTTTACTTCTCATGCTCGAGTCCTATTGAAATCAATTCCTTCGCTATAATTTCTGCTGAGTCTCTTCTTGCAAAAGCTTTTGCAGAATCTATCATTTTTTGCTCATCAGCTGGATTTGTGAGTATTCTATCTATCTCTGCCATCAGAACTCCTGGAGCCATATTTTTTTCTTCTATAACTATAGCTGCACCAGATCTTGCATAAGCATAAGCGTTTGATCTCTGGTCGTGTGATGTTGGTTCTGGTATTGGAACAATAATAGAAGGTTTACCCCATGATGCAATTTCAAATATTGTTGAACCTGCTCGACTAATAATCATATTTGCTACTCCGGACGCTCTTCGAAGAGTTACGACATTTAGATATGGATACAACTTGTATCTAGCTTTGTTTGGGCTATCTTGCAAAACAACATTGCTTGTCTCTTTTATAATATCTATGTTTTTCTCACCAACTTGGTGGATAACCTGATATCTTTTTACCATCTCAGGCAAGACATCCATTATCGCTTCGTTTATAAATTTGGATCCAGTTGAACCTCCAGTAATGAAAATAGTTTTTATGTTTGGATCAAAACCAAAAAATTCACTAGAGTCAGCAGCTAGTGCGTCTAGTGTTTCCTTTCTAATAGGCAGTCCAGTGTAGGCAGTTTTCTCTGGTTTAAAAAACTTTGCAGCTTCTGGATACGCAACAGCTACTTTTCTAGCGAATTTCCCACCCCATTTGTTAACTTTACCGGGTTTTGTGTCAGACTCGTGTATTACAACAGGAATAAAAAGTAACCTTGCAGCAAAAAGTGCTGGGAAACTTGCATACCCACCTTTTCCAAAAACAACATCAGGGTAAATAAGAAACATTTTCCATGTAGCACCTATTACACCAAAAAAAGTTTTAAACAAATCAAGAAAGTTCAAAATTATATTTTCTGGAGAAATTTTCCTTCTTATTTTTCCAGCACTTACAGGGATAAATTTTATATTATTTTCATACAAAAGAGTTTCATTGTATGGGCTTGTAGACATAAAATACATTTCCGGTTTGAGCAACCGATTTTCCTTTGCTGTTTCGTTTAACTCTTCCGCTACTGCAATAAGCGGGTAAAAATGTCCTCCTGTTCCACCTCCTGTTAGTAAAATTTTCATAAATTATTGTTTTTTCTTATTTTTTGAAATATTTAAGACTATTCCCACTTCTGCTAGAGTCATAAATAGCGCCGTTCCACCATGGCTAATAAAAGGAAGTGTAATGCCAGACAGGGGCAGAACCCCCACCATAGCCCCTATATTTACGAAAGCTTGGGATACAATCAGTATAACAATTCCAACTACCATTAGTCTACCAAAGGTATCTGGCACCTGACCTGCTATTTTAAGCCCTCGAAGTGCAAAAAAAATGAACAAAATTATGATACTAATAGCTCCTACAAAACCGAATTCTTCACTTGCAACTGCAAAGATAGAATCTCCTATGGGTTCTGGTAGTACATTAAACTTTTGGATACTTTGACCAAAGCCACGACCGAACATTCCCCCACTACCTATAGCAATTAGCGACTGTTGGATCTGGTAGCCACTACCTTGTGAATTTTTCTCTGGACTAATAAACGTAGTAATACGACTCATAACATAAGGTCTAGTAAAAGCTAGTGCAGTGAGACCGATAACCCCAATAATTCCAATGAGAAAGATGTATTTCCATCTGCCACCTCCTGACAGATACATCGCAATACCAGAAAATACAGTAATCATGAACGTATCTGTATCGGGTTGAAGTAGCAAAACCAAACCAACTATTCCAGTGATAACTGCAAATGGTAAAAAACCATATTTAAAAGTGTCAGCTTTATCTTTTACCGATGCAAGCCAAGCAGAAAAGTACATTATAAAACCTATTTTAAGAAATTCAGAAGGTTGGAATGATAAAAGTCCGACACGGATCCATCTATGTGCACCACCATGACTAACACCAAGTCCAGGAATGAAAACAAATAGCGTAACAACTATAGAGGCAATAAAAAGATAGAATGCATACTTTCTGTAATTTTTATAATCAATTTTTGTAGCAACAAAACAAGCTATTCCACCCAAAATCAGCCCAAAAACTGTTTGGTTGAATGCGACGTTCGCATATTTTTCAGGCTGTTTGGAAAGTAGACCAAGAGATGCAGACGTAAAAATCAAATACCCAGCAATAACTAGTACAAAAATCGATATTAAAAAAGGTATGTCAACTTTTAATTTGTGCATAGTAAATACAACAAACAGTATAGCATTTATTTTTTAATGAAAAAATAAATT
>CAYQQL010000029.1:0-6461 GCA_964420095.1 uncultured Candidatus Saccharibacteria bacterium | reverse complement strand
TTTTCCTGAAAAAAACTTAAAAAAATTTCCGCTACTTCATGCGAGTCAGCGCTTGTGGCAGTATCTTGATATCTCATTTCGTAATTACTATTTAAAATCACCTGAACTAATCGGTAGAAACTCAGCTTTTCGTTCTGGTGTTTATGCTGCAATAGGTGGGTACAATAAAAATGCGAAATTAGCTGAAGATTTAGAGATTGGATGGTTAATCAAGGAAGCGCGAGGATATGATGCGGCCCGTATTAGTTATGTTAATTCTGCATGGCTTGCTTCTAACTCTCGTAGGGCTGTAGTGAAGATGCTTTCTGGTGGTAATTTGATTGAACAATATGGTGATTTTCATACTAATGAAGAAGTTAGAGAAGCTACCCTTGATAAACTTCTTGAAGAAAAAATAGATTTTGATGAAGAAAAATTCCATAAGCAAGTTCAATCAATCTATGATCACTATTCTAGATGGAGAAAATCTGAGGGTGGCTGGGTTGAAGATAAATATGTTGATATGTCTTTTGATCGAGCGATGCGTTTTTTGGGTGTTAATTATAAATTGGAAAAAGGTAAAGTTGTTATTAAGGATATGTCTCGTTTAGTTGAGGGATTAAATAGATAGGATAATTAATTGCGTGTAAATTGGAGGTATTAAAAAATTTAAAATTGTAGAGCATCTAAACTAATAAAAGACTTTAAGGAATACGTTAATTATTCAAAGGAAATACTAGAAAAAAAGACAAAAGGATAAAATAATTATGAAATAAGAGTTGTTTTAAAAAACCTTATTTTAATGTATAGTGGTTTATTATGTCACTATCAATCGGAATTGTTGGTCTGCCAAACGTGGGGAAGTCCACACTTTTTAACGCACTAACAAAAAAAGCTGTTCCTGCGGAGAACTATCCTTTTTGTACTATTGATCCATCTGTTGGTATCGTTCCTGTTCCAGACGAAAGACTTTGGAAGCTTTCAAAACTTTCGAACTCTACAAAAACTGTTCCAGCTGTAGTGGAGTTCGTGGATATTGCTGGTCTTGTAAAAGGTGCGAGCGAGGGTGAGGGTCTTGGAAACAAGTTTCTTTCAAACATCCGTGAGACAGATGCTATTTTGGAAATTGTTAGAATTTTTGAAGACGACAAAGTTATACATGTTCACGGGGGAATCAATCCTGTTTCTGATATTGAGGTTATTAACTTCGAACTAATTTTGGCAGATACTGATACTGTTACAAAACGTCTTGGAACATTACAAAAGGATGTTAAAGCTAACAGAAAAGAAGCTGTTTTTGAAAATGAAGTGTTGAATAAAGTCGACGCAGTTTTGAAACAAGGCAAGTTAGTCAACACTTTAGTTTTGGATGAGAAAGAAACACCAGTTGTAAAACAACTTAACCTTTTGACTGCAAAGCCGATAATGTATGGTTTGAATAAAAAAGCTGGAGGAAGAAATTTGGATGAAATAAACGATGAAAGATTTTCAAAACTTTTGGAATTTTTCAAAGAGAACAATAGCCAGTATGTGATCATTGATGCAAATATTGAAAATGAGTTAAAAGATCTAGAAGGTGAGGAGAAAGAAGTTTTCCGAACAGAACTTGGTGGAAAAGATGATGGTATAGATAGCCTTATCAAGGCTGGTTACAGACTTTTGAACCTTATTACATACTTTACGACTGGTGAAGATGAAACACGCGCATGGACAGTATTGCGTGACTCGACTGCACCTGTGGCTGGTCAGGCGATACATACTGATTTCAAAGATAAGTTTATTCGAGCAGAAGTAGTTCACTGTGATGATCTACTGGGTGCTGGTGGATATGCTCCTGCAAGGGAAAAAGGAAAGGTGAGGACGGAGGGAAAGGAATATATCGTCAAAGATGGTGATGTAATTGAATTCAAGATTTAGGTAAAATGATACACGAGAATACTTATAAAAAAGTAGACTTCAATGGTGCAAAAGGGCTTGTTTTTCTTGGAGATAAAATACTTACATATCGCCGAGATACAAAGACAGAAACTTTTCCCTTATGTATCGATTTGCCAGGAGGAGGTCGCGAAGAAGATGAGTCACCATTCGATACTTTCAAGCGAGAAGTTAAAGAAGAGTTCGGGATTGATATCAAAAAAGATGACATACATTTTTCTTGTACAGTTCCAAGTGTTATGGAGCCAGATAAGAAATCATACTTTATTGTTGCCAAACCTTTGCAAGTCACATCAACTGATGTTGTTTTTGGAAATGAAGGTGTTGAATGGATGCTTATGACGCTAGAAGAATTCATTTCCAGACCTGACGGTATTGCAAGACAGCAGAAAAGAGTGACTAATTATTTAAATGGGAAGATGGTTTCCGAATAAAGTTTAAATTTTAATCCAATACACATAAAACTTATGGTATAATTGGGGAATGAAAAAAGGATACAAAGACAATATAGAAAAACTCACTCAGGAAAATGAGAACTTTAGAAAGGTTCTTTATACTGGTGAGAAAAGTCAGTTGGTTTTAATGTCACTTCTTCCAGGAGAAGATATTGGTGAGGAAGTGCACGATGAAAACGATCAGTTTTTCCGTTTTGAGTCAGGAACTGGAAAAGTAGTTATAAACGAAACAGAGTACGAGGTGGCAGATGGCGATGCTGTCATAGTCCCACGTGGTGCACGGCATAATGTAATGAACACTGGTGCTGATCGTCTAAAGCTCTACACAATTTACAGTCCTGCTCATCATGAGGATGCTGTTGTGCGTGGTACAAAGGTAGAAGCGGAGGCAAGTAGTCCAGAGTTTGAGGGAATAACAACAGAATAGCAACCGGCCAAGCCGAGCAGTGGTCGCATGACCATTAAAAATATTATTAAACAAATTTAAAAATATGGAACCAGCAAAACCAAAAATAAGTGTAAAAGATTTTTTTCTTAATCTTGGTGCAACAGTTGCGCTTTATACAGTAGTAGTTACATTAGTGAATTTGCTGTTTACAGTAATTAACTCTGCTTATCCAATAATTACAACTAATTATTACAACACAGGTAGTTCGACAATTTCTTGGTCAGTAGCTATTCTTGTTGTATTTACACCAATTCTTATTCTTCTTATGTGGTTGCTTGAGAAGCAATACATTACAGAACCAGAAAGAATGACCGGTGGGATTCATAAGTGGCTTACTTATCTAACACTTTTTGTTTCTGGATTTGCCATTGCTGGAGACTTGATAACAGTATTGTATTACTTTATTGATGGTCAGGAACTAGATACTGCTTTTATATTAAAATGTCTAGTGCTTCTTGTTGTAGCTTCTAGTTTGTTTGGATACTATTTAACAGATATAAGAGGTAAACTTACTCATAAATTAAGAATTACTTGGAGAGTTCTTTCTATTGCGATAGTAGTTGCATCTATAGTTTGGGGTTTTGCTGTTCTGGGTTCACCTCGAACACAAAGGTTAGCTAGGTATGACGAGCAAAAAGTTAATGACCTAATGAATATTGATAGTGCTGTACAAAGTTTTTTCACAATACAAAAGGTTTTACCTAAGGATCTCAAGGAACTATCTTCAGTAAGTTACTATGTTTCAACAATTGATCCTCAGAGTAAAGTAAGTTATGTATATAATGTAAAAAGTCCAAGTACTTATGAGTTATGTGCAGAGTTCAATAATGATTCTAGTGATAAAACAGTTATGGCTCAGACTTACCCATACGGTGGTGGATCATGGACACATTCTGCAGGAAATTATTGCTTCAAAAAGACAATAAGTTTCCCAGCAAATTCTGGAGTTAAGGGTGCAATGTAGTTTTTGCAAAGAAGCTCAATTTTGGTAGGATGTAAAATATGAAAGATTATAACCATCTAGAAGTCGAAAAAAAGTGGCAAAAGGAGTGGGAAAAGAAGAAAGCGTTCAAAACCAAAGATCCTATAGGAGGTAAATCAAAGAAAAAGAAATTTTATGTTCTTGATATGTTTCCTTATCCTTCTGGAGAAGGACTGCACGTCGGTCACCCAAAAGGTTATATTGCAACAGACATAATATCTAGAATGAAAAGAATGCAGGGCTTCAATGTTTTGCATCCAATGGGTTTTGATGCTTTTGGTCTTCCTGCAGAAAACTATGCTATAAAAACAAAAACTAATCCTGAAGTTGCAGTAAAGAAAAATGTTGCTGTTTTTAAAAAACAACTTGAACTTATTGGTCTAGACTATGATTGGTCTAGAGAGGTTAATACAACTGATCCAAAATTCTACAAATGGACACAGTGGATTTTTCTAAAACTTTTGGAAAAAGGTTTAGCTTATGAATCCAACGAACCAGTAAACTGGTGTCCGGTTGATAAAACTATTTTAGCTAACGAAGACGTTGAAGATGGAAAGTGTGAAAGATGTGGAGCGGTCGTTGAAAAAAAACCTATCAGACAATGGGTTTTAAAGATAACTGCCTATGCGGACAGATTGCTTTCTGATCTAGACGGACTTGATTGGCCTGAGTCAATAAAAGAGAGTCAGAGAAACTGGATTGGAAAAAGTGAAGGTGCAGAAATAGATTTTGAAGTTTCAAAAAATCCTCAAAAAATAAAAGTATTCACTACAAGGCCAGATACTATTTTTGGTGCTACATATGTTGTGCTAGCACCAGAACATAAACTTGTTCGTGAATTGTGGTCACAAATAGAGAACAAACAAGAAGTTCAGGCTTATATTGAACAAGTTAAAAATAAGGATGAGATAGATAGAACAGGTGAGGGTAAAGAGAAAACTGGAGTCGAATTAAAGGGTGTTTTTGCAATAAATCCTGCAACAAAAGAGAAAATTCAGATTTGGATTGGTGACTATGTTCTGGCTTCATACGGAACAGGGGCAATAATGGCCGTTCCAGCACACGATGAAAGAGATTTTGAATTTGCAAAGAAGTTTGGAATGAAAATTAAGCAAGTGGTTGTAGGAATATCTGACAAACTTCCATACACAGGTTCTGGAAAACTTATGAATTCATATGAGTTTAATGATCAGTTTTCTTCACAGGTAAAGAAAAAAATAACAAAATATGTAAAAGGTAAGTGGGTAACAAAATACAAGCTTCGTGATTGGGTTTTTTCTCGACAAAGATATTGGGGGGAACCTATACCACTTTTGCGAGACGAGAACGGAAAGATAATGCCTTTGAAAGAAAAAGATTTACCTTTAAAACTTCCTAAAGTTAAATCTTATGAACCAACAGGAACTGCAGAATCTCCACTAGCAAATATTCCTAACTGGATAAATGTAAAAATTGGAAAGAAAATATATAAACGAGAAAGTAATACAATGCCACAGTGGGCAGGTTCTTCTTGGTACTATTTGAGATACATGGATCCATCAAATGGTAAGGCATTGGTGGACAAGAAAAAAGAAAAATATTGGAATGAAGTAGACCTTTATGTTGGTGGTGCTGAACACGCAACAAGACATCTTATATATGCAAGATTCTGGCATAAGTTTTTGTATGACATTGGAGTAGTGGCGAGCAAAGAGCCATTCAGAAAATTGCAAAATGTTGGTCTTATTATTGCATCTGATGGCAGAAAAATGTCAAAAAGATTTGGTAATGTTATTAATCCAGACTCAATAATTAAAAATTTTGGTGCAGATGCTCTTAGAATGTATGAAATGTTCATGGGTCCTTTTGACCAGTCTGCAGCTTGGGGGGATGACAATATAATCGGTGTACGGAGATTTCTGGACAGAGTCTGGAGACTTTCTGCAAAAGTTTCTAAAGCTACTATTTCAAACAAAAACTTTGAAATTCTTCTACATAAAACAATAAAAAAAGTTAGTGAAGATATAGAAAGCATGTCATTCAATACTGCGGTTTCATCTATGATGATTTTGTTAAATGAAATGGAGAAAATGGAGTCTGTAAACAAGGGGGATTTTGAAACTTTCTTGAAAATACTCAATCCTTTTGCTCCACACATTACAGAAGAAATTTGGCACAATCTCGGAAACAAAAAACTTATTGTTTTGGAGGATTGGCCAAAGGCTGACATGAAAAAAATGGTAGAGGAAGAAGTAAAAATTATCGTTCAGATAGACAGCAAGGTTCGAGCAGAATGTATGGTAAAAAAGGATGCATCTGAAGAAGAAGTTCTAACTATAGTTAGGGGACTTTCTGAAGTCGAAAAATGGGTTATGTCAAAAAACATAGCTAGAGTTATATATGTAAAAAATAGACTCATTAATCTAGTTCTGTCTTAGATAAATAGTGTTTTAAGGGGTGATTTATAACATTTTCGGTCAAGGCTTGACTTTAATCCGCTAAGATGATAAAACTAATTGACATTAGTCTTATACCAATAGCTAATTTATACATAAATTTATCAAAAATATCAGTGAAAAAACACCAATTACATTCAAACCGAAACAAATTGTAAAGAAACTGCTTTCTGTCCTTGGAGACAGAGCACAAGACGTACTTACGTCTAGATTTGGACTTGGAAATG
>CAYQQL010000028.1:0-6641 GCA_964420095.1 uncultured Candidatus Saccharibacteria bacterium | reverse complement strand
TGGAGAAGAGTTAAACTATGATTACGGAAAGGAATACTTTGACGAATACTTTAAAAACGGAAAGTGTCTTTGCGAAAAGTGCAAATAACAAAAATCGCCTTTTAAGCGGTTTTTGTATTTAATATATTTGGCTTTTAGTTTTTTATTAATACAGGATCTAGTTCTGAATAATTTTACTGCTGTGAAAAGCAAGATAAAGATAAATTCTAGAATAGCCTGAACTGTAATATAAAGACTGGAAACCAAACTGCTGGTAACACTATCTAAGCCGAGCACAAACAAATTGCATTACAACGAAAACTACTTTCCCTTAAAATTCCTTATCGTTTTTTCTAGAATCTTGATTTTTAGCTCCCTCTTGTTAGTCATATCTGCCATACTCTTCTCGAACTGGCCAGTTCGCCTTGCGAGCATATCTGCTACATCCATAATATCGGTTACATCTTCCATAGCCAGAAGTATAATAGGTGGAAATCTTTTGCCATCTTCCCTATCGTGATATATCTGACGCGCATTTAATATCATAATTTTTCTTCCAATCAGTGGGAAATTATGTTTAACCTCAAAACCTCTAAAAAATGAATTTTTCGGTAAAATGTTTTCTAAAAGTTTCTTTAATGAGGGAATATTCCACTGACCATTTCCCAACTTATATACGAGCTTACCTTCTGTTTCTTTCTGCTCGACCTGAAATGTTTGATAGAAGGATTGATTTGCGGCCATTACACAAAGATCCTTGTCTAAAACCAAGAAAGGTTCTCTAACTGTGTCCACGACAGTCTTGATATATGTCCAACTTTCCTCCCACAAAACATCAGCATAACCTTTGCTGTCGCCATTTTCTGTGTTTATTTTCTTAGTCATACTACTTATGCCGTTAAAATGACTACATAGTTGCAGTATCTATTATCCCCCACTGTGATACACTAAAAGCAGTATTCAACTATTCCCCCTCCTGTAATCTTAACTGTAAAATTTTAAGAGCTACAGCAAAACACTAAAATACCTATATCAAATAGCCCTACTAACTAAAAGGCTCTAAATATAGTAAGCGGTCAAAAATTTTGTGATATTTAAATTAATAAATATCCCAAAAGTTTTTTAATGTTAATGAATAAAAAAGAAGAGAATGTGCAGAAAAAATTAATAGAAACAGCTCACAAAAACTATGCAAAAGATCTAAACAAATACTCTTTCTTCAAACTACATGATAGAGTTTTGTCTGAAGATACTGTGCAAGATGCTTTTATTAAAACATGGAAATATATGGTTCGTGGTGGAAAAATAGTAATGATAAAAAGTTTTCTGTACCACATATTGAATGACCTAATAGTAGACGAGTATAGAAAAAATAAACCAACATCCCTCAATGCTCTAATGGATAATGGTTTCGACTTTGGCTTCAATGATTTTGATAAACAAATAGACAAGTTGGACGGGAAAAAAGCTATGGAGATGATAAAGAAACTTCCTGTAAAGTATAGAAAAATACTGAAAATGAAATATGCTCAAGATTTATCACTAAGTGAAATGTCTGAAATAACTGGCCAAACAAAAAATACACTTGCGGTGCAGATACATAGAGGCATTGAGAAACTAAAAGTGGAATACAACCACGCCTAAAACAAAGTAATTATTTTATAGTATAATGCCTCCCAGATCGTTCCAATGGAGGAACAATGAAAAGACTGGCCGTAGTGGCAGTTCTGCTCGTCCTCCTTGTCTCGATCCCGAAAGGACAGACAGAGGAAGATGATATAGTACGAAGGTTTCTCTCGCAGGAAGTTGTGACTGTAACGGATTATGTGTCAGAAAGAGAAATCCTGGCATATAATCCTAAAACCAAATCATTCGCAGAAATGCGAATTGAAGCAAGACTCCACAACAGAAACCTGAGCTACAGAGTTTTGAGCCAAACCGGCTCGGGATTCATTCTTGGAAAGGTCCTAGGGGGGCTGAATGACGAAGTCGAGGAAACGGCAAAGCTCAACCCTGCACGGGTAGCTTTTACGGAAAAAAACTACTCCTTCACTCCAGTTGGAGAGGTCAATTTTGACCTGTATCAGCTCTTTAGCAAGCCCCGTCGAAAGGAGCACCTGCTAATTGACGGGTCAATCTTCGTAACTCCAACTGGTGACCTAGTCAGAGTTGAAGGGCGTCTTGTCAAAAATCCCAAGCTGCTGGTTAGAAATGTGTATCTAACCAGAGTCTATGACAAGATCATGGGAGTAACACTACCCGTGTATTTTGAGTCAGAAGCTCAGATCCCCTGGGCAGGCCCATCAAACCTGACAATGAGATACCACTACCTCTCCGTAAACGGCAAGCCAGTTACGGAGGCCAACTGACGCACGCCCGGACGAATCCGGAGCGTGCGTTTTCATTTGCTCAAAATTTGATAGAATTAGCACAATAATACAAAATTGAAACAAGTAAGAAAAACTGATCTAAAACGTCTTAAATGCCAAATAAAGCAATAGAAAAAATGTTCCTTGACGCTTACCAAATGCATTCAGATGCTATATTTCGTTTTGTTTCTTTCAAAATAGATAACCGTGAAAAAGCCTTGGATCTTACCCAAGAAACCTTTATGAAAACTTGGATGCACATATCCAAAAAGGGTGACATCCAAAACATCAGAGCTTTTCTATATAGAGTTGCTGGAAACCTTGTAATTGATGAATATCGCCGAAGAGGCAGAAAGGATTATGGGGTAGATTCTCTTGAGGACCTGGCTGAGAATGGTTTCGAACCAAGCAACAGCACAGACGAAATTGAGTCTATGATAAACAAAATAGATGGAGAGAAAGTTATGAAAATGACAGCAGAACTACCCCCTATGTATGCCAACATTTTGTTTTTGAAATATACAGAGGAACTTTCTATTCAAGAAATAGCGGACAATCTCGGGGTAACTCAGAATGTTGTTTCGGTAAGACTAAATAGAGCAACAAATAAGCTGAAGGAACTGGTCGAAAAGGAGTTAGGAAAATATAATAAATAAAAAAATGTCTGATTTATTCAAAAAATTTAAAAATGAAAAACTATCAGAGTCTGAAAAGCAGATAATGTTTAACCGACTGAACTCTTTTATAGAAGAAAACCCGATACATAATGTGTGGTATGTAAATATCGGAAATAAAATAGTATCCCCTTTTGAAAATGGTTTTCTGTTACATCACAAAATGTTAGCTAGCGCGTTTGTCATTGTCATACTTATATCCGCAACAGGAGGAACATCTATCGTTGCAAATAGTTCAGTGCCAGGAAACTTACTCTACCCTGTAAAAATAAACTTGAACGAAAAAGTAGAAACTTTTACTGCTATTTCTACAGAAGCAAAGGCCGTTGTACAAGCGAAACATATAAACGAAAGACTTTCTGAAGCAGAGATACTTTCTTCTCAAAACAAACTTAATGACATAGTCAAAGCTCAGATAGAGACAAAGTTCAGCCAAGATTTACAGAACACTATGGTTCGCATAGATACACTAGATAATAAAGGAAACACCGAAAGTGCAAAAAAGGTTAAAGTCGAAATAGAAAAATCTCTACAAAAACACAAAGAACTTGTTGAGGAAATCCTTAAAAATAAAGAACAAATAAAGATAGAGAGTAACCCTGACAAAAGAACAGAAACAACTACGATGAAAAAGGCTGGGGCGCCAGAACCACAGATAGACCCTGCTATGGATTCACGAATGATGATGTTTAGCGCAACAATGGAAACAGAAGCGACATCGACAGCTTCTACATCTACAGAGAGAAGTAAATCAAGAGAATTGAAGACAAAAGAAATTGAAAAAGAAGATGACCATGAAGACAAAGATACACCGTTACTAAACGAAACTCTTCGACGAATACGAGAATCAAAAGAAAGAGACCGTGATTAGAAAATAAAAGTTAATATTTCTTTTCCTAGAAATATGTAGATGGCACAAGAAATCCCCTCTCCCACTACAACTCCAAACAAAAATTTCTTAATATCTATTTCCATAGCTCCGCATACATAACAGATAAGATCTGTAGTCAGAAATGGTGCAAAACTCCAACCAATAACTATTGGTAGTTCATTTTTTGTTAGAAAATTCTTGATTCTCTGAATCTCCTTTGGATGTTTTCTTTCAAAATACTCATCAAAATTTAGATATTCTGAAAAATAGTAAACGCTGGCAGAAGAAACGACAACTCCTATCATTGTTAGAATATAAAGCGGAAATGGTGGTAACAATATAATCCCCGCAACTATAAAATACGTTATAGGAATTAAGGTAAAACCTCTCAAACAACTAGCTATAAGGTAGATAACATATCCGAGAATAATTGAAGAACCAAAAATTCCAGAAAGTTTTGCTTGAATAGCATCACCAGCAAAAAAATAAAAGTAGAATGAAATAGCTAACAGCAAAAACCACACTGCATATACAAAGTATTTAATTTTGTCTCTACCAAAAGTCATTTCGATAAGTATATAGCATAAACCCTCTTTTTGATATAATGAGAATATGAGACTTTTCAAAAAAACTACACATCTTTCTAGTATCATAGAAGATTCTGAAGGCAAAGTAGTGACTATTTTCAAGTATTCTGATGACTGTGGGACTAGTAGCAAACTAGCAGACAAAATAGAAAATGAAATTGTTACAAGAAAACTAGAACCCACCATATATATGGTCACAGTACAGACTGAACCTGTTTTATCGAGAAAGATAGAAGAATGGTTTGATATAAAACACGAATCACCTCAGATAATCACGATTCTAAACGGGAAAGTAATATATACCGACCATCATAACAACATCAGTATCGAGGAATTTATAGCCAAGTAGACTATACTTTCCGTGATATAATCATATAAATGGACAAAATAGCAAAAAACAAGTCTCAAAAAGATAAAATTATTGTAGTAATTTCTATAATACTGGTTATTGCATCACTTTCCTATGATGGGTATGTTTTTTGGAATCTGCGAAAAGAAAATATTAGTCTAAAGGAACAGCTTGCCGTCTTTGATAATGCACTTAGAATAGCGCAGAAAAACCTAAATAAAACCTCCGGAGAAAAAGATGCTGTTACGACTCTGCTTACTGTAGAAAGACAGAACAGTACCTATATGCAAAGCCAGATACAAGATATCACTAGCACAGTCGGACAGCTTAAAAAATTAAGTGAAACTGATGTAGAACTTTTAAAAAAATATTCGAAAATATATTTTCTAAATGAAAATTATGTACCACTTAAACTAAGTGATATTGATCCCAAGTATCTAAATATTAAGAATAAACAAGTTCAAGTTCATTCAGATATACTCCCACATTTAACACAGATGCTAGATTCTGCAAAAAGTCAGGGCGTAGAAATACAAATTTTATCTGGTTTCAGATCGTTTTCTACACAAGCAAGTCTGAAGTCGGAATACAAAACCACATACGGCTCTGGAGCAAACAAGTTTTCTGCTGACCAAGGCTACTCAGAACACCAGCTAGGAACAACGCTGGACTTCACTACAGAAAAAGTGGGTGCAGTACTGGCAGGGTTTGATAAAACTGAAGCATATAAGTGGATGAGCACAAATGCACACAAGTATGGATTTATACTTTCCTACCCAAAAAACAATGCTTATTATGTATATGAACCATGGCATTGGAGATATGTTGGGGTGGCACTTGCTACAAAACTGTATGACCAGAAGCTTAATTTCTACGATGCTTCTCAACGAGATATTGACCAATACCTTGCAAACATATTTGATTAACAAAAAAGCCTCAAAAGAGGCTTTTTTGTTAAAACTTAAAACAATATTACATTTGTGAACCAGAAGAATTACAGTTGTTGCAATTACTCTTGTGAGTAACAGCCTCGAATATTGCAGAAACTCCAACCAATACATAAACAACCATTGATAGAGTTGAACCCACACCAAAAATCATATCAACAAGGTTATAATTGAAAGCAACTAGAAGCCAGTTTAGACCTCCAACTACCAACAAACCAAAAGTCACATAGTGTAAATATTTCATATTAATTTTTATTTATTAATTAAACTTACAATAGTATTATAACACGGTTAAAACAGCACAATGCCCAGTTATGCACTCTAAGCTAAAATATAGGAGGTCTTCTGTCCCCTATTTCATTGTGCTGATTAAATATAACCTTTCTAACATTTTCAGGGTTACTAACTACATACATAGAGAACTCAAAGTTATCTTCGCCAGCAGTCTGAACCTTTACATTTCCGTAATTCAAAAGAGTTGCGATAAAACCTTTGACGTCGATTGTTACGTCCTGTATCTTGTCAAAACGAAGATTTGATATACCTCTGTTAAAAATACCTCTTTGATCTACAGCTATTATTCTTTTTTCTGTAACATACCAAACGTCTAGATAGTACTTTGTCCAATTTACAAAGAATGATAGCCACAAAAACATAAGCCAGATAGAATAAACAAAAAACATAAGGGCATTTATATTCCCAGCAACGGCTATATCTAGAACTTGTGGAAAAAACTTTTTGGCAAGAAAGAATAGAACGATCGGGAAAATAGCAGAAAAGATAAGCTGAATTCCATAACCAATAAAAACAATCCAGTGTTTTCTAACTTCCAAGATAATATGTTCGTCTGATTCAAGATGTAATA
>CAYQQL010000027.1:0-7159 GCA_964420095.1 uncultured Candidatus Saccharibacteria bacterium | reverse complement strand
CAAAATTGAAATAACCGCCATCGGGAGAATAAACACACCTACATTACCGTATCTCTTTTTAAAGAACATATGTCGGTAGTCTTTTGCATTCTGAATAAAACCATGTGACCATCGGATTCTCTGTACCAAAAGTTTTTTAACTGTATTTGGAGGAACAGTGTAAACGAAAGCGTTGTGAGCGTGAACTATTTTCATTCCGTTTTCTTGCATACGTAGGGCTATCTCGATATCCTCTGTGTTATGTGCGTGTCTGTATGGTCCAAGTTTTTCAAACACTTCTTTTCGGAAAATAGAGAAAGGTCCAGGTGTAATATAAATAGCATTCATGTACTGGAACATCTTTCGGTTGAAAATACCGAAACCGTATTCGATTTTCTGGAGTAACTGCAAAACAGATTTTGGCTCCCATAGTTTGATAGACGGCGCTACAGCCATTGTTTCTTTGTCTTGGAAATAGTAAACAATCTTTTTAAGAGTATCTTTGTGCACATAAGAGTCAGCATCAAGACACCCGACTAGGTCAGTTGTTAGTTTTGAAAGTCCATAGTTTAGAGCTGTATATTTACCTCCATTTTTCTTTGTGTGGAGTTCTATTTGAGGATTATTTTTGAACTGCTGTATAACTTCCCAAGTTTTGTCAGTCGAACCATCATCAACAATCATTATTTTGAACTTGTCCTTTGGGTAGTCGAGTTCAAGTAGGGAATGCACTGTTCTCGCTACTGTTTTTTCTTCGTTCCAGCAGGGAACTATAGCGGTAACACTAGGGTATTCTGTTGGTCCTTCAGCCACAAGTTTCTCTTCTTCTTTCATATTTTCTCTATTCTGAAAATAGATCATCAAAATAAACACCTCAAAGTTTAGAGATGCAAAAAGAAAAATATATGTAACTAGGTTTGTGATGCTAGGCATTATCGTATTGTTGCGTTGTATGTTTCCGCTGTTATTTTTTCTAAGCCTTTGTGTAAAGCGTCCACCTCTTCTCCCGTCAGAGTTTTTTCTAGTGATCTGTATGTTACTCGGTATGCATAACTTACTTTTCCTTCACCGAACTTTGCCACATTTTCGTATTTATCTAGAAGTTCAACTTGCTCTACAAGTCCTGGAGCGTTTTCTCGCACTAGGTCGAAATAGTCGTTAGGTAAGAAATCATTTGTTACAACAAAAGAAATGTCTCTGACAACAGGAGGGAACTTTGAAACTTCCACGAACTTTTGTCCTAGTTTCAGCTGTTTTGTCACTCTCTCGTCATCTGACCATAGTAGTCGGATATCTGGGAGTTCCATAGATATGATAGCTAGTCTCTCTAGTCCGAAACCGAAAGCCCATCCGTTGTAGACGTTAGAATCCACTCCAAGTTTCTCTAGAACACTACCCTGAACAACACCTGCACCAAGAACCTCTACCCACTGGCCGTCTTTGTCCACTTCCATTTCTAGTGAGTCGTGTGTGTATGGGAATGTGTCTGGGTTAAATCTGTATTTTATTTCTTTTCCGAACACAGACTGTGCGACTTCGATCAAAACATCTTTCAGATCATCCTGATTTATTTCTTTCTCAGATTTTTTACAGATGTATAGTCCATCTACCTGATGGAAGATGTTCATGTGTCGTCGATCTATCTCGTCCTTTCGATAAACTTTTCCATGACAGATAACAGCCATGTCGAGACCTTTTGCCATTTTTTCTTTTATCTCTGGTCTGTTGAAGTAGTACCACCACATCACAGTTGTGTGAGTTCGTAGAATGTATTCTTCGTTTACATAGTATGTGTCTGACTTACTTCGAGCAGGGTGGCTGGCAGGGAAGTCGAAAAGGTCAAAAGTCTGAACCATAGGAACTATCTCAGGGATAGTTATAACGTCGAACTTTTTGAATGTGTCCAGCGACTTTACTCTGTCAGCAATTTCTTTTATCGGGCTACCGTCCTTTCGAGAAAGGTCATCCATAGCCAAATAACGCTTTATTCGAGCGCTCTCGGCATCTGTTCTATTCTCTAGCTCCTTGCGTAGAGTCTGGTCGTTACTATCCACTTCAATGTACTCTTTTCGGTCGAGTTCTGGAGAGGAGTAGAGGTCCTTCATACTGTTTGACATATGTCGAAACTATAGCGAAAAATAGACAAAAATTCAACCCCATAGTGATTTTTAAATTTTCATGAATAAACCTTTTTCGAGACAAAAACTTTTCCAGCGAAAAGTTTTTTCTGTCCTCAGCCTTGTTTTGTCAATGAGCTCTGATTACAGAGTCGTTGACAAAACCATGCTTTGGGCATAAGGATTACCTCATGCATAAGTGTTCCCTTACTTCCGGGTGCTCGAAAAAGATTTATTCAAGAAAATTTATGTAAACAAAATCCCCGAACAGTACCGGGCGCGTACTGCGCGGGGTTTTGTTCGGGGCGGGGTGAGGTGGTTCGGCTATTTCATGATCTTGATGATTAGATCTGCTGTAACTTCATGATCTCCATGATCAGATCTGTCGTAAGTTGATCCCACGCTTTCCTAACTGCGGGATCTTCGATGAGATTCTTCTCGAGCATCACCTTTTTCATAAGCTCTCTGACGAGGTCTTCAGCAGCGATGCTTCTGTGACAAGGGCTCGAGTTTCTCATCTCATCTTTAGTGCAGGCGTTCAGTCTGGTCCAACGCGCACCAACTTCGCCGACTGCGACGATAGTCGCGTAATCTCCATCGAGAGAATATGCGTGGAGTACCCGCTGCGGATGATCGTGAGTGTCATCTAGCATATCACCAGTGTCGACATAGTATGTGTGGCCGTTCGCGATCTTGATCACACCGGCGTATTGCACCCCCGGCTTATCCTGTGCATCAGTCTGACCAGCTACCATCAAGACCACGATGATCGATGCTAGTGCGAATTTCAGGGGAGTCATTGTGTTCTCCTTGAAGGAACAAAATTTTGTATATCATAACATGATATACATGAATATGTAGAATATATCTAACCTCAAAATCCATCATTCTATCCTTGTGATGGCATCGAAATTTAAGTAAACAAAAACCCGCGCAGAACCGGGCGCGTACTGCGCGGGGTTCTGTTCGGGGGTGGGGTGGTTCGGCTATTTCAACCGTTCCACCTTCGTGTGATTCCAGATCCTTCCGATTTCAATCGGGATCTGGATTATGGAACCGACGACAAGTATTACAGCGAGGATGGTGATCATCAGCGCTGAGAAAAAGAACGCTTTGTTTTCCGACACGCGCAATCCTAGGGTTCTTGGTTGACTACTCAGCCAACCCGATGAAGTTCTGGGTGCAGTCGTTCACGCCACACCCTGAAGGCAACTCCGATCATCAACCCCACGAGGAGGTAGGTGATGGAGTATGTGAGGTTCTGTTGTATGGAATATAGCTTCACGCACGGTTTGATCACATCGGTGCTGAACTCACAGGTCTGCGCCTGCAGTGCGATGAGCACTGCCGGAAGAAGTGATGCTGTCAGCACGGCGGTGACCTTACGAGATTTGGGAAGCGCCACAACGAAGGCACCAACCACCAAAATCCCGAAGTACAGCAGGGTTGGGCTGGACGTGTAACCACCCCTTTCACTGGTTGCGGCGAGCAGGAGGCAAAGTCCGCCAACGCTCCCGTAGGTTAGGCCGATAAACACGGCCTGAATCATTCTCATCTTCAGTATCTCCAATCGTTCGTGTCTGGTAACCGCCAGACGCGTCTAATATTATGGTGACATAAATAAAATATTCTGTCAAATAGGGTGAGAATACCTCAAAATTCGGGTAAACAAAAACCCGCGCAGAACCAGGCACGTACTGCGTGGGGTTTCTGTTGCGGGGTTGTGGTTGGGCGCTAGTGAAGGAACAGGTAGATGTACGAGCCGGCAGTTGCCATTCCAAGACCGATGCCTAGCACACGTGCTCTTTCAATGGTTGAACCTGTTGCCAAACCGAGTCCAAGCGTGATCAGGAGCTTTCCGACGAATACGAGTGTCATCTCACCACCTCATAATAAATTATACATATTTTAAATATCTTGTCAAGTAAAAAAACCACCCCAAAATCCATCACTTTTTCCTTGTGATGACATCGAAATTTTGCTATAATTACTCCCATAACAAATCACAAAATATGGCTAAAAAAGCAGAAAAGAAGGATAGCTACGGTGCAGATGCGATACAGATTCTCGAAGGACTAGAACCAGTTAGAAAGCGACCGGGAATGTACATTGGTACAACAGGACTCGACGGACTACATCACCTTATTTGGGAAATTTTTGACAACTCTCGTGACGAAGCCATGGGTGGTTTCGCAAACGACATCGAAGTAACACTCCTACCAGGAAACAGAATCCGAGTAACAGACAACGGACGAGGTATTCCTGTTGATATTCACAAACAAACAAAAGTTTCAGCGCTTGAAACTATCATGACGACACTCCACGCTGGAGGAAAGTTCGGTGCAGAAGACGGAGGTTACAAAGTTTCTGGAGGTTTGCACGGAGTGGGTGCGTCTGTGGTAAACGCGCTGTCTATTTACTGTAAAGTAACTGTTCACAAGGAAGGCAACGGTATCTACATGCAGGAATATTCTCAAGGAAAGAGAAAAGCTCTTGTAAAGAAAGTTGGATCAACAAAGAAAAACGGAACTATAGTTTTGTTTGAACCAGATCCAGCCATTTTCCCAATCATCGAGTTTGATGCAAAAAGAGTTGTAGATCATTTGCGACAGCAGGCTTACCTAGTAAAAGGCCTACGCATCACAGTTAACGACGCTACAAAATACGAAGGCAAAATAAAAGAAGACGAAGTTTTCAAAATTTCTGAACTTGGACTAGAAATACCATCTATGTCTTTCTACTTTGAAGGAGGACTGCTTTCTCTAGTAAAGTTCGTAAACTCAACTTTCAAACCTGTTCACAAAAATGTTTTCTATGTTGAGAAAAATACAAATGAGTGGGAGTCAGTCGAAGTATCGCTACAATACGTCGACGATATTTCTTCTCGTATCCTAGGTTTCGCAAACAACATTCACACACCAGAAGGTGGAACACACGTTACTGGTTTCAAAACTGCTCTAACTCGTGCACTAAACTCATACGGACGAAAGAACAACCTAATAAAGGAGAACGACGATAACTTTACTGGAGAGGATGTTCTCGAGGGTCTAACAGCCGTTGTTTCTGTAAAACTACGAGAGATACAGTTCGAAGGTCAGACAAAAGCAAAACTTGGAACAGTTGAGGCTCAGTCTTCTGTTAACACTATTTTCTCAGAAGCGTTCGCAGAGTTCCTAGAAGAAAATCCAGATGATGCAAAAGCTATCATCAACAAAGTTATTCTTGCTCTAAAGGCGCGAAAGGCTGCAAAGGCTGCAAAGGATTCTGTTCTACGAAAGGGTGCACTAGAAGGCATGACTCTTCCTGGAAAGCTCGCAGACTGTCAGTCAAAGTCAGCAGAAGACTCAGAGTTGTTCATTGTGGAGGGAGACTCTGCGGGAGGTACAGCGAAAACAGGCCGTGATCGAAAGACACAGGCGATACTTCCACTACGAGGAAAGATTCTTAACATCGAAAGAGCAAGACTCGACCGAATGCTAGAGTCAGAGCAGATCCGAAACCTTGTTATTGCACTTGGAACAGCGATAGGAGATACATTTGATATATCTAAACTGCGATATCACAAAATAATCATCGCAACAGATGCCGACGTGGACGGTGCTCACATCCGAACATTGATACTGACTTTGCTATACAGATTCTTCCGACCACTTATCGACGGAGGTTTTATCTACATCGCTCAACCACCTCTATATAAAATAAAGAAAGGAAAAGAAATATTTTACGCATACTCTGACGAAGAAAAAACAGGTATCGTTGGAAAAGACGCTCAGGTAGAAGAAATAGAAGATATGTCCGAAACCACAGAAGACGAGGAAGCAGAAGCCGAAGGCAATGATAAGGAGGCGAAAGCTTCGACAGCGACGAAGTCGAAAAAGATTTCCATCCAGCGATACAAAGGTCTCGGAGAAATGAACGCAGAGGAACTATGGGAAACAACAATGGATCCTGCTAGACGAGTTCTAAAACAAGTAACTATTGGCGACACAGTTGGTGCAGATAAAGTGTTTGATGTACTCATGGGAAGTGATGTTCCGTCTCGAAAGTCATTCATCCAATCCAACGCAACAAAGGCGAATTTGGATATATAAAATTTGACGAACTCATCTTTCTTAAATTAAAAAGTTTACAACTTTACATTCATATACAACTTATTTTAGCTTATCAAGTTTTATTTTATTTAAATTATAATTTTTTGATTTGATATTGATAAAAAATTACTGTATAATTACACTAGAGTTCATTGAGATTTCTAAATTTGTTAAATAAATACACAAACAAAAACATAAATATATGAATCAACAAATTCAAAATCAACAAACACCAATTAATATTGACCCTGCGATAAAAGGGTTAACAGAAGTACGAGTGATGTACAATGATATGCAGTTTATATTACTGGCAATCGCCGGTAATCTAGGAGAACAATTTCTAGTCTCTCCACAGCATATGAAGAAGTTACTGGTAGTATTGAATAATACTATAGAAAACTATGAAAAAACATTCGGTAAAATTAATGTAAGTAGTCCAGTTGAAAAAGAACCAATAGGCTTTAGTCCAACTGGTTTTAGAAGTAAATAATTAATAGAATTTTAGCTATTTAGAATTTAATTTTGATCTCTACATAAAAAGGACCTGATGGTCCTTTTTATGGCTATGAATTTATCAAAATTTTTTTATCCATTCTTTTCTTCGTGTTTGTGTTCGTGATTATCGTGATGGTGTTCTTTCTTTGTTTCAGAATATTCTGCATCTTTTGCTTGATGATGTGGTCTGCCCGGAATAACCAATACTGCAATAATATATCCAATAACTGCTGGCCCTACTACTGTCATTATTGCAAGAATTATGAATGCTAGTCGGAGCACTGTTGGGTCGATGTCTGTATACTCACCGACACCACCTATAACACCAGCAAGGATCTTATCGTTATCACTTTTGTATAGTTTTCGCATATTATTTTTTGTTAGCAATTTCTTCTTTTAACTTTGCTAGAAGTTCCTCTGCTGTCATTTGTCCCAACTGGCCAGCGTCTCGTGACTCAAGGGTTACTTTTCCAGCTT
>CAYQQL010000026.1:2441-7475 GCA_964420095.1 uncultured Candidatus Saccharibacteria bacterium | reverse complement strand
TGTCGTAGGCTCTCTCTCCGAACTGTGATTTTTCTATTACTGTTGGTATTAACATGACAATGAGTATATCAGAAAGTCAAAAATAGGCAAAACATATCGTTAGAGCCCCGATGAAGATCGCTTCATCGGGGCTCGTGGGTTCAGAACGGGAACTTTCGGCCGAATGCATCATCGATATGCAGAACGGACTCGCTGGTCGCGGCGGTTTCTCCTGGTTTCAAAGTCTCTTGGGGTTTCTTGGGGCAATTATCGTGCCCATCCAATCTCTTGAACTTCTGCCCACAATTCGGACAGATGTATCCACGGTTCCTCTGTGTCATCGGCGCCCTCCAGAAAATATGCTATCATTTTATTATGAGAATTCATAGATTTTATTTGAATACACCTATTAATGGTTATAAGTTCGATGTTCCCGATAGGGATCTAGTTCACCAATGGAGATCTGTTTTTCGTTACAATGTTGGTAGTCAGGTTATTCTTTTTGATGGAAGTGGGACTGATTATCTATGTATGATTACACTTTTGACTAACGCAAGCGCAACGGTCGAGGTCGTCGAGGAGCTAGATGGTGGTGAAAAACCAAAAGTCTCTCTTACTCTGTGTATGGCTCTAATAAAGAAAGATAATTTTGAATTAGTTGCAGAAAAAGTTACAGAGCTTGGAGTCTCAAGAATAATTCCTATTTTGTGTGAAAGAAGTGAAAAGAAAAATTTAAATATGGAGAGACTTCAGAAAATTGTTATAGAAGCATCTGAACAGTCTGGACGGGGAAGTGTTCCTGCTATCAGTGACATTGTAGATCTGCAAGAGTTACTACAAGAGGGTAATTTGCCAGAGAAAAAGCTTTTACTACATTTAGATGGAAAGTATATTAGAGATGCTGTAGATGAAAATGATGAAGAAGTTTCTATTTTTATTGGTCCAGAGGGTGGTTGGAGCGAGAATGAGTTAAAAGTATTTGAAACTTTTAATATCCCAGCTGTTTCACTTGGTTCTCAAGTTTTACGAGCTGAAACAGCAGCAATATCTGCAACGAGTTTGCTAGTTTTATAGTATAATTTAGGTTAGGAGGGTTCTTGTGGAGATTCTTCTGGAAAAGCTTTGGACGAATCCGTCCTCAGAAAAGTGGGTTGCCACAGTTGTGGTCGGTGGGAATGTGCACCGGAGATACGGAAGAAGTGAAGAAGAGGCTCGGAAAAATGCCGAGGTTCTGCTCGGTAGTTTGAAGGATCAGGATCAAAAAGAGGAGGACCCTAGCTATGTCTGATGCGCGACTTTCGAGAGAAGGTCGCGTTTTCGCCTATGCTTGATTTTCTAGAAACTGGAATACAAGCTCGTTTGTCATAAATGTCTCAACATACATTCTTACTCGGAAACGGTCAGCATCTTTGTAGTGAGATAGGATATTTTCCATTTCTTTTTTGATATCTTCTTCCTTTGGAGCAATATTCTCATCCTTTGCGATGTTATTTAGGATTACTTGTGACTTCGCTCTCTTTACAGCTGTATCTTTCCATTCTGCTCTAAGGTCTTCTTCAGTTTTCTTTATATGCTTTAGGTAGTCCTCAAAAGAAAAACCAGACTGAGCGATATCATCTTTGAATTGTGCAGTCATTTTGTCTAACTCACCGTCAATTATTATTTTAGGTAGGTTTATGGTTGATTCCTCGATAATTTTTTCCAAAGTTGCAGTTCTTCTTTTGTCCTTCTCTTTGATTTCTTTCTCTTTTGTAATATTTTCTTTAATTTTTGATTTAAAATCCTCTAGATCTTTGAAATCACCAAGCATTTTAATAAAGTCATCATTAACTTCTGGCAAATCAGCATCAGTTATCTCTCTGTGATTGTGTTCTTTGCCTCCACCCGCTTCTGCGTGAACTTTTTCGTGCGCAATGTTTTCTCTGATTGTTTTTATGACATCGTCAATTTCTTTTTCCGCTACAGTTACTGCACCAGCATCCTTTGATATTGTTTTCTTCGCTATTTTCCTATAATCAGCAAGCTTTACTTCTGGCATAAGTGCAGTTTTGACTTTGAACTCCATATCACTTCCAACACCAATTTTAGTTATTGTTATTTCTGGTCGTCCAATAGCATCAAGTTTGTGTTCCTCTAGAATGTTTGGGTACTCTTCATTTAGGGCAATTTCAGCAGCTTCTTCTAGAAGTGATCCCTCTCCAACCTTTTGGGCAATAAGGTTTTCTGGAGCATGACCCTTTCTAAAACCTTGAATTTCAACAGATTCCTTTAGCTTTTTTAGAGCCTTTTCTCTCATTAGACTCATTTTTTCTGCAGTAATAGAGCCGATTATTTCCACCTCTCTTTCCGGAAGAATATTGATTTTTATATCTTTATAGTGCTTTGTTGTCATAGTTTCCAAGTCTATATTGTAGGCCGTATTTTGTAAAGTAAAAAGCCACATTTAGTGGCTTTTTACTTTCTCAATATAATAATACTTACATTGCCTGAGGATCTAGCTCCGCATTAAGATCTTCAAGGTTTGTTGCGTTCAAATCCGCTTCAATTGAATTTAAGTCGTCAGATTGACTCGTTGCTTTTATTGATGCGTTCTCGTCTACAGGCTGCGTTTCTTGTAGAGCAGCTGTTTCCTCATTCACTATACTTTGTCTAAGTTTTGCTTCTTCAACTCTTTTACCCCAGAAATATAGTCCACCTAGTATTATTACTGCAATAATAACTATTATTCCTATTATTGATCCAATAGAAGACTTGTTTGTATCTTGTGGTGCAATAGGTTGCTGTACAGGTGGTTGTATAGGCGCTGTTGGTTGTATTGTTGGTTCCATATTTTATTTGTTAATTATTAGCTATTTTGCTCTCTAGTCGATGAAGCATTTTTAAGCTGAGACATTCCCTTTAGACTACCGACTGACTTTTGTAGTGACTGGTGAGCTGATCTCAAGTTCTTTTCTAGATCTTGGTTAGCTTTTTTCATTGCTGACAAAGTTTCTTTTGCAATTGAAGCTGTTGTAGAAGATGCTACCTGTGAGTCGTTCATTGCTGTAGACTTTAGTGCATCAAGTTGTTTTTGAGCTTCGTCTAGGTATGCTTTTGCTTCTGACACAAACTTTTCAGCCTCTGTCGTTGTTCCACC
Source organism: uncultured Candidatus Saccharibacteria bacterium (assembly GCA_964420095.1). Classification (GTDB taxonomy): domain Bacteria; phylum Patescibacteriota; class Minisyncoccia; order Phycocordibacterales; family DATDWN01; genus C7867-006. The sequence continues at coordinate 4,360 of CAYQQL010000026.1, read as the reverse complement.
ATTTGCTTTGATTTTCTCTATTCTAGCTGTGATTTTTGATGCAATTTCTCTTTCTCTCTCTATTGTTGCCTGATATCGAGCGAACATTTTTCCAAACTTATTTTCGATTCTAGTTTTAATTAACTCTTTTCTTTCATCTCGTTTCTCTGCTGTTGTACTAGCTATTTTTTGTCTTAGTTCTCTCTTGTCCTCTGTAGTACTTGCCATCTTTTGTCGCAAATCTCTTTTGACTTCAGTTGTACTAGCCATTTTCTGCTTTATATCTTGAATTTTCTCCTGTCCAGCCTCTCTTTTAGCTTGAACAGCCTCTTTTACTGGTTGAGGTCTTACTGGAGGTTTGTTCATTTTCATACTACTACTTGCTGGCATATCCATGCCCGCCATTCCGTCTTCAGCGTATACAAAATTGGCCCCTCCAAACACAAGTACTGCCATAATCAAATTTAAAATAATTTTTTTCATACTTAAAATAATTTTTGTTAATGAGAATATTATATCAATAGCACTGCACTCTAGCAATTTGATTTTGAAATACAATACTGTATTATGCTTATCATGATAAAAGTATTTTCACACATGTCTCCAGATACAGATGCAACAGGGTGTGCGATTCTGTGGTCTTGGTATATGAACACTCATGGGGGAGTAGAATCTAGACCATATGTACTCGGTGCTTTGAATAAAGAAACATCTTTCGTATTAAATAGATGGGGTTTTTCTGAACCAGAGCTTCTTGCTTCAATAGATGCTGGTGATGATGTTGTTGTTGTGGATACAAATAACCCTCAGGAACTATTTCCAAACATTTTGGACGCAAATGTTTTAAAAATAATAGACCATCACAAGTTATTTGGAGGGTTGGAGACAAAAGGTCCAATTGAAGTTACATTGAGACCTTTGGCATCAACTGCTTCTGTTATCCATGATTTGATCGGTGATGTTGCCAATAGTTTACCTAACAATATTGCTGGAATAATGCTTTCATGTATTTTATCTGACACTTTAGCTTTCAGATCACCAACAACAACTGCTCACGACAAATATATTGCAGAAAAATTGGCAAAACAGCTTGATGTGGACATTCAGTCATATGCAAATGAGATGTTCAAGGCAAAATCAGATGTTTCAGACTTTACAGACATTGGACTACTACATCTTGATAGTAAGAAATTTGATGTTGGAGATAAGCAAGTCAGAATTTCTGTTATTGAAACTACTGATACAGCACCAATATTGGAAAGAAAGGCTGGTCTTGTGTCTGCTATAGGCGAGATACTATCTCAAGAGCCAGATACAGATGATGTTCTCCTATTTATAATCGATATCTTTAAAGAAGAAGCCATTGCAGTTACTTATAACGATTTTACTAAAAAATTAGTAGAAACATCTTTCGGTGTCTCAATTGATGGTGATACAAAGGTCCTTCCAGGAATTCTCTCTAGAAAGAAACAGATAGTTCCTGCACTAAAACTTCCATAAATAAAAAACCCGAGATTGTCTCGGGTTTTTTATTTAATTATTATTTATTCAGCTTTCTCACTTTCAACTGCTTCAGTATTTCCACCTGCTGACTGAATATCTATTTTCCAACCTGTTAGTTTTGCGGCTAGTCGAACGTTTTGTCCTCCTTTTCCAATAGCTAGTGACTGTTGATCTTCAGAAACAGTAACAGTTGCTTGTTTTTCTACCTCATTAATCTTTACATCAATAGTTTTTGCAGGGGATAGAGCATCCTCGATAAACTTCTTTGGATCCTCTGACCACTCTATAATATCGATTTTCTCACCACCCAACTCTGACATAACTGTAGAAACACGCACTCCTCGCTGTCCAACCATTGATCCAACAGGGTCAATATGTGAATCTTTTGAAGAAACAGCTATTTTTGTCCTAGAACCAGCTTCTCGAGCAATAGATTT
>CAYQQL010000026.1:0-2431 GCA_964420095.1 uncultured Candidatus Saccharibacteria bacterium | reverse complement strand
GAAAAACAAATACACTCCCAGGTTCATAAGCAACAATAGATTTTACTATAACTGAGCCGTTTGCTATTTCTGGAGCCTCTGTTTCGAATAGCTTTTCAAGGAATTTTGGATGACTTCGAGAAAGTCGTAAGAATACACCCTTTCCAGACTCTTCTACCTTATATAGGTATGCTCGGATTCTTTCTCCTTGGCCAAATCTCTCTCCTGGGATCTGTTCCTCATAAGGAAGTATACCTGGAGCTCGGCCCATATCTATAAATATGTTACCTCTTTCCATTCTTTGGACTGTTCCAGACACGATTTCTCCTTCTTTCTTTCCAAATTCGCTAATTATATGAGTTTTTTCTGCTTCTCGGATTTTCTGCATAATAACCTGCTTTGCAGTCTGAGCAGCAATTCTACTATAGTCATCCTGTCCTTCTAGAGGAAAAACCATTTCGTCGCCTAGTTTAACGTCTTTTTTGATTCTTCGAGCGTCACTTATCATTATGTGCTTCTCTGGGTTGTAAAGCTCGATTTCTACTTCACCCTCCTTTAGTTCTAGAGGGATTTCGTCCTCATTCATTACTATAGTTGATTCATCTACGACAATTTTAACCTGAAACATTTCAGTTTTACCTGAATTTAGGTCAAATTTTGCACGTACGATTTGTCCTTTCTTTCCGTATTCTTTCTTATATGCAGTAGCTAGTGCAAGTTCAATAGCCTCAATTATTTTTGCTTGAGGTATGCCACGCTCTTCTTCGAGTTGCGCCAATACAGAATTAATTACTTTTAGATCCATCATAACTTTTTAATTATTTAATAAATTTTCTTAATTTTACCCTATCTCTTGAAAATCTGGTAAAAAAATGGCCCGCCGTGAGGCGAACTTCAATAAAATAATAATAGCAGTAACCAATTTATTTGTCAAATTAATAAAAAGAGAGGGGCTTTGTCCGTAGACTAAGCCCGCTCCCGGGGGTTGGTGGAGGACATTTAGTCCCCGCACCTGGAGCAGAATATGCTCCAAATCACCTCTGTTAGAACCTGGAAAACAATAACCCACCTGCCCACGTCGCACTCAAACCATTGACCGAGGCCATTGGCGATGCGGTGGTGACGGACAGTTATCGTTTTTGGCTCTGATGAGTGCGCCCAACACTCATTGATGATAGTAGGCTCATCATCACCACTGCCAGCCGCGTCCGTCACCACAATAGAACTGCTTTTGACAAGTATAAGCATGTTTGTATTTTAGTCAATTAATATTTTCTCTAGATACTTTTGTAAAAAATATAACTGAAATTCTTATTAACATATTTAAATAGAAATAATTTGTGAGCACGTGATATAATTTAAAAACAAATTACTCTTATGCACATTGAAGAATCACAATTAAAGAATTTTATTTTAGACTCTGGTCTAGTTTCTCGCGCAGATTTGGAATCCGCTGAAAAAGAAGCCAAAGAAACAGCGGGGAACTTGGGTAAAATTTTGGTTAATAAAGGAAAGCTTACAGAAGACGACTTGCGACGAATGCAAGCATACATTCTTGGGATTCCTTTTGTTGATTTAAAAGGGGAGAAACTTCCTTTTGAAGTTCTTTCTCTTATTCCAGAACCTATTGCAAGAAACCACAACATCGTAGCTTTTAAAAAGACAAACGACACTTTGGAGGTTGCCATGCTTGATACAGAGGACTTAACGGCTATTGATTTCGTAAAAAAGAAAGTTGGTTTGAAAATCCTTCCTCGACTTACTGATGCTGATTCAATGAAGAGTGCTATTTTGCAATACCAAAAAAGTTTGAAAGCAGAATTCGGCGATCTTATTGCAGAAGATGTTGGTCAGATAAAAAGTATTCCTGACGACAAGTTGGATGAAATGAACGAAGCTGATTTGAAGAAATTAGCTGATGATGTTCCTATGATTCGTATCGTTGATACGCTTTTGAAACACGCAATTTTGCAAAACGCATCCGATATTCATATAGAACCTCAGGAGTTGCAGCTGCTTGTTCGATACAGAATCGACGGACTTTTGCATGACGCCATGATTCTGCCAAAGAATATGGCACCAAGTATTGCTGCACGTATAAAAGTTCTATCGTCTCTAAAGTTGGACGAAAAAAGACTGCCTCAAGACGGTCGTTTCAAAATAGATTCAGATGGAGAGAAAGTTTCTTTTCGTGTTTCTACACTGCCAACATACTACGGAGAAAAAATTGTGATGCGACTTTTGCGAGATAGTGTATCTGGTTTTACTCTAGAGGGTCTGTCATTTCATGGAACAGGTCTTGAAAGAATCCACACGGCCTTGAAGTCTACAACAGGAATGATACTTGCTACAGGTCCAACAGGCTCAGGAAAGACTACAACTCTTTATACAATTTTGGATATATTGAATACACCAGACGTGAACATTTCTACTATTGAAGACCCTATTGAGT
>CAYQQL010000025.1:0-8025 GCA_964420095.1 uncultured Candidatus Saccharibacteria bacterium | reverse complement strand
GAGCGATAGCGAGTTTTGCAAGAAGGTGAGAAGCGAAGCTTCGCAAGACCTTGAGTATTTTGTAATCAAAAAGCGAAAGGTGTACAGCTCATGTAATGAGATGGAGTAAGGAAGATTGTTTTGTTGATTGCTGAGCGAGAGGAAAATTCTAGCAAGAATTTATCCGTGCTCTAAAAAATTAGTATTCGAATCTTTTATTGATTTAATATCTCTATTGCCTTGTTTAGTTGTGTATCAGTCTTATCATCTAGATATTTCTTCTCATCTAGCTTTACAACAACATCTGGAGTAAGTCCGTTGTGTGAAATTGAAATTCCGTTTGGAGTTAGCCATTTCGCAATAGTAACTTTGAGTGAAGTTTCATCAGTTATATCAACTAGTTCCTGTACAGAACCTTTTCCAAATGACTTTGCACCAACAAGTGTTGCGACGCCATGGTCATGCAGAGCACCAGCCAAAATTTCTGAAGCACTCGCAGAACCACCATCGATCAGAATCGCCAGTTTTAGATTTTCATTAAATATATTGTACCCTTTTGAACGGAAAACTTGTTTGTCTTTCTCATCTCTAAAGTCCTCACTAACTATCACTTTTCCTGTTGGCAAGAACCATGAAGCCATATCTTGTGCAGCTTCAAGGTAACCACCTGGGTTTCCTCGAAGATCAATAACTAGTTTAAACTTTCCAGATTGAACAAAATCTCGCAATGCTTCTCGGAAAAGGTTTGGAGAAGTAGCAGAGAAACTGTATAGACGAATAATAAATACATCTCCACGTGTCTCTGTATCAACAGTTGGTATGTTTATTACATCTCTGATTATGTTCAATACTCTCGGTTCCTTTTCTCCAGCTCGAAGCATTGTCAGTTTTACAGCAGTACCCTTTTGGCCACGAATGTGTTTTACGGCCTCTTCTGTTGTGAGACCAGATGTAGAAAGATCATCGATTTTCAAAACTTGATCACCTGGTTTTACACCAGCGTTGTATGCAGGAGTTCCCTTTACTGGAGAAATAACAGTTAGAACACCGTCCTTAACATCTACCTCCATTCCAACACCCTCTATCTGTCCGGATATTGCCTGACTAAATTCTTTTGACTCTTCTGGTGGAAAGAAAGTCGTGTATGGGTCACCAAGTGACTTTACCATTCCCTCTATTGCACCATAGACTTTGACCTGGTCTTCAACTGGAGTAGTAGATGTTCCATTTGTTGGAACATACTTTTCATTTATAACATTCCAAGCTTTCCAGAATGGTGCAAAATCTATTTCTTCTGGCTTACCTTCTGTCTTATTTATTATATTTGCAGTCTGCTTGCCACCAGCATATTCGTTTCCACCAACAAAATATCCAACTGAAAAAGCGATGAGAAAAATCACAACTGCGTATGGATAAAATTCTTTGTACTTAGAAAAATCTTTCATTATTTCCAATTATCGCAACTATTTATATTGTGGTCAAATCTAACTTCAGATATAATTAATTTTATGATAAATACTCACAAATATAACGGCGAAACTTGGGTGGACATTGATAATGGAACTCCAGAAGAAATTCATGAGTTGATGAACACATATGATATCCACCCCTTTGTCGCGAGAGAATTAACTTCTGCGACACCGAAACCTCGTATAGAGTTCCACGACAAATATATTTACTGTATTCTCCACTTCCCTGTTTTCAAACATTCACACGCAGAAGGTAAAAGTCAGGAAATAGACTTTATCATTGGCAAAGATGCGCTTATCACTGCAAGATACGACACGATAGACGCACTACACAAGTTCAGCAAAGACCTCGAAGTTCACGAGATACTAGAGAAAAATGGGGATAAGAAAAAAGCTCATGATCATATTTTGCTTATGCGGATGTTGCGTGAACTTTACAACTCGCTTTTCGAGGAGCTGGAATATATAGATGACATAACAGACAACATCACGACAGATATTTTCAAAGAAAAAGAAAAGGAAATGGTTGTTGCCATTTCTGAAGTAACAAGAACCTTGCTTGATTTTAAAAGGATCACAGACTTGCATCACAAAATATTGGAGTCGCTCCGTGACCATGGAGGTAGAATATTTGGAGAAGATTTTTCACGAGAGATTGAATCTATACTTGTTGAATACATCAAGATAAACACCACAATAAAGTCTAACCTGGAAATGCTTCGTGAACTTCGAGACACAAACAACTCGCTTTTGACTTCGAAGCAAAACGAAACAGTAAAACAACTGACAGTTCTAGGAGGAATACTGCTCCCTATGAACCTTTTGTCATGGATTTTCGCCATGAGAACAGGTGGAGTACCGCTAGAACACAACCCAAACGGCTTTTGGATAGTTATTATAAGTATGTTAGCCTATGGATTAATTGCTCTATTGTATGCAAAACATAAGCGCTGGATTTAATTTATGGCTGATATTTACCTAAACGACACGTTAACCAAAGAAAAAAGAAAATTTGAACCCTTAAAACAAGGAGAGGTTTCAATCTATAATTGTGGGCCCACAGTTTATGACTATGCCCACATAGGAAACTTTCGCACATTCATAACTGGTGATATTTTGCGAAGAGTGTTTGAATATAACAATTTAAAAGTTAACCAGGTGATGAATATCACAGATGTTGACGATAAAACAATAAAACGAAGTCAAACTGAAGGTGTTAGTTTAGAAGCACTGACAAGAAAATATGAGGATTTATTTTTTCAAGATCTGAAATCCCTTGGTATTCTAAAACCAACAAAAACTCCGCGTGCCACAGAAAGTATCCCTGAGATGATTTCTCTTATCGATAAACTTTTGGACAAAGGAATAGCATATAAAAGCACTGATGGTGTTTACTTTGATATAACAAAATCAGATGGCTACGGTAAATTAGCAAATCTAAATTTAGAAAATACAACAAAGGAAAGAGTTGCAAATGACGAATACGATAAAGAAAATGCTAGAGACTTTTCTTTATGGAAATTTTATTCAGATGAAGATGGAGATGTTGTCTATGATGCACCTTTTGGAAAAGGTCGTCCGGGCTGGCATATAGAATGTTCAGCTATGGCAATAAATAACCTAGGAGAAACCCTAGATATACACACTGGAGGATCTGACTTAATATTCCCCCACCATACAAATGAAATTGCACAATCCGAAGCAGTAACAGGAAAAAAATTTGTTGATTATTGGGTTCACGGAGGATTCATAACAGTAGACGGAAAAAAGATGTCAAAATCTCTTGGAAACATTTTCACTCTAAAAGATTTTAAAGATAGAAATATTGATCCTCTTGCATACAGATATTTTGTTCTGGGGGCGCACTATTCAACTATTTTAAATTTTACTTGGGAAGCATTAGAGGGGTCACAGACTGCCCTAAAAAGGTTGAGAGAGAAAATAAATTCACTACCTGAAAATGGTAATGTAGTCGAAACAGATTTTATTACTTTAATAAATGATGATTTGAATGCTCCAAAAGCACTCGCTCTTATTTGGGATATAGTTAAGGACGAAAAAATTTCTGACCCAGACAAAAGAGCAACTATCCTAGATTTTGATAAAGTTCTTGGACTTGAACTTGATAAAGTTGAAACTTTTGAAATACCCGAAGAAGTTCAAAACCTCATAAAAGAGCGAGATTTAGCAAGAAACGCAAAGGATTTTGCAAAAAGTGACGAATTAAGAGCAAGAATCGAAGAATTTGGTTTTGAAGTTAAGGACACTCCAGAGGGTACTGTAGTGGTTCCTCGCTAGGTATTGACATTTTTTATAAAGTAGTATTATTCTACATAGGGAGGAACCAATGCCTGACATGACAAAGTTGGCTGAAAGACTGCGTACTGGCCATCTCGAAGAGTGCATCAGCGGTGAATGCCAATGCGTCACCGTGCAGGAGCACAAAGCAAACCTCAAGCGAGCCGAAAAACTCGGCCTCGCGAAGAAGTGACCGGACCCACCACGTTCCCAAAAGGAACCTCTGGTGGGTTTCTCGTTAATCCACATGTTATGAAGGTTTGAACAAGTAGCGCTAAAAAACAACTACATGCTAAAATCTAGAGCATGGTTCAAAAAGTACAAAACGTAATACCGCAGACTTTTCCTAACAGGATGCGCATACCTCCACAAAACTTGGAAGCCGAGATGGCATTCCTTGGTTCTGTTATGTTGCGACCAGAAGCTCTATTCGATGTAACAGACATTGTTAATCAAGATTCTTTTTATTCTGAAAAGCATCGAGTGATTTTTGAAACAATGATGGAACTTTTTACAAAGCGTTCCCCTATCGACTTACTTTCTGTTTCTGCGCGACTAAAGGAAAAGGGCTGGCTAGACCAAATCGGTGGTAACACATACCTAACAGAAATAGTTAACTCTGTTCCGTCTTCAAGCAACATCACATACTACGGAACTATTGTTCAGAAAAAACATATGATGCGAAGACTTATCGAAGCTTCTGATCATATTTCTCAAATCGGCTACGATGAAAACAAAGAGTTGGAGGAAATGTTGGATAATGCAGAGAAGAAACTTTTTGATGTTACAAACTTTAACACTGCGCACAAGTTCGTCCCTATCAAAGACGAACTAACAGAAGCATGGGAAAGACTCGATAGACTTCATACAGAGGGTGATGGTTTGCGTGGTATCCCTACTGGTTTCAAGGATATAGATATAAAACTATCTGGACTACAAAAGTCTGATCTTATTATCCTCGCTGCACGACCATCTGTTGGAAAGACTTCATTTGCTCTCGACATCGCACGACAAGCAGCGGTGAACCACAACATCCCAGTTGGAATTTTCTCTCTTGAAATGAGTAGCCAGCAGTTGGTAGACCGTATGCTTGCTGCACAAGCAAATGTGGATGCATGGAAACTCCGAACAGGAAAACTTTCTCGTCAGGATGACTTCGAAGCTATCCGTGAGTCACTCGACAAGCTAAACAAGGCACCTATTTTCATCGACGACCAACCAGGAAACAATATTTTGAAAATGCGTTCTATCGCACGACGACTAAAGAGCGAACACGGTCTAGGACTTATTGTTGTGGATTACCTACAGCTGATGGTCCCAACTCAAACGAAAAACGATAACGTTGTTCAACAAGTTACAGAAATATCTAGATCACTAAAAAACCTTGCTCGTGAACTAGACTGCCCTGTTTTGGCCCTATCACAGCTTTCAAGAGCCGTAGAACAACGTGGTGGACGTCCAAGACTATCTGACCTTCGAGACTCAGGTTCTATCGAACAGGACGCCGATGTTGTTATGTTCATTCACCGAGAAGACAAATACAAAGATGAATCAGAAAGAACAAATATTGCAGAAATCTTGATCGAAAAGCACCGAAACGGAGAAACAGGAAAAGTTGAACTATTCTTTAATGACAAAAAAGCGACTTTCCAGAATATGGATAAGTCACAGTATGGCGGAGCCGACAAAGAATTTTCAGATTTTTAAATTATGGACAATACTCAGCGACTCATTGAACTCTTTAAGGAGTTTCCCGGAATCGGACCAAGACAGGCTAAAAGGTTTGTGTACTTTTTACTTAACAGAAACCCGGCATACGCAAATGACCTAGCAAGACTTGTTACAGAAGTCCGAGCAACAGTGCATTCTTGTGATACCTGCTTCCGATTTTTCCTAAACGATAATTCAAAGACCTGCCCTATTTGTCGTGACAATAGTCGAGACAAAAAATCACTGATGATTGTTTCTCATGATGTTGATTTTGAGAATATTGAAAAAACCCATTTCTATAACGGTTACTATTTTATCCTTGGTGGAACGGTACCAATACTTGAAAATAATCCAGATAAACGTATTCGACAAAAAGAGCTGGTGGAAAATATTGAAAAGAAAATTTCAAAAGGACTTTCAGAAATAATTCTCGCTCTGAGTTACAACCCAGAAGGAGAAAACACTCTCACATACCTAGAGCAAATTTTAAAACCCCTAACAGACAAGAATAATATAAAAATATCGACTCTAGGCCGTGGCCTTTCAACAGGAACAGAACTCGAATATTCTGACTCTGACACTATTAAAAATGCACTAAAGAACCGACAATGAAAAAATTTAAAGCAATAGTTTTTGATATAGACGGAACATTAACCAGAGATATATCTTGGAATCGTTTTACTCTTGGACTTGGTGGTACTGTTGAACGCCATGATGAAATATACGGAATGTGGAAAAAAGGAATTTTGACCCTGAAAGAGTCAAATAAACTTTGTATACAAAATTGGTCAACAACTGGAAAAGCAAATAGAAAAGACATTACTGAAATTCTTAAATTAATACCCCTAAGAGAAGATGCAATAGAAACTGTTAAATATCTAAAAGAAAAAGGATATAAAATATGCATGATAACAGGCTCATTTGGTATATATGCCGAGATAGTTGGAAAAGAACTTGGTATTGATAAGTGGTATGCGATTTCTGAATTAGTATGGGATGAAAATGATGAATTAATTGACGTAGAAACCGTAACTGGCGATAAAGAAAAGAAAGTGGAATTTTTTCACCAATTTTGTAAAGAAAATAATTTAGAAGTAGATGAGTGTGTTACTATTGGTGACAGCTCAAATGATATTGGTCTATTTAAAGTAACTGGAAATGGAATAGCAGTGAGAAGTGAATTTGAAGCAAAAGAGCTTGAAGAAGTGGCTTGGAAAAAAATTGATCACTTAATTGAACTAAAGGAAATTTTATAGAGTTTGCCACAATTACATAAATCTATTAGTCTAATAAGTGGAGGACGCCATGGCGAGAAAAGCATTGCCAAAAGAGCAGGTGGAACTGATCCGAATTAGGTTTCGGATCTCACGCAAGAATGGTGAGGAGCTCATTCGCACCGTCATGATGGGATTCAAGATCTCATGTGATGAGGCTGTTCTGCTTCTGCTGGCCATCAAAGCTCTGAGAAAGATGATGCGTAAACCCAGACTGCGGAGGAAGTAGTGGCTTTGAGCCCAGAGATTCGTGCGAGGAAAATCAAGGAAGCTGCAGCTCATCACGATTTGACACCTAGTCAGATTGAGGATCACCTCAGAAACCTGAAATCAGGAGTAAACGCTTCTGAACTAGTACTACTCGACACGATCATCGAGATGGCTCCTGGTCTCTTGCAACGGCCAGGATGACGCACAAACGAAAAGGCGCCCCACGTGGGCGCCAATTCTTTTATTTGATTCTTTCTATAATGTGTTAATATCATCAAAAGCTGATAATAGGTTTCCCTATGTTGTGGTAATTAAGTTTACTGGGAAGAGGTAAATTTAAAACTCTTTAAAGATTGGTCACAAAGTTTTAATTGTTCTGTATCTTTATACTGACATTTAAATTTAATAACCCTGTCGATGCCGTTTGGAATAAAAATAATATACATATTTTCTCTTAGAGAGATTTTTAGATAATTATACCCGTTTAAATTTCCTGTTTCTTTTTTTTGAATGATTACCTGAATATTATTTTTGAAAAATTTTACCCATTCAGTTTCATTTTTAGCAAAGAATAGATTGTGCGATACTTCTGACTGAAATAACATCCAAAAATCCCCCCAACTCCCCACTCGTGGCCAAGTATCTAAAATCCAATCTTCCATAGAAAAATTGTTAGTCTGGTCTACATTGTAAGTATTAATTTCAATAATATATGGTGGTTTATTATTTGCTTCAAAACTCCATTCTGCACAAGCATTTTCACCAAAGCCCCCAGAGGCAATTGGAAAATTGCTAAAACTTCCTCCAGAAACCCATAGTGTTGGAGAATACTGAATATTATATCCACATTTTGAATCCAAGACTGGCCAATGATTTACATTAAGACTACGAATATAACGATAGCTAAAGTACCCGCCAATCAGCACAGAGACTAACAAGGTTATTCCTATGAAAATTCTATATCTGTACTGTTTTCTTAGATTAATACTTGATGCAAGAACGTATAAATGTACAGAGAACAGAACAATCAAGACGGTGTATACAAACAAAAAAGGTAAAACTTCGCTATAGTCACCCCTAAAATA
>CAYQQL010000024.1:0-8832 GCA_964420095.1 uncultured Candidatus Saccharibacteria bacterium | reverse complement strand
TTCTAGACATATAATATTTTATAATAGATAATAGGAAAATAATTTTAAATAAAAATGACAAAAAATATTATAATCAGTTTGGTTATCGTTCTTGCTTTGTGTGCTGGTGGGTATTATTTTTTCCGTGACAACACAGAAAAGAGTAAAGATATAATTTTGGGCACGAACGATACTTATGCAACAAATACAGCACCGGTTATGGAAGACGGTACTTTGTCAGAAGCGAACCCAATTAATAATGTAAAAGAAGATAAAAAAACACATAGGATCACAATCGATCCAAATTATGGAAAGATTGTTATAGAAACTTATGATGCTGATGCACCAAACACAGTGAAAAATTTTGTGACACTTGCTGAAAAAGGTTTCTATAACGGACTTACATTCCACCGAGTTATAAAAGGATTCATGATTCAGGGAGGGGACCCAAATGGAACAGGAACAGGTGGTCCAGGTTATAAATTTGCAGACGAACTTAATCCAAACACACCATCGTACAAAGCTGGTTACAAGAAAGGTGTGGTGGCGATGGCAAACGCAGGCCCAAACACAAACGGTAGTCAATTTTTCATCATGACAGCAGACTATCCGTTGCCAAATCTATATACAATTTTCGGAAAAGTAGTTTCTGGTCAGGAAGTGGTGGATACGATAGCAAACGTCAAAACAGGGCCTAACGACAAGCCCGTTTCGCCAGTGACAATGAAAACAGTCAGTGTGGAATAGTCACTTGACTTTTTCATACAATAGGTGGTATAATAGTACCAATGTAAGTTTCTCATAGGTTTTCGCATTTTCATTTTTGAAAGTAGGAAAAGGAGAGAGATCTAGCCGCCTTACAGTTTAAAATAAAGGCTAGGTATAAAGTAAAATGGCAAAGAAGTTATATGTAGGTGGAATCGCTTATTCAACATCAGAAGCAGCTCTTAGAGACGCTTTTGCACAGGTTGGAGAAGTTACATCAGCTACAATTATCATGGATAGAATGACAAACCGATCAAAAGGATTTGGTTTCGTCGAGATGGCAAACGATGCTGACGCAGAAGCTGCTATCGCAAAGTGGAATGGTCAGGAACTAGATGGACGAAAGCTTACAGTTAATGAAGCTCGACCAATGGAACCTAGAGCACCACGAACAGGAGGCTTTGATCGTGGAAACGATCGAGGTGGCCGAACATGGTAATCTCTCCGTTTAGCTTAAACCACTAAACAAACAAAAAGCTCCCGAAAGGGAGTTTTTTGTTATAATGTTCTTATGGAAAAAATAAATTTTCAGAGCACAGAAAGAATACTTAAAAAGAGTAATAGAGCTGTAGAGAATTTACCAAATGAGGAAGAGGTAAGCCAGTCTATAGAAAGATTGAAAAAGCCTTTTGGTAAATTTGAATATAAAGATTCTGGTTTGGAAATCATTGAGTTTGAGGGGAAAATTTTTAGACTGAGATATTCTGATGTGTATCCACATCTTATTACTCGTCTGAAAGAATACCTGGAAATTGAAGGATTATCTGCTGATGATGTTGGTACTGAAATAAATAATTGGAAGTTTGTTGATAGTCTGAGGTTTATTCTTGATGGAAAAGAGTTTGATCTGCTTAAATTGGTTCCAAAGAGCTATAACGTTTTTTTTAAACCATCTTCAACAGAGACACATGGGGCCGTAATGAGAGGCAAAGATATTTTTATATCTGCTGATATAGCTACACCAGTCGGAATAGCTACTCTAATGCATGAGATAGGTCATATAGTAGACGACATAAAGCTTGAAGTCTCCAATCTCAGTGATCTTACAGATGGTCAACAATATTATAATGTCGCAGAAAAGGTAAGAAAAGAAAGAGCAGCAAATGCTTACGCTTTAAAGGTTATGAGACCGTTTCTTTCAACAACTGAACAAAAAAGTGATTTAAGGAATTTTTTAATAAATTATGCTTTAAGGACTTATAATGTTGACGCAGTAGAGGTTATAAAAAATATTGAATATCATAATGGTGAAGCTGGTCATTTCGCTCCAAACTTTGAGCTCACAGAGTACGATCTTTTTTATAATGATTTTGTTGAGTGGAAAAAGACTCCAGAATATAAAAAATTAAAAGACAAAATTTTCACAGCTGGTACGGAAGAAGAGGAGGAGTTCGGTGTGTGGTTAGAGTGGGTTAGAAAAAATCAGTATTCATATGAAGATGATTTGTATGGGCGAGAACAATAATTTTTTTGTTGTCTCAAAGTTTTGTCATGTTACAATATTGATATGAGTTTTATAAAAAGTAAGAAATTTTTAGCTATTTTTGCGTTCATTCTAATTTTTATTGTTATCGTTGTTGCGCTGTATGGTCAGAATTTTCAGTCAAAAGTTATAGTCGGTGGTAAAACATTTACAGTCAAAGTAGCAGAGACAAGATATCTTCTAGAGAAAGGTCTGTCGGGTCACAAACCACTTTCAAGCGATGAAGGAATGTTTTTTGTCTTTCAAACTCCGCAAAAATACGGTTTTTGGATGAAAGATATGACTTTTGCCATCGATATTATTTGGCTGGACTCAAATTATAAGATTTCTCACATAGAAAAGAACGTAAAACCAGAAACTTATCCAAAAGTTTTCTATCCAGAAACTGATTCCAAGTATGTTTTGGAGGTACAAGCTGGCCAATCTGACATTTTGAATTTGAAAATTGGAGATTTTGTACAATTCATCACAAAAGACTCAAAAAACTCTTAATCGATAGGCTATTTTGACACAGCACTTTACACTTTTTTCAATTCATTTCGTAGGTAGCTAAAATTGGTTTATCCACAGTTTTTTATAAGTCCGTTTGGAGTACAATTAGTGAACAAATTTGAAAATATCTGCAATTTTTTTACAAAAATTGCAGATATTTAGTCAAAAAGAGTCAGAAATTATAAAAATTTATCAATTTTTAATTTATTTTCACTATGAGCATCACAGTCACAAGACACGACGGTCAAAAAGAACCTTTCAATGCAGATAAAATAAATCGTTCTATAGAAAGAGCTTGTAGAGGTTTGTTTGACCCAGTATCCAAAGTGACTCAGATAGCTACAGAGACACAACTGACTCTCTATGATGGAATTACTGTAGACGAACTTGATCAAGCTACGATAAATGCTGCAGTGCAAAATATTAAAGAAGACATAGAATATGACGTTGTAGCAAAAAGACTGCTTTTGAAGACTCTTTATAGACAAATAATAAAAGATTTTCATCCTGGAGATGAAAATGATGTGTTTCTTTCTAAACTAAAATCAAGTTTCATTTCATTTATTCAAAACGGTGTATCTGCTGGTAAACTACATCCAGCAATGAAAGACAAGTTTGATCTAAACGAACTTGCAAACACTCTAAAAGTAGAGAGAGACGAATTTTTCCAATATGCCGGTCTAGATGGTTTGATCAACAGATACCTTATAAAGGACGTTAATCAGAAACCTATAGAAGTTCCACAGTATTTCTTTATGAGAATCGCAATGGGTCTTTCATATAATGAAAGTAATCCAACCGAGATGGCAAAGAAGTTTTACAATAAAATGTCTAGGTTAGAATATGTTGCTGGTGGTTCTACAAATCTTGCCGCAGGAACAATTAATCCGGCGCTTTCAAACTGTTATCTTTTGGAGATACAAGACAATATGAATCATATCGCAAAGTCTGTTTCTGACGTTATGCTACTTTCAAAGGGTTCCGGTGGTATAGGAGCTTCTGTAACAAAGCTAAGAGCTTCTGGTTCACCGCTTCGAAAATATGGAGGAACTTCAACAGGTCCAACTCCTTTTGCAAAAATAATTGATACTGCTATACGAGCTATACAGAGAGGTGGAAAGAAAAAAGGTGCATTGTGTTTCTACATGGAGAACTGGCATATTGATTTTCCTGAGTTTTTGGATTGGAAGAAAAATAACGGTGATGATTATATGAGAATGAGAACAGCAAATACTGCTGTATATCTTTCTGATGAATTTATGAAAAGAGTTTCTACTGGAGATGAATGGTATATGTTTGATCCAGCTGAAACTGAGGACCTAAATGAATTATACGGTGAAGCATTTTCAAAAAGATATGCTGAATATATAGAACTTGCGAACTCTGGCAAGATGAGAGTCTTTAAAAAAGCTCCCGCAACCGAACAATACAGACAGATTTTGACTGAACTACAGAGTTCATCTCATCCTTGGCTTGTTTGGAAGGATTCTATTAACCTTAGAGCTCTTAACAACAATACTGGTACTATTCATATGAGTAATTTGTGTACAGAGATATGTCTACCACAAGATAAAGACAATGTTGCTGTATGTAATCTTGCTTCTCTCAATCTTGCAGCTCATATAAAAAATAAAGAGGTGAATTGGTCTAGATTAGAAGAGTCTGTTCGTCTTGCTGTAAGGCAACTAGATAATCTTATTGATATTAATGTTTTGCCTATTCCAGAGGCTGCAAAATCTGATAGCGAAAATAGAGCAGTTGGTCTTGGTGTTATGGGTTTTTCCGATACGATAGAACAACTCGGTATGTCATATGATTCTCCGCACGCTTGGGATTTCGCTGATAGAATATTTGAATTTGTATCTTATATGGCAATAGATGAGTCCGCTAATTTGGCGCAAGAAAGAGGCAGTTATAAAAATTTTCAAGGTTCAGAATGGTCAAAAGGAAAAGTTCCAATTGATACTCTGGTCACATTGGAGGCAGGTAGGGGTAGAGCATTAACAGTTTCAAAGACTAGTAAACACAAAGGTCTTAATTGGGATGTTCTTCGTGCAAAAGTTTCAAAAGGAATGAGAAACGCTACGCTTATGGCTGTCGCACCAAATGCAAATATTGGTTTAGTTGCCGCTACAACTCCTGGAATTGATGCTCGTTTTGCACAGGTTTTCTCAAGAAATAAAATTTCTGGAAAGTATCTTGATATAAATCATAACCTCGTAAAGGATCTAATTAATTTGGGAATTTGGGATGAAGTGAAAGAGCAGATAATAGAAAATCAGGGTGATATTGCAGGTATTAATCAGATACCTCAGCATATAAAAGATGTTTATAAAACTTCTTTTACAACATCACCTTTTGCCTACATAGAAGTTGCAGCACGTGCACAGAAATGGGTAGATCAAGCTTTATCTAGAAACATGTATCTTGAAACTAGAGACATAGATGAGACAATGAAGATTTATAGTACAGCTTGGGAAAAGGGATTGAAGTCTACTTATTACTTGCATATGAAGCCACGACACACGGCAGAGCAATCAACAACAAACGTAAATAAAGCAGCAAAGATAGGTAAGGTTGGTTTTGGTGCTTTGAACTTCGGTACTTCACCTGCATTTTCTGCTCCACTTCAAAAATCACTCGATGTGGAAAGTCCTATGACTGTTTTAAGTCCAGAGCCTGTCACAGTATCTGCTATTATGCCAACTAAAGAAGAAGCTATTTCAAATATAACAATAGAAGAGGAAATTCTAGGTTCTACTATAAAACAATCAGGAGGCTTTTCTTCTGTGACTGGTCAAAATAATATTTCTTCTCCAATCCGGCCTTTAGTAAATAGTGTGCAAAATTTTGAGACAGTTGCACAAAATCAGAAAAACGAATATAAATCTCTTGAAGAGGTAAAAAACAATATCAAGAAATACAACATAATTGCCCCTGAAGACCCAGCTGATGGTGATAATGTTTGTATAGCTTGTCAGTAATAAATTTATTATTAATTAATCAACAAATAATATGACACTAATTGGCAAACCGTCTCCGACGGACATGAACCTCCACCCACTAAACTACAAGTGGGCGTACGACCTATATAACCAAGCTGTTCGAAACACTTGGTTCCCTCACGAAATTGCATTGAAGGAAGACTTGGAGGATTTTGAGAAAATGACAGAAGATGAGAGACATGCAATCAAATTTCTTATGGCTTTTTTCAACCCTGCAGAGCTTATCGTTAACAGATCTATAGCGCTAGGTATTTACCCATATCTAAAGTCACCAGAATGTCACTTGTATTTGGCAAAGCAGATGTGGGAAGAAGCAAACCACTGTGTGTCTTTTGAATATGTTCTAGAAACTTTTCCTTTCGATAGAGAGTCAGTGTTTAATACGCATCTCGAAGTTCCATCGATGATAGCGAAGGAAGCTTTTATAAACAGGTATCTAACACGAATGACAGAAGATAAGTTGGATATTGAAACAGTAGACGGTAAAAAAGATTTTATCCGAAACCTTGTTGCAACCAACATTGTGATGGAAGGAATCTGGTTCTACTCTGGTTTTATGGTGGCGCTTTCATTCCGTCAGAGAAACCAACTTCGAAACTTTGGTTCAATGATCAACTGGGTTTTGCGAGATGAGTCACTTCACTTAAAGTTTGGTATTAACTTAGTCCACAATGTTTTGGAGGAAAATACAGAACTACTTACAGAGGAATTTGCAGCAGAAATCAGAAATATAATTATCGAAGGTGTTGATCTTGAGGTTGCATACAACAAAGATATGTTTCCAAATGGAATATTGGGACTTAACGCAGACTATGTTAACCAATACGTTCAGTACGTGGCCGACAGACGACTTCAGGAGCTTGGAATGCCAAAATACTATAACGTAACTAACCCAGCAAAGTGGATGAGTACAGCGACAGATGTGTTTGAGTTGGTAAACTTCTTTGAATCACAGAACACAAGCTATGAGGTAGACTCTCATGCAGGCACAACAAAAAAGAAAGAAGATTCCGAATAGTTTGATAGTATTCAGATAATTCGGTATAGTTTTGATAGGAGGGCTCATGCCTACAGTAGAAGACTGGTTACGTGCTCATGACTTTGAGCGCCTGGCGGGTCAAGGTCACGGTTCATGTTACGGTGTAACCGATGCAAGTCGCTTGCGACTCATCTGCCCTGACCCAATTCGTCCGGTTGGACCGACGATTTGTCCGAGTTGTGCAGACCATAAGCACACATGTGCAGAGAAGGTGAGTGTGGTCCGGGCTGACTTCGCAGATGATCGGCTCAACGTTCAGCGAATTCAGGTTGACTGCGAATGTCCGACCTGCAAGAAGTAGCCGCTAGCCGGTGCAACGGAATTCCGTCAGCACTTAGCTGGCGGTTTCCCATTTAGATAAAATATTTGATATAATTTATTCACTTTAAAAATAAGATTAATATAATGAAAAAACAACAAGCAGGTTTTATTGGTATCGCTATAGTTGCGGTTGTGGCAGTTCTGGGTCTTGCTGCGATTGGCGGTTGGGTTTATGTAGAAAAATCAAAAACAAGTGCAGTAAAAACTGATTTAACTACAGAAACTTCTGATCAAAACCAGGTTCAAAATACTACAGGTTCACAACAAGCAGTTAATACAGAAGCAAGAATAGAATTTCCTTGGGGGAACTATAGTAAAACTGTAAACGCTCGTGCCTCAGATAATAATTCAAAGCTAGTTGGACAGACAATAAACATTGGTGGTTTCAGTAAAGCAACTCTTGTTGTTGGTGAAAGTATAATTGTTGGTGGAGGTTCAAAAATAGGAACAATGTATGTATTCAAGAGTCTAACTATTGCTGCTGATTCAAATATAGATGTACTTTATGTTGAGTCTGCTACCTCATTAACTCTTGGAAGAAACGTGACTGTCGGTAAAAAAGTTGTCTTAAGTCATAACGATTTGGTAAACAAAGCAAAAACTGCTGTTGGAATTGGCGCAACTACAAGTTCTGGTGCAACAACATCATCTGGAGGCACTACAAATGTTTCAAATACAACTACAGCAAGTCCTGCTCCTACAACACAGACAACTCAAACAACAACTTCAGTTTCATACACAGGAAGTTGGAACGGAACTTTCACAGCTAACGCAATCGCTGCTTCACAGGGTTGTCCAGGTGGGGAAGTTGCATTCAATGTCGCTAGTGATGGAACATTTCAGGGTCCAGTTACAATAAAGGGGGCAGTTTATTACGGAGGTGGAAATGTTGATAAAAATGGAAAGATGAGTGGAGGATGGAATCTATCTGGAAGTAAAATATCTCTAACTGGTCAACTTGGTGCAAGTACAGGATCTGGATCATATGTTGATCAGGGTTCAGGATGTTTCGGAAACTTCTCAGTTTCTAAGTAATAAAGTATTTATCGAATGAAAACAGCCAGGCTAGCATGGCTGTTTTCTAATATGATATAATTTACACATTATTCTTTGCATAAATTAATCAAATGGCATTTTTCAGTAAAACAAAAAAAGTTCGTGTTGCAATAAACGGTTTCGGTAGAATTGGCAGACAATTTCTAAAAGAATCATGGGATAACGAAGCTCTTGAGGTGGTTGCCGTAAACGACCTTGGTAGTGTAGACAACATGGCATACCTTTTGAAATATGACACTGTATATAAAACATGGAAGCATGATGTAAAAGTTGATGGGGGAAATCTTGTCATAGATGGAAGAACTGTGAAATTTGTTTCTGAAAAAGAGCCAACAAAACTACCTTGGAAAGATTTGAATGTAGACGTTGTTATTGAGTCTACAGGGCTTTTCACTTCATATGACAAAGCAGCCGTTCATCTAACTGCTGGCGCAAAGAAAGTAGTTATTTCTGCTCCTTCAAAGGGTGGTGATGGTTCTGTAAAGGGCGAAACTATACTTATGGGAGTTAATGAGGAAAAGTTCGGAACATGTGACGTTACTTCTAACGCGAGTTGTACAACAAACGCAGCATCACCTCTTATTGCTATCTTGGATGAAAATTTTGGTATCGAAAAAGCTGTTTTGAATACAGTTCATGGCTACACAGCTTCACAGGCACTCGTTGATGGTCCTTCTAAAAAAGATTTGCGA
>CAYQQL010000023.1:0-8850 GCA_964420095.1 uncultured Candidatus Saccharibacteria bacterium | reverse complement strand
AATATCTCCTTGATATCGTTCATTTCTCTAAGTTTACAGTAGATTGGCTAATATTACATTTTGACAAAATTTTACTTATGTATTATAAATTTAGTCAGATTTCAAGAGGGGGATCTGTTATGAGATTCAGTGAGCTAGTGAACAAGGGCTTGGTTTACATCAAGCGCGTGAAGTTCAAGCTGAGACGGCGACCTGCAAGTGGCAGTTGGCTACTTGGTATCCCAACTGCCTATGAGGAGAGGCCGTTTCCAAGCCAACTCCGTAAGCCCTAGGTCTTAACGAAAAGGTCTCGCGTTCAAGCGTGAAGCCTCCGAGTTGAGGCCTTTTCTATTATTTAATTTACCACTAAGCAAAATCTCATTGAGTAAAAATCTTTTCAGAGCACCCGCAGACCTGAAGCACGGTTCTGTCAACGACCGAGCATAGTTAGGCTCATTGACAGATTCAGGTCGAGGACTAGAACGAACTTTTCGCCGGAAAAGTGAGTGTATCTGAAAAGGTTTTTATGAGAAAGAGATTTGCGACAGTCACAACTAAGCTTTTTTTCTTGAGCTTTTAATTTCAGTTGAGCCTTCTTCTGTAGTTTGTTTTTTAGCAAATCCTCGTTTCTTTTTTTCTTGAGCAAGTATTTCTAGTGCTCGAGGTAATTCTATTTTATATACATCATCTTCTTTGAGTGATCTAAAGTCAGCTTTTGGTTTTGTGTTGTGCGCTATGTATGGACCAAACATTCCGATATTGGCAACAATATTTTCCCCTGTAACAGGATGAACTCCGAGGATTCTTGGAAGTGAAAGATAAACTAGAGCATTCTCAACAGTTACACTAGTAAGATCCTTATCTTTTGGAATACTTGCCATTCTTGGCTTTACTGCTTTTTTACTTCCTTTGCCTTTGACTCTGTCTCCAAGTTGAACATACGGACCATATTTACCAAACATTACATATATAGGTAGTCCGGTTTCTGGATCATTTCCAATAGGAGCATCTTTTTTAATTTCTACACCATCCATTGTTAGTGAACCTTCACAGTCTGGATATTTTGAACATGACAGGAACTTTCCACCCCGAGAAAGTTTTATAATCATGGCACTACCACAAATAGGGCACTTGAATTTTGGATCTGCATCACCAAGGTTTGTAACCTTGTCCATTTTTTCTTTACTTTTTACTTCTGCAAGGAAAGGTTTGTAAAATGTTTTAAGAGTTTTTACATATTCTTCTTTACCTTCTGCGATAAGGTCTAGTTTGTCTTCCATTTCTGCTGTAAATCCATCAGAAATATATTGAGGGAAGTTTGCTTCTAGGAAACTAGAAACCACATCACCTGTGTCAGTTGGAACAAGAGCTTTGTTTATCTTCTCTACATAACCACGATCCTCTAGTGTTTTTATAATAGAAGCGTATGTAGAAGGTCTACCAATACCTCTTTTTTCTAGTTCCTTAACAAGTCCAGCTTCGGAATATCTTCCAGGTGGTTCAGTTTGCTTTTCCTCTGTATTTATTTTTTCAAAATCTAATTTTTCACCAACAGAAACTTTTGGTAGTTCAACATCGTCACCTCTAGAATCAGGATCGCCAAGTAGCCATCCAGGGAATTTTATCTGTGAACCGGTAATAGAAAAGTCTGGAAGTTTGTCACCACTAACATTTGCTGTTATTTTTGTTCGAAGTGTCTGAGCATCGGTCATTTGTGAAGAAACTGCTCTTTCCCAAATAAGTTTGTATAATTTTTTCTGTTCGTCAGTATGTCCTGCACTTTCCATATTGAAATGTGTTGGACGTATTGCCTCATGTGCCTCCTGAGCATTTTTACTTTTTGCACTATATGTTCTTATTTGTAAATATTCTTTTCCGTACTTTTTCTCCACGACTTGTGCGATTTGTTCTATCGCCACTTTACTCAAGTTTGTTGAGTCAGTTCTCATATATGTAATATGACCTTCTTCGTATAGTTTCTGAGCGATACCCATAGTTCGTGATGGTGCAAAACCAAGTCTGCTAGATGCGGCCTGTTGTAGTGTAGATGTAATAAAGGGCGCACGTGGAGATTTTTTTACATTTGATTCTTTAACATCTTTTACAAACCACTCATTATTTTTTCCAGATTTTTCTGCTGTTTCCACAATACTGTCTAAAACTTTCTTGTCTGTAGGTTCATCTTCGCACACTACAGTAAAACGTTTTCCTGAATTATTTTTTACATCTGCAGAAATAACCCAAAAAGTATGGGATTTGAAAGCACGGATTTCTCTTTCTCGTTCCATTACAATACGCAAAGCAGGGGATTGAACTCTACCAGCAGAAAGTCCATAGCGAACTTTTCTCCAGATTAAACCAGACAAGTCGTACCCCACTAGTCTGTCCAGCACACGTCGTGCCTCCTGAGCCTCCTTTAGGTTCATGTCTATTTTGCGTGGGTGAAGTATTGCTTCCTTTACTGCTTCTTCTGTAATTTCGTGGAAAACAACACGCTTTGGATTTTTCATTCCTGTTGCCTGTGCAACATGCCACGCTATGGCTTCTCCTTCTCGGTCGGGGTCAGTAGCAAGTAGTATTTCTTCTGCATTTTTTGCTAGTGAAGCGATTTCATCTACAACTTTGTCTTTACCTTTTGATATTTCATAATGAGGAACAAAACCTGCTTCGATATCGATAGCTTTTTTGTTTGATTTTGGTAAATCTCGAACATGACCAACACTCGCAACAACTTTGTATTTGCCGTCCAAATATTTTGAAATTGTTTTTGCTTTTGCTGGTGACTCAACAATTAATAATTTTGTCATTACTTAATTAATACAATAGAAATTTTTTTTTAGCAAATTTTAAAAAATTATATTTATATTTCGTATAGTCGAACGGCCCCGGCGCAGTGTTGCGCGGAGCCGTGAGAGAACTACCTGAATCTGAAAGTTGGATGTCGTTCGCCGGAGATCTTTTCCACTTCCAGACAGGCTGTCTGTGCAAGGGTCATGACCCAATTTTCGAATTGAGCCTCTGAATGTATCCACGAGACCAGTTTCTTCACGTGCATACCTTCCCAGTAAAGAATTTCGCCTTCTCTGGTTATGGTAATGCACTTGTTCTGTTCATTCCATTGGATTAGGTCACCAGCAGAAATTCGTGTAGGCTCATGAATATCCCGATGTTCTTTTTTCTTTTCATCCCATTCTTTGCGGATTATGATCATGTCGACCCTCCAGGTCCTATATATTTATAGACGTAAAAAACTTCTAGGTCAATTAATTTTCTATTTCAAATGTATTTCTCCCATTACTTCTTCAATAATTCCTTTGATTTCCATTGTTGCCAAAATAGTTTGAGTGACATAAACAGGTTTACCGAGCCTCTGGATTATTTCATTTCGAGATATTGGTTCAGAAAGTAAATTTATAACTTCGTGTTCGTCACTAGAGCAGTCTTTGTAATCTCGACTTTCAAAAAGATTTTCGTGAAGTTTGAGTCCTAGTGCTGTCACTATGTCGTTTGACTGTGTTATAGGTGTTGCACCGAGTCGAAGCAACATATGAGGACCTTCACTAGTTTTTGAAAAGATGGAGTTCGGTACAGTAAAAACATCTCGGTTGTATTCGATGGCATATTTTGATGTAATAAGTGTTCCTGACTTTAATTCCGCTTCTATTATTAGTGTAGCGTGACACATCCCCGCAACAATTCTGTTTCTTTGGCCGAAACTATATAGATATGGTTTGAAGTCGTCAGGAAATTCTGAAAGTAAACATCCGCCACTTTCTACGATTTCTTTTGCGAGGTTTAGGTGTGTTGATGGGTATATTGCTTTTTCGTCTAGACCGGAACCAGGGATAGCGATTGTCGGAAGCCCTGCTTTGAGTGCTGCTCTGTGGGCAATAGAGTCCATACCAAGAGCAAGGCCAGATACTATTGTAATAGAGTAGCCCCTAAGTCCCTCGATAAGTTTTTCACAAACAGCTTTGCCGTATTCGCTATATTTTCTGGAACCCACAACGGCAAGATATTTTTCTGTTTGAGGTATTTCACCAACAATACGAAGAGACTTTGGTGGGTCGTTTATTTCATTGAGTAGAGGAGGAAAATCTTTTTTAGGAAGATCTCGTATTTCCATAATATATATAGTATAGCAAAATAATTGACACCAACATTATTTTAAGTAGTCTAGTGAATGGGGAGGTGATTATGTCAGCTGTGAAGAGACTTCTTTGGCCAATCAACACGTTCTTCAAGTGGGAAAAGGGAACGTACCGATCTGACGTTTGTAGGAGTCTGAAGAGCGGTACAAACGTGCAAGTTCTCGGCACGTTTAGAACTCGAAACGTGGACGGAGGCCGGAGCGGGTATGTGAGGCGTATCAAGATGGTCCGACTCCGGGTTGGCGCCCGAGAGTTCATGGTTCGAGCGCAGGAGTTCAGATTGGCCATTCACTAGCTTCAACAACGGCGGGTCCTTCGGGGCCCGCTATTCTCATATATAAAAAATTCTGTTACAATCCTAAATATGTTAGATATCAAATTCATTCGAGAAAACAAGGATCTAGTCGCTATGGGTGCAAAGAAAAAGCACATAGATTTTGACGTTGAAGCTTTAATCAAAATAGATGATAGAAGAAAGGAACTTATTACACTTATTGATCAAAAGAGAGCAGAACAAAATGAAGTTAGTCAAAAAATAATATCTATTACTGACCCAACAGAGAAAGCAGACGTTATTGGAAAAATGAAAGCTTTAAAGGAAGAACTTCAAAGGGAAGAGGAAGAGTTGAAAACAGTTATGCATGACTGGCAGATTTTGATGGTTGCAGTTCCAAACATTCCAGATATGTCAGTGCCAGAAGGCGTGGATGATAAAGATAACAGAGAAGTAAAAGTTTGGGGTGAAAAGCCAGTTTTCGATTTTACACCAAAGGATCATATCGAACTTATGACAAACCTTGGAATGCTTGATTTGGAACGTGGCACAAAGGTGGCAGGTTTTCGTGGATATTTCTTGAAAGGAGATGGTGTTCGACTTATGAATGCACTTTGGAATTTCACTCAAGATTATTTTAATAAAAAAGGAGATTTTGTTCCGATGATAGTTCCATCACTAGTAAAGCGAGAGGTTTTTATGGGAACAGGATATTTGCCACAAGGTGAGGAAGATTTGTATAAAACTCAAGACGGAGACTATTTAGCTGGAACAGCAGAGGTGGCAACTATGGGTTACTATATGGATGAAGTTCTAGAGAAAAAAGATTTGCCACTAAAAATGCTTTCTTTTTCACCTGCATTTAGGCGTGAAGCAGGAAGTCATGGAAAGGACACTCGGGGTATATTGCGTGTTCATGAGTTTTATAAATTCGAGCAAGTTGTTTTGTGTGAGGCTTCTCATGAATCTTCTGTAAAACACCATGAGGAAATACAGAGAAACAGTGAAGAGATAACAGAAGCGCTAGGACTTCACTATCATGTAGTTGCAAACTGTGGGGGTGACCTAGGTTTAGGACAAGTTAAAAAATATGATATAGAAGTTTGGCTTCCTTCAGAAAATACATACAGAGAAACTGGTTCAGCTTCATATTTCCATGATTTCCAAACAAGAAGACTTAATATTCGATATAGAGATGAGGATGGGAAAATGAGATTCGTTCACTCTTTGAACAATACGGCTTTGTCAGGACGACCACTTATTATGTTGGTAGAAAATTATCAGAATGCAGATGGTTCAATAACTATCCCCGAAGTTCTACGACCATACATGGGAGGACAATCTGTTATCTCTAAGCACTAAAATTTTTCTTAGTTTTTGGAGCCTATTGCGCATTGAAAGCTAGGAAAAATTAAATTTTATGCCAATAAATAATTCAACACTCCCTTCTCGTGAAGAATATTTAAGGAAAAAGAGGAATAAAAAGATAACAAAATACGTTATTATATTTTTTATATTTATTTTACTTGTTATTCTTTTTTCATATTTATCACACAGAAAAGAAGTTCGAATTTCAAAAGTGATTTTGAATGGCGGTTTGCTAGTGAAGGAGTCTGAAGTTTCAGAAAAGTCGTTTGAATTTATGAATGGATCATATTTCTGGTTGTTTCCAAAAAATAGTAGCTTTTGGTATCCAAAAATTAAACTCGAAGACTATTTGAGTCAAAATTTTAAAAGGATAGAAACCATTTCAATAAAACTAGATGGTTTCAAAAATATGGTAGTAACAATAGAAGAGAGAAAGCCTTTTGCTATCTGGTGTGACTCTTTGGTAAAGGAAGCCCCAGTTTCCACAACGACAGAAGATGTGGAAGGTGATTCTTCTCCTATAACTAAATGTTATTTTATAGACAAAAACAGCACAATATTTTCTGAAGCCCCTTATTTTTCTGGAGACGCCTATTTTAAATATTATGGTTCTATTGGAACTACTACACCTATCGGAAACTATTATATTGCTTCAACAACAGAATTTGATGAGATAAATGATTTTATAAATTCTGTAGAGAAAATGACTCTGCGTCCCCAGTATCTGGTCACAAAAGGTGTCGGAGACTATTCTCTGGTTATATCTGGGGGTGGTGAAATACTTTTTGACCTAAAGAAGCCACTTTCTGAAGTTTCTCAAAATCTAGAGTCACTTTTAAAGACCCCAGCACTTTCTACTAGCACGAATCGGGATTTGCCTATAGAGTATATCGATCTCCGATATGGCAACAAATTATTCTACAAATTAAAAAATGAATAGAAGGTGTGATTTCATTTTTTAAGTGAAATACTGTACTCTTAGTTTTATTGTTACAAAAATATGATAGCAGATGGAAAGCTGGTTGCTTCAAAACTAAAACAAAGAATAATCGATAATCTGAAAGATAAACCTAAAAAAGAGGTTTGTTTTGTTATTTTTGGTAATGACCCTGCAAGCGAGCAGTTTATAGGTATGAAATGCAGATTCGCCGAATCATTGGGTATTCCAACTAGAGTTGTAGAACATCCAGAAAATCTTTCCTTTGATGAAATTAAAAAGGTTATAGAAGATATAGTCGTATCTGACGTTGCTGGGATTGTCATACAGTTACCGCTTCCAGAAGGACTTCCTGTGCAAGATATTTTAAATTTGGTTCCTGTCGAACTCGATATAGACGTGTTAAGTCTAGATTCAAAAATAAGTTATAAAAACGGAACTTCAAACAAAATTCCGCCTGTCTCTAGAGCAGTTTCAGAAATATTTGATTTTTATAATATAGATCTAAATAAAAAAGAAGTTTTGGTAATTGGAAATGGAAAACTTGTTGGGGAACCTGTGAGTGCGATGCTTCAGTTAAAAAACATTCCATTCAAAGTCATCGACAAAGACACAGATTCCAATTTGAGTAAAAATCTGATATCTTCTTCTGATGTAATAATATCTGGTGCAGGGTCATCTCATATAATAAAGACAGATATGATAAAGGAGGGTGTTGTTTTAATTGACGCAGGTACAAGTGAGCAGAGTGGGAAAATAGTAGGTGATGTTGATCCTGCTTGTTTCGATAAAGCTTTTCTTGTAACTCCGGTACCGGGTGGTGTGGGTCCTGTTACGTTGGCGAGTCTGTTTTTGAATATTAATTTATAAATTTCTATGAATTTCTGGCAAGAATTAAAAAAGAATAAATCAGATGGAATAATGGTTCTAGCTCCTATGGCGGATGTAACAGATCCGGCTTTTCGAAGTATTATTGCAAAATACGGTAAACCAGATGTGACTTGGACAGAGTTCGTTTCTGCAGACGGGCTTTTCCTTGGTGGATATGACTCTTTGATAAAAGATTTATCGTATACAGAAGAGGAACGACCAATAGTGGCACAGTTTTTTACTAGCAAACCAGAAATGATGGAAAAGGCAGCAGAACTTGCTGTTGATCTGGGTTTTGATGGCATAGATATAAATATGGGTTGTCCTGATAAAAGTATAGAGAAACAAGGTGCGGGTGCAGGGTTAATAAAAAATCCAAAGCTGGCACAGGAAATAATTCTCTCTGCAAAAAGGGGAGCAAGCAGAAATGGTAAAAATATTCCTGTCAGTGTAAAAACTCGCATTGGTTACAACAAAAACGAACTTGAAAATTGGTTACCTGCAATACTGGAAACAAATCCCGCTGTCGTAACTGTTCACGCACGAACACGTAAAGAAATGTCACTTGTGCCAGCTAGATGGGAACATGTAAAAAGAGCAGTAGAAATACGAGACAGCTTTGTTGATTCAAATGGAAAGAAAAGCGAAACACTAATTTTTGGAAACGGTGACGCTCTTGATTTAAATGACGCAAAAAATAAAGTAAAAGAGACTGGTTGTGATGGAGTAATGTTGGGACGAGCTATTTTTGGAAACCCGTGGCTTTTTAATAATGAAATTTCTCGAGAAGATGTTGGAATAGTAGATAGACTACGAGTTATGGTAGAACACACAAAACTTTTTGAAAAACTTCTGTCGCATAAAAGTTTCGCAATAATGAAAAAACACTACAAAGCATATGTTACAGGTTTTGACGGAGCAAAGGAACTACGAATGAAATTGATGGAAGCAAAGGACGCAAACGAGATAGGGGAAATAACAGAGGAATTCATAAAAGGTTTATAATATTTGACAAAACTCATAATACAAGGCAGTATTCTTTCTTGGAACTATTCTGGTTCCTCTGCGAAAACGACCCTCCATTTGAGTCGGACTCGTGGATTCTCAGATAGAAATGCTGGCACGGGGATAGGCATAGGGCTTATCCTGCCTTGGGTGGTTAAGGGATTCTCCACTCAAGGCAACGTGCACCCGGGCTATCGCTTGCGCGATGGCTTTTTTTATTTGACAAAAAGGTAAAAATATGTATAATAGTATGTGGCTTCGACAGC
>CAYQQL010000022.1:0-9033 GCA_964420095.1 uncultured Candidatus Saccharibacteria bacterium | reverse complement strand
CCTCCACCTCCTGAACCACCATTAGCCGTAACTCCATTGAAAGATGACAGTAGACCATCATTACCTATTCCGGCAGTACCTGTTCCTCCTGTACCAACTACAACATTATAGTTATTTCCAGCAGTAACAGACATATTTTGATTACCTTTAACTTCGCCACCTCCTCCTCCACATCCTCTATTACTTCCACTTCCACCACCCGCACCACCACCCACTATAAGATAATCAACTGAACTAACTCCACTTGGGGGAATAAAAGGCCCAGAACAAGTAAATGTTGCGATTGTATATGCACCACTAGTTGTATAAACTCCAGCAGAATTACAACCAACAACGACACTGACAGTAGCACTTCTTACAGTTGTACCGTTTGTGTTTGAACAACTTAGATTGTATGTCTGACTAGAAGCCAAAGCCCCTGTTGACTGGCTACCACCACTAGCATTTTGTGACCCACTCCAAGCACCAGATGCTGTACAAGAGTTTGCTCCTGTTACAGTCCAATTCAAAGTTGATGACCCTCCAGAAGAAACGGTTGTGGGGCTTGCTGTAAAAGATACCACCGGTGCACCAGGAGATGCAGGACAGCCACCGGTAGGAGTAAGTGCAGGATAAACAGTAGTACCACTACCACCACTATTTACTGAACCAGAAACACTACCGTAACCAGTTGCACTAACATTCCAACTAATATCTTTATTATCAAGAACTCCAAAATTTGCATATCCTGAACCATCCGTGGTACGTGATGTACCATTTCCAAAATCTCTACTTATAGAGACTGTAGCGCCAGAAATAGAAGCCCCACTACAGACATTTGAAACACCGTAGTTAAGATTAACAAAAGTATATGTACATGGCAGAGGCCCACCGTTATTATTCGCCTCAGCATCAGTACAGACCTGCTGTGGTGCAGGTATCGTTATATAATAGTCGTCATCACAACCGTTACCTGATTTTATTGTAATAATTTTATTTCCTGTTGTAGAGTATGTATGTGCTTTTGCACCAGAATCCGCAAAACCGTTTACATCCAACAATTTACCTACTAGTTCGCGACCTCCTGGGTCGTGAAAATCTAACCAAATATCATAATAGTTACCGCTTGGGGCCGTAGCCCACCAGTCAGCTATAACTGTTTTACTACCTGGAGGAGAAATGCTTAAATCCAAACCACAAGTTACATAATCTGCTTTTACAGTATTTGGCAAAAAAATAAAAACGCAAAGAAAAAATATCAGACTTAATAATTTTTTTTTCATTTAGTTGTTGTTATAAAATTAATTTTTTAAAATTATAACATATATAAAAAGAGAAAGGCCAGGCTCCGAACATTTCTGTTCAAAGCCTGGCCACACTAGCGGCCAAACCTCTATCTAACTGAGGTCCAACCGATAGTTATTTCCCGATGAATCGGATCGCCCGTAATAATTGGGGCAAGCCGAGTCAGAGGAAAGTAGAGAGTGTTCTGTACGTCCAGATTCTCCTGATAGGGGGACAGGTTCCTGTCCTTCACCAGAAACACCTGAACGAAGTTGGTTTGAGGCACTGTGTTGCTAGGTGCGCGTGCCGGGATTGTAACAGGGACACCCTGCAAAGATCCAGTAGCAGACGACACCCCCTTACCGCGACAAGCATCAGCGATAATCGTATCGCGATCCTGCCCGACACAGACAATGACCCCAGGATTGGTAGATTTCGCCCAGTCTTCTGTCGTGATATCCCACGAAACATCGACTGAAACGGAATCGCCGTAGATGAACGTCACCGGAGCGGAAGGAACGACTCCTCCGATTGACAGCGTCGTTCTTGCCGGTGGCACGACCGTAGTCGTGATGGTCGTAGAAGAGGGAGACGTAGGAGTGCCAGAAGCACATCCTACTGCAAAGACGGAAACCCCCAGCAAGAGGGCGAACACGACGGCGACGAACGAACGACGACCAGACATGAGACACCCCCAGGAATTTTTCGAAAAACGCTCGACCCAACGGGTCAGCTTCTGACTCTATTATACACCCTATATTTGTAATTGTAAAGGGGTGTCAACCTAGTTATCCACAGTTATCAAAATACGCCTATTTATAGGGCTTAAAATGTATTATTATTTATACATATGAAAAAAAGTTTACTATTCTCTGCTGTTATTTTATTAGTGGTTTTAGTGGCAATTTTTGTTTATTATAAGCAACCAGAAAAACACATAGTGACTAATTATGGTTCATCACAAGAACACGGAAAGTACCTTACAGATACAAAGGGTATGACATTATATTTTCTTTCTACCAATTCAACCTCAGAAAAAGCATGCGACTATAGATGTCTAAAATATTGGAAACCATTCATTACTGACCTTGTAAAAAATGGAGATGTTAGTTTTATGTCAAAAAAATATAACTTAGGTAACAAAATATCGATTGTAAAAAGATCTGATGGTTTATTTCAATACGCTCATGACGGCAACCTCTTATACAGATTTGTTGGTGATGAAAAAAATGGAGATATGGTAGGTCTAAATTACCCTGATAAAAATTGGAAATTAGTAAATTTATAAAAATACTATAATCCAGTTCTAGAAAGCAGAGACTTGATTGTTTTTAATGCAATCTTTATATCAAGCCAGAAAGATCGGTTTTTAATATAGTAGATATCATAAGTTAGTTTTTCTTTGGTCAAAGATATATGTGCACTGTGGTGTGGGTGTGTTTCTTGGTTTATCTGAGCCCAGCCAGAAAGTCCTGGTTTTATTAGATGACGAATATTGTAATAAGGTATCTCCTTTTCGTATATATCTACACCAGATGGTAGTTCTGGTCTTGGACCAATAAGAGAAATGTCTCCGTACAAAACGTTCCAAAGTTGTGGAAGTTCATCTATTCTAGATTTCCGCAAGAAATTACCAACTTTTGTTATTTTGTTCTCTGATCTTCCGTTAATATTGGACTCATCATACATATATGTTCTGAATTTGAATAGTTGAAAATTCTTTCCATCTTTCCCTACTCGCTGTTGAACAATAAATATCTTTCCTTTGTCCTCCAGTTTTATTGCTACATAAACAAAAGGATAAAAAACCAAAGAAACAAGTCCGAGTGGCAAAGAAAGCACAATATCCATGACTCTCTTTAGAACATCATATGTAAACTTTGGTGATACAGAAATATTTTCCAAAAACCAACTGTATGTCACAAGCGAAAGTGGTATTCTGTCGAAAATATCCTCGTATATTCTGTGTGAATCAATAAATCTTACTTTTGAGAAAATGAGGTTATACAGGTGGGGTAAAAGTGGCGCCACTTTTTTGTTTGAAAAATCTATAGCGATGATCTTTATATCATTTGAATAAACTGCTTTGATTATATCTTCCTGTATGTCGATAGAGTCTATCTCGTTTACATCTACAGAAGATACAAATGTTAGGTCGTATCGTGTGTTGTTATTAACTTCATTCAAAAGCTCTTTCATCTCTTCCCCAGCACCGATAAGTAAAGCGGGTTGTTTTTCTTTGTTTGCAAAAAGAGAAATACCGTAAAGTCTCCACAACAATATACAAACAAAAGATATAACGAGATAAATAAACAATATTGTTTTTGGTGTAATACCGAAAACTGGAATCGCATAAAAGAAGACTATAGCTAGAAGAGAGTTCGCAACCTGTGTATTAAAAATTATATTTGGAAGTTTACTCTTTAGAATAAGAGTGTGCTTTTCGTACAAACCTGCAATAAAAAAGACAACAAACCACGCAACAAAAAGAATAGAGAAAGGAATTATGTGTACCTTGAATTTGTCGAGTGAAGGGATATCACCAAAACGTACATAAAGCGCCGTCCATAGTGAAAAGACGAAGAAAAATATATCGCCTAAAAAAAGAATTATGGCCTCCTTTCTAGATAGAAAACTCATATGAAGTAGCCTAATAATATGCTAAAATCCCCCTATATGCAACCGCTTAAAAAGACCAAGGTTTTGTATGTAATTACAAAAGGCGTATGGGGTGGAGCTCAAAAATACGTCTATTCCCTTGCTGTAAATCTACCCAAAGATCAGTTTGAAGCTGTTGTTGTTTGTGGACAAGGCGGGATTCTAAAAGAAAAACTTTTGGAGAAAAATATACGGGTTATTGAAATAAATAATCTAAAAAGAGACATTTCTATTATTGAAGAAATCAAAAGCTTCTTTACTCTATACAAAATACTGCAGTCAGAAAAGCCAGATACACTCCATCTCAACAGTCCAAAGGCTGGAGGCATTGGAGCAGTAGCTGGACGATTGCTACGTATTCCAAAAATAATCTACACTGCCCACGGATGGACATTCAACGAAAAACGACCTTTTCTCTCGACCATAGCTATTCGACTATTTTCTTGGATAACGGTTGTTCTATGTACAAACGTGATAGTTATCGCAAGAAAAGAAGAACAGCAAGCCATCGCCATGCCTTTTGTCAGTCGAAAAAAAGTTAAACTGATACATAACGGAATAGATTTGATTGAATTTAAGGAGAAAAATATTGCAAGAATGAACCTTCTACCGTCCCTTTCAGAAAATTATGAAAGCGACACTCTCTGGATCGGAACAATAGCAGAACTACACAAGAACAAAGCTCACTCGTTCTTGATTACCGCACTTTCAAAAATCAATCATCCTTTTGTATGTGTCATTATGGGAGAGGGTGAAGAAAGAAAAAACCTTGAAAAATTAATCACCACATACAGACTCGAAGAAAAAATATTCCTCGTCGGATTCAAAGAACAAGCTTCTATATACCTAAAGGCATTTGATATTTTTACACTTACCTCAATAAAAGAAGGCTTGCCATACGGAATACTAGAGGCGGGACTAGCTTCCCTACCGGTTATTTCAACACGAGTCGGAGGTATTCCTGACATAATAGAAAGCAACACAACAGGACTTCTGGTCTCACCTGAAAACATTCATCAAACGCGGGATGCTCTTGAACACCTCATTGAGAACCCGAGTCAAAGACTCGAGTTTGGAAAAAATCTACATGAAAAAGTGGAGAAAGAATTTTCTCTGGATCAAATGCTAGAAAGAACAATAAAACTGTACTAATTAGATAACCAACTCATTTCTAGTTAAGTCCTTGTGTACTGTTCGTGCCGACTTTCTCATCCCCATAAGCATCCCAAGTCCAAAAAATTCTGTAAGCAGGTGAGAGCCTCCATAACTCATAAAAGGTAAAGTGTTTCCTGTTACAGGCAAAAGTCCTATATTCATTCCTATATGTATCACTGAGTGAATGATAAAAAGTAATGTAAGCCCTACCCCAAAAAGTATCTCAAAATTACTACCTCCATAAAATGAGATTTTTAGCATCCTATAAAAAACAATTCCATACAAAATAAACAGGAGCATAACTCCAACAAAACCCCATTCTTCAGCAAAGGCGGCAAATATAAAGTCTGTTTGATACTCTGGCAAAAACTGCAACTTACTCTGAGTTCCGTAACCTATCCCCTTGCCCAATACTTGACCAGAACCCACCGCAATAACAGACTGATAGGCGTTATAACCACTACCACGCACGTTGGCCAAAGGGTTGATAAAATTCTTTATTCTATCCTTTTGGTATGGTCTAAAGACAAAGAGCCACAAGCCAGCAAAAGCGACTAAGCCAATAAAAAATACAGCAAAAAGATGTTTCTTGGATATTCCAGAAACCAAAACCATACCAAGCCATAAGAAGAAAATGATTATAGCTGAACCAAAGTCTGGCTGAAGAAAAACTAGCAAAAATATAACAAAAACATAAAAACCGGACACAACTATATGACGAATGTTGGCAATCTCCATATGTCGTCTGGAAAAATACTTTGCCAGTATTAGAATCACGACAAGCTTTATGGGATCCACTGGTTGCAAGGCAAAAGCACCCAAACTAAACCAACTTTGTGCTCCCTTAAAAACACTTCCAACAACGAACAAAAGAGATAGCATACTAACAGACAAAACAAAAAGCATCACGACTACTCTAGTATTTTTCAAAAAACTCCAATTCACAACACTAGCAACAAGAAAGATAACAACAGATACAGATAACCAAATAACCTGCCTTTCAAAAAACCTACTATTCATACCAAAAGAATTCATACTAACTAGCCCCGCCAGAGATATCAAAACCACACAAAATAACAAGATCCAATCAACATCTCTAAATATAGATGAAAAAACTCGCTTTGCTGTAGATAAAAACATGCTATTTGGTTGGTCTGTATATAACGTTTATAACGCTAGGTTTTTTGACACAAAGATTTGAAACAATTTTACTGTATACACTAGTTAGAATTTCCTTACTCGGAGCAAAGAAATAATGATTTTCATCAAAACTGATAGATTTTAGAAAGGTAGAATCAACATCTTTACCCAAACCAATTGTATATATTGTTATACCAGCTGACTTTATTTCTGAAGCAATTTGTTCTGCAGATGTAGCTGGGTACTTTGAATCCCCGACTTTTGTCGGCATTGTTGGGATTCCATCAGTCAAAAGAACTATAGCTTTTTTTGCACTTGATCTAGATCTTTCGGATGTTATTTCGTTATATGCGTCAGTGAGCCCACCTGTGATATTTGTTTGTTCCAATGTAGTTGTACTCAAAAACAAATTTGAAACCGCAGATATTGCTACATCTTTATTCAATGATAGATCTCCCTCTTTATTTGACTCTGTGCCAAAAGAAACCACTGCGACCTGATCCTCCTCTGTAAGATTTTTGATAAACTCTTTTGCTGTTTTTCCAACTGTAGTAAATGGTTCTGGGGGGTTAACACTTTCTGATTTCATACTTCCAGACCTATCTAGAGCGACAACAACATCTACAGGTGAAGCGCACTCCTCTACACCCAAATTAAATGGTTTTGGCCAAGTAAAGACAAAATCTTGTGAGGTTCTTTTTGTTAAATTATCCACAAAAGTATTGGATGCAGCAATAACATTTTCGTTACTGTCTAAAACAAACACAGACAATTCCAACCCTGGAATATTCTGCAAAGAATTATTTGAAATCGTTCCAGTTACTCTAGGAACTGTAGATGTAGAAAGTAGACCGCTATATTTTATAGAAATCTCTGGATCAACAGAATTGTCTTTTTCCCATGGGCCAAAACTAATAAATTTGAAGTCAGTAGACTTTGGTTTTGCTCCCTTTAAAACAATTCCAGTCTCAAACACAGAAAACTTTTTACCTCTAGGAATATTTGTAATACCCTCTTTTACAGTTACAATTTTGCCTTGAGAATCATATGCACTAAACTGATACTTTGCACCCAAGTTTTTTGAACCCAAGTTTGGATTCTCAACATATGCCACAAGCGTATAAACATCACCCGAAATGTTAAATATTTTTGACCACAAAACCACGGGGTTTAATGTGTCTGAAGTACAAAGATTTGGACATGCTCCACCACAGTCCACCTCAGTTTCATCACCATTCTTTCTGCCATCAGTACAAGTTGGTGCAATATACAAAGCTCGCCAGTAAAAAAGACCTGCTAAAATAGCAACAACTACAACAAAAACCCCACCTATTAATATTCTTCTTTTAGTAGACCAAGATCCTGTCATAGACTATATGATACCAAAAAACACCCGCATAAAGCGAGTGTTTTTTTAATTAAATTTTTTGTTCTGGCTAAATGAGAACTTTTCACACACATTGACAAATAATGTAATAAAGATATTGTTTGGTCTGGAGGTTTCCTATGGGAAGACTCGGAGATTGGGGAGTACGATTCACGATTGTGCTCGTTCTGTTAGCGAGTATTCTTGATTACGCTTGCAGATGAAAGGCTGCAAAAAAGCGCGACATCACTGTCGCGCTCATTCGTATACGAAAAAATCCAACACTTAGTTCTGGCGCCTAGCTACTCTCCCACATAGTAGTACCATCGCCACTACAGAGCTTAACTTCCGTGTTCGGAATGAGAACGGGTGTGACCTCTGCGTTAAAGCACCAAAACTAAAAGTTGGATTTTGATTTCCAAATTTCTTTATTCAATTGTAAAAGTAAAACTGTCATGGATTTGATTCCATGTAACAGGACAAAGTGTGCAACGCTCATTTTAATGAGCGAGAGTGATTGTTAAATTTCCTAATAGAAATCGGCTAATTAGTACATCTCGGCTCCACACGTTACCGTGCTTCCACCTAATGCCTATCACGTGATCATCTCTCACGGGCCTCAAACGATTCCTAATCTTGAAGTTGGTTTCACTCTTAGATGCTTTCAGAGTTTATCCATTCCCGACATAGCTACTGGGCAGTGCACTTGGCAGTACAGCCCACACACCAGAGGTCAGTTCACCCCGGTCCTCTCGTACTAGGGGCAAATCTTCTCAAGAATCAACGCCTACAGTAGATAGGAGACCAACCTGTCTCACGCATGTTTCCACAAATTACTTTGTGCATTGGACTATAACTTCACTCTTGCGAGTTGTTGATGTTTAGTCTCTACGGGCGCCGAGATTTTTTTAACGGTATTTCCGTTCCAAAAAATCCAAGTGCAGTTGCGTAATCGCAAGCTGCCGACTTCCCTCGGTATTATCCAACAAATGTTGGACTCCACCGATATAAATCAACTTTAATCCGTCTTACGACAGACCGCCGTGATTTGATTGGTTCCTAATTCTTATTTCATAAAACGAAAAAACCTCTAAGGATTCAGATTGTGGAAGAATCCAAACTTTTAGCAAGCTAAAAAAAATGGAATCCTCCACGGTCTGAACCCAGCTCGCGTAAGATTTTAATTGGCGAACAGCCAAACCCTTGGGAGCTTCTTCACCCCCAGGATATCTTGAGCCGACATCGAGGTGCCGAACTGTGCCGTCGCTATGGACGCTTAGGCACAACCAGCCTGTTATCCCCAGGGTAGCTTTTATCCGATAATCTCCGGCCGCCTCTAACGCGGACCGTCGGTTCACTATGTTCTGCTTTCGCATCTGCTTGTCAAGTACGACTTGCAGTTAAGCCAGCTTATGCCATTACACTATCGGCACGGTTTCCATTCGCGCCTA
>CAYQQL010000021.1:0-10046 GCA_964420095.1 uncultured Candidatus Saccharibacteria bacterium | reverse complement strand
CAACAAAAACAATGTTGCTTGTGCTATAATCTGGAAAATAGAGATGAAAAAATATATTTTAATAATAATTCTTGTAGCTATATTGATTCTTGCCTTTTTGTTTTATAAAAAGTCCAACTCAAAACCAGCAGAAACGAATATTGCTTCATATAGAAACTCTTCTTTGGGAATTTCTTTTCAATATCCCAAAAAGCTAAAGGTGACTGGGACAACTTCTTCTATTAAAATCCATCACGAAGTTCCCTTTGAGCACCACGACTATTGCGACTTTAAAGGCGAAGCCACAACCACAATAAAAACTCTTACTGACTTCAATGTTGAAATGCATTTGGTGAACCAAAGCATAATTAAGTCTATGCAAACAGTAAGCCCTTACATACCAGAAGAAAACTTTCTAAATGGCAAAATAGTTGTCTCCCCTGGTTTTATTGACCCTGTCACTTTTGGAAACCTAAAAGGCTACAGTATATTTGAAGGCGCAGAAGGTTGTGGCCACACTATATATTATTTTGAAATCGAAAGTGAAAAGACACTTGTTGTTACAGATGACTTCATAACTATAGTCGCTGGAGCAATAGACCCAGAAAACATGGATAGAGCTTTAGCTGTCCCAGATGTCATCAATAAACAGTCTGCGACCTCCATATTTGAATCAATAGTAAAGAGCCTGAAGGTAGAGTAGCCAAAAAGCAATAAATATGCTATATTTTCGTGACTAGATTATTAATTTAACTCATTCAATATTTCACACATACGGATAAATAACCAAATAACTGCGCCAACACTCCGTGTAATTATGGAAGATGGTACAAACCTTGGAGAACTCTCTTTTAAAGACGCATTGGACAAGGCTCGCGAAGCTGGTCTGGACCTTATAGAGATTTCACCAAAAGCCGTCCCTCCAGTTGCAAAAATCATGGATTATGGTAAATTTCAGTATGCCGAAAACAAGAAGCTAAAGGTGGCTAAAACCAAGGCTCACACTGTAGAAATCAAGAATATACAGGTAAAAGTTGGCACTGGAGAGCACGATCTTGAACTCAAAGCTAAAAAGGCCTCAGAGTGGCTAAAAGAAGGAAATCGTATAAAAGTAGACCTATTTCTACCTGGTAGAACTAAGTATATGGATATAAAGTTCCTAGAGGAAAGAATGGCAAGAGTCTTAAAGCTCATAACGGAACAGTACAAAATCGCTGATCCAGCCAAGAAAAGCCCTAAAGGACTGAGTGTCATAATAGAGAAGGCATAAAAAAATCACGAGAAATAAAATGAGCACAAAAACAAACAAATCATTCACAAAGAGACTAAAGGTCA
This sequence comes from uncultured Candidatus Saccharibacteria bacterium, assembly GCA_964420095.1. Taxonomy (GTDB): domain Bacteria; phylum Patescibacteriota; class Minisyncoccia; order Phycocordibacterales; family DATDWN01; genus C7867-006. The sequence continues at coordinate 8,732 of CAYQQL010000021.1, read as the reverse complement.
GTAAAAATGGCAAGATAAAAGCTCGTGCTACAGGCCGAAACCACTTTAGAGCAAAGGAGTCTCGAAGAGCTCAGCTAGCATCTAACAGAGATGTTACTTTCAATATGAGCAACAAGGATATAGCTTTCTACATCAAGAAATAATTTTAATATAAATAACACACCAACATGACAAGAGTAAAGAAAGGAGTAAATGCACTAAAATCAAGACGAAACATACTCAGACGAGTAAAGGGTTTTAGAAATGGTAGATCAACAAAGGAACGACAGGCACAGGAAGCTATCTTCCACGCAGGTGCTTCTGCTTTTGCTCACCGAAAGGACAAAAAGGGTGATGCTCGAAACATGTGGAACGTAAAGATCTCATACGCTCTAAAGGAAATGGGAACTTCATACAGCAAAGTTATGGGAGGACTAAAGAAGAAAGGAATCCTACTAGACCGAAAGATCCTAGCAACACTAGTTGAGGAGAATCCAGAGACTTTTGCAAAAGTAGTAGCTCTAGCAAAGTAAAACAAAAAACCGCCATCTGGCGGTTTTTTGTTATTTATTATTTTATAACCTTAAAATTTCTAAACACCGAGTAACAAAGTGGTGCCCCTTTTCCGGCAGAAACATAAGATTTTATCATTTGAATTTTTATAGGTGAGGATTTTGTACTAGATAATATACTAGTCAAATCACCACTATTAATCTCACTTTTGACAACGCCATCATCCCCAGAATTAATGTAAGATATTATTTTTTTGTTACCGTCGTAACAACCCAATGTTATTTTATCCGGCCCAACGAGACTATTATCATATGTATCACCCAACCAAGACATAAACAAACTACTGTCAGAACCCGTTACGTGAAATACTGCAGATTTATAATTGGTAAGTTGTGAGCAAGGAATATCCCCTTCCATTTTTGGGTCACATACTTCATCAATAATTTCTATATATCCATTTGCATTTAGAGTTCCAAAATAATCATATTCACCTTTCTGAAACGGTTTCGTATATACTGAGGCAGATAATTTTGTTGGTATAAATTTAAATGTTGAGAGAACCTTATATGCTTCATCTGTCATTATAGAAAAACTAAACATCCTACCTGCATTTGAAGTTCTATACACATCATAACCGTACATACCAGACATACCATATACATTGAAATCTATACCGTTTATTATAGCGGTGGAAGTAGAAATGATATCGTCATATTCTGAACTGTCCTTATTATCAAAAATCATATCCACACTAACCCCATCCATTCCAATATCGCCCTTGTGCCAGAAATCATATCTCTGTTTTGAAGTAAAACTTATTCTTCCACCCTGCACACCAACTTCTTCAACAACCCAGTCTGATGGCATTTGTAACTCAAACCCATATTCCTCATTTCTATATATTTTCCAAATGTTAATCTCATTAGAAACATCTATATTAGAAGGTTTTAAAGAACTTGCACATTTTGGACCCAGTTCATAACCCAAATAATCCTCCTCAAAGCAAGGGTTATTAAAAACTACAAAACCAATTGCGACCATAATTAATACAAAAAGTGAGACAACAATTATTATGAACTTACGATTGTTTTTATGTTCTGGTGGCAAAGCTAAAGGAGTTTGTGGTTCCATATATTAATTATACATCCAATTTGTATGAGACTCCACGTTCAGGATAAATAGCATCAACCTCAAGTTCGTCTCGAAGTCTTTGTGACAGATATGTTGAAGATTTTGGCTCACCCATTACCACGAAAACTTTCTTTACTGCCTTTGCTGTGTTCTCTACCAGTCCAACTATTCCGTCTGAATCTTTGTGAGAAGAGTAGCCAGATATCATTTCTATTCTCGCCCTTACTGGGATCATCTGGCCTTTTATTTCTATCTCCCTTGGTTTGTCTTGTATCCGTCTACCCAGAGTCCCAATAGCTTGGTAGCCCATAAGAAGCACGGTGCTTTTTGGATCTGGTAGAAAATGTAACTCATGCCACACCACTCGCCCACCAGACGACATACCAGAACCCGCGATAACTATCTTTGGACTTTCTGCACGTTCTATTTCCTGAGAATCTCTAGAACCGCGTGTGATAGTTAGTTTTGGAAAATTGAAAATATTATCACCACCTTTTATTTCTTTTTGCACACCATCGTTAAAGTCCTTTATATGCTGAGCATAAATGTTTGTAACTTTCTGCCCAAGTGGAGAGTCTAGGTATATAGGAACAGATGGTATTTTTTTATCCTCTACCAGATTGTTCAACTCATAAAGTATTACCTGAGTTCGTTCTATAGAAAATGCTGGTATAACCAAAGTACCACCGCTCTGGATTGTCTCTGTGACTATCTGTCTGAAACGTGCATCTCTATCTTCTTTTGACTCATGATTCCTATCACCATAAACACTATCGACAATAAGATAGTCTGCATCGGTTATAGCTTCTGTATCTTTGAGTAGAGGTGTTGGTGAGTTACCTGAGTCACCAGTGAAAACTATTTTCTTACCATTATATTTGAACTCATACATAGAAGAACCGAGTATGTGCCCGGCATCCTTTAGATAAACATAAAAATCTTCTCCAACTTTTGTTTCTGTGTGATATGGAATAGTTTTCCAAAGTGAAAAAGCTGTGTCGAGGTCAGCCAAAGTATAAAGCGGTTCTTCGGCAACTTTGTCCTGTGGGGCATTTAATCCCAACTGTTTTGCATTCATTTCCATGACCTTTAGTGCGTCGGCAAGCATTGGCATAGCTATTTCCTTTGTCTCTGGAGTTGAATATATAGTTCCACGGAAACCCTCTCTTACTATCTTCCCCACTCTCCCTATATGGTCGAGATGAGCATGAGTTATAAAAAGAAAATCCACAGATTTTACATCGTAGTCAAAAGGTTTTTTATTTTCATCAAAAGCGTCTGGCGTTCCCTGAAGTAACCCACAATCTACAACAATTTTTGTCTTTGGTGATTCCAAAAGAAAGTTAGCACCTGTTACTGTTCCAACTCCTCCATAAAAAGTTATTTTCAAATTATCGCTCATTTGTTTTTATAAATTTAAGTGAATATAAAATACCAACATAACCTCCAAAAAGATCCATGACTATATCAAAGATAGTATCTTTGATATAAGAAGCTCCATCTGACAAAAAAGTCATTTCAGCATAAATTTCAAAAAATTCCCAAGCAACTCCAACAACCAACACAGAAAGCAAAGACAAACCTATAGCTTTTGCTTTACTTTGAGTAAATAGAGAAAAATAAAAACACAAAATAGCAAAAGCCATTGACACAGCAAATCCTCCACCAAAGTGCATTAGTTTATCGAACCACCAGTAGTTCCAAGATAAATGTAATTTATTATCTACAAAATAGAAAAAGGCTATTACTAGCAATAAAGCTACAAGTCTTTTAAAAAGTCTCTTTTGAAACATGGATTTATTGTAACCTAAAAATGTCATAAACTAAAACATCCACATTGAAGTGGATGGTCTAGTGGGATCACAGACGATATTTCCCTACCGAAAAAGTAGGTGGGTGCCCGCAAATGTATTCGTCAGAACCAAAAATAAATCAGGCTCATCGTGACACAAAGATATAAGGCTCCCGAAATGTTATTTAGGAGGAAAATATCATGAGTGACCCTGGTAACATTATAACTCTGTTTTTTTGCTACGGAACTTGCAGGAATTACAAAATGGGTTGGAATTATTCTAGAATACCGTCTAGATTTACATCATACAGTATCTGCTCCTGAACAAGACGGTAATTTACCATTTCCTCTGGCTTGAACCAGTGTTTTATCTCATCTTCTGCATCTTTTGCTGAACCAGAACAATGCAAGACATTTCTGATAGATCTCTCATCTGCATCTGACATAGCATATGAATCCAAAACAAAATCCCCTCTTATTGTACCTACATCTGAAGAAAGAGGTTCTGTACCGCCAGTAATTTTTTTAACAATTTTTTGTGCATGTGCACCCTCCCACACCATAGCAACAAGAGGTCCGGAAGTCATGAACGGCCAAAGTTTATTGAGAAGTTTTTCTGTTACTTCTAAAGGGTCATTTGTTGGAGGAGTTAACCCCTTATCCAAATATCCTTTTATTGTTTTCTCTCCAGTTATACGTCTCCACTCTGGATCAAGTGTGTAATGCTTTATGATTTGCTCTTTATCAGCAACGATCATTTTCATAGCAACTAATTTCAACCCCACTCTTTCAAAACGAGAAATGACTTCACCAATCAGGCCCCTCTGTACTCCGTCTGGCTTTACTGCCACAAAAGTTCTTTCTTTTTTTGGATGCATGTCTTTATTATTTAGTTAATATTATCGGGTCGCCGTCTGTGATGGCGACTGTATGTTCAAAGTGAGCAGCATTAGTTCCATCTGCTGTTTTATATGTGTAACCATCACGAGCTAGAACTATTTTATCTGTACCCAAAGTAAGCATTGGTTCTATTGCAATGACCATTCCAGGCTTTAACAATTCTCCTGTGCCTTTCTTTCCTTCGTTTGGTACATAAGGGTCTTCGTGAACTTTGTATCCCACGCCATGTCCAGCCAAGCCTTCTGAAAGACCGTAACCTAAACCTCTGGCGAATGTTCCTATTGCTTCCCCTATATCGCCAACCCTAGAGCCCCCTCTGGCGGCCTTAATTCCGAGGTACAAAGCCTCTTTAGTGTGCTCAAGCAACTTTCTATCTTCCTCTAGAACACTACCGACTGGCACCGTTATAGCACTGTCTGTAATAAGTCCTTGATGAACCAGACCGAGATCCAGAGAAACGATGTCACCATCCTGCAAAATAAGCGGATCTTCGTTTGGTATTCCGTGAACGATTTCGTTGTTTACAGAAACACATAGTGCTGCGGGATAAGGTCTTTTTGCACCGTGTGGTGTGTAGTTCAAAAATGCAGCAGTGTCACCACCTTCGTGAATCAATTTTTGTGCATAGTCTTCTAGATGTTGTGTAGAAACTCCCGGAGCTACCTTTTTTGCAACTTCAGCAAGAATATAAGCGTGACGTTTGCCACCCTCTCTCATTATCTCTATTTCCTCCTGTGTTTTTATATTTATTGCCATTTTATAATCCAAGTTTAGACATCAACTCTTTGTTTACCTCTACGATAGACTGTTCACCGTTTACAGTTATGAAATTGTAAAATTCATTATTCTTAAAATACTCTACTGCAGAAAGTACATTATTTTCAAACCAATCCAATCTTTTTTCAATTTGCTCCAACTTATCATCTCCTCTTTCTCTTGCGAGCAACTTTTCTCTTGCCCACTCACGAGAAACTTCAATCATAATCACATACGGCTTTTCCCTGTTATAAAACTTCATTGCAGAATTAAGTATTGGTGCCTCGTGTGCTCGTCTAGAGAGACCGTCGAGTATCATATGCTCATCACCACTAACATGTCTAACAAAATATTCTGACCAAAGCCAAATTGGCAGGAATTCTGGCAGTAGACCTCCTCCATCTATTAACTCTTTAGTCTTCATAGATGTAAATGAAGCCTCTGTCATAAACTCTCGAAAGCGTCTACCAGTTTCAATATATAAAGTCTTTCTTTCTGGATCAACACTTTGTAAATGATCGATTAAAATTCTAGCTTGTGTTCCCTTTCCGGCACCTGAAGGACCGAAAAATATGAAAGTTTTTGGTGTCATAAGATGAGTATAGCAAAAAAAATAAAGTTGAGATACGACGATGCCGTGGGGTTTTCACCCCACGGCACAGGAAACTAGTAGAACAACGGCATCTGCCCCACTGTCTCATCCCTGATGACGGTCTTCAGAAACGGAATGATGCTATTAGCTACCAGCTTACCTGGAGGAACTCTGGGTATTGCGAAATCAACTTCCGGACCGTACTCTTCGTCCGTACCGTTGTAGACGAAGAATACAGCCTTGCCATTTATTTCCTTTACCCGACGAGCCAACTCAGTGGCAGTCTTAAAGCCGGGGATAATCTGTGCAGATAGCACTGTTACCCTGCCAGCAGACTGAATTAGTGGCAAAAGCTCATGCCACTCAAGCGCCATTTTCACACTTCCACCAGGCTTAACGTCCACCAGGAGATCCCTGAGGATCGCCGCAGCGACGATTCCTCGCCTATCAGCTATCACCATCCTCATGAGAACCCCTCCTGTATATATAAAAGCATAATCACTAAAAAATACCAATTGACATTGTAACAAAAAAGACCTCTACTTGAGAGGTCTTTTTTGTTAAATAAATTAATATTCCCTAATAGAAACTTGTGCATCAACTCGTTTAATAAGGTCGATTACTACTGATACAACGATAAGCAATGCTGTACCACCAACTGAAACTGCTGTGATTCCTGTAACACCTCGCATAATAAGAGGTAGAACTGCAATGAAACCTAGGAACAATGCGCCAACTAAAGTTAGTCGAGTAAGTATTCGAGCAATATGTTCTGAAGTTGATTTTCCTGGTCGAACTCCTGGAATAAACGCTCCGTTCTTCTGTAGGTTAGTTGAAATCTGATCTGGATCAAATGTAACTGCTGTGTAGAAATATGTGAAGATAAACACAAGCAAGAAATATGCAATAGCGTAGAACCAACTGTTTGCTAGAACTGTTAGAACTGCAGATGAAACTGCTTGAACTATTGAGTTAGAAGAGTTTTCCAAAAATCTCAAAATCATCTGTGGGAAAAGAAGAATGGAAAGCGCAAAGATAATTGGGATAACTCCTGCTTGGTTTATTCGTAGTGGTAGGTATGTAGATGTTCCACCGTATACCCTGTTTCCTCTTACCTGCTTTGCATATGTAACTGGTATTGGTCTTTCTGCTTCTGTGATGATAACCACTGCAACAATAACAATAACTGCAATAACTGCGAATGCTAGATAAACAGGAATCTGTGATGGATCAAATGAGAAAGCTAACTGTGAAATTACTGTAGGAAGAGACGCTACGATACCAGAGAAAATAATCAAACTCATTCCGTTTCCGATACCATACTCTGTGATTAGCTCACCAACCCACATCAACAGAACTGATCCGGCTGTTATTACTAAAATATTTGTAACCAAAGCAAGAGGAGGAAGGTGTGCTATTACACTCTGACTCTCTAGTAGTTTTATAAAACTGAAAGACTGAAGTACAGCAAGAGGAACGGTGATTAATCTAGAGTACTGTGCAAACTTCATTCTTCCAGCCTCACCCTCTTCCTGATACATCTCCTTTAGTCGTGGAGACATGATAGTCAAAAGTTGCATTATGATAGACCCTGTAATGTAAGGACCTACTCCAAGCATCACAATAGAAAGCTGTGAAAGTCCTCCTCCAGAGAAAATGTTAAGCAAACCAAAAAACTCATTACTTGTAAAAAACTGTGCAAGTCTTCCACGATCAACTCCTGGAACAGGAATAGAAGCTAAAACTCTAAAAAGAGCTAAAGCAAAAAGTGTGAAAAATATTCTTCGTCTCAGGATTCTATCTGCAAAGACGAGTGAAAATTTATTAAAGAATTCTTTCATAGTATTTATTTTACACTACCACCAGCTTTCTCGATAGCAGTCTTAGCAGTAGCTGAGACAAGACATCCTTCAAAACTTAGTTTTTTATCTAGTGCGCCTGTTGCCAAAATCTTTACTTTTGGAAGGTTTCCTTTAGACATTGTTAGTACGTTGTACTTTACCAATGATTCTGGAGAAACAACATCTCCATTTTTACATAGTTTGTTCAATAGACCCAAGTTTACTGTAGAGAATTTTGACTGGATACTTGTGTTCAAGTTCTTTCCTCGTCCTCGTAGCTTTGGAAGTCTCTTTATGAAGTCTCGGATTTCTGGTCGCTTCTTGTGACCTGCTCGAGCGTTCTGTCCCTTTGTACCTCGTCCAGAAGTTTTTCCACGAGTTCCACCTCTTCCCATCTGTCGGTGCTTCTTGTTCTTTGTTACTCTTTTTAGTTCGTGACTTTGCATATATTTTTAAATTATTTAGCTGGCTTCAACATCTGAAGAGCTTTTATCGTAGCTTTTGCGTTGTTTATCTTGTTCTTTGATCTTGAGAAAAACTTAGCACTAACCTCTTTGATTCCTGCCATCTCTAGAACAACACGAGCAGATGAACCTGCTAGAACTCCCTTTCCTGGAGCTCTCATGATAAGAACTTGTGATCCAGAAAACTTTGCTTTTACATCATGTGGAACTGAACCATGCTTTGTTAAGTTCACCTTGATCATATTCTTTCGAGCGTCTCGAACTGCCTTGTCGATAGCAACAGGAGTGTCTCCAGCCTTACCCATTCCAACTCCAACTCGTCCTTTACGATCACCAATAACTACACCAACTGAAAATGAGAATCTTCGTCCTCCAGTAACAACACGAGTCACTCTTCGGATTCCGATAAGTTTCTGATCGAATTCAGGCTTAACACGAGCCTCTCTTCTTGGAGCGCCTTTTCGTGAGTTCTTCTTGAACTCTCTTCCTCCTCGGTTATCCTGTGCAGGAATAGTAGCCTCTACTGGTAGAGTTGTTGCTGAAACTTCTTCTGTTTTTATTACGTCTGTATCCATATGTTTTTATTAAAACTTAAGTCCTCCAGCTCTTGCTCCATCAGCCAAAGCTTTAACTGCACCTGTATAAATAAATCCTCCTCGATCAAAAACTATCTTCTCGACTTTTAATGCGATAGCTTTCTTTGCCATTTCTTCACCAACCTTTACTGACTTCTCCATCATTCCCTTTCCTTTTACATCTCGTGA
>CAYQQL010000020.1:2302-10104 GCA_964420095.1 uncultured Candidatus Saccharibacteria bacterium | reverse complement strand
ACAAAGAAGGACTGCAGAAAGCCAAGGATGAGCTTGAGCGGAGTGGTGCTTGTGTTGAAATCATCACACAAGACATCTCTGAATGGTCGTCCACTCTCGAACAGAGAGTCAGACTCGCTAGTCTGTCGTTGGGTGGAGATGGTAGCATACAGGTACTCATCCACTCGGCAGGCGTTACCATAGAGGAGCACGCCACGGCCGAGGAGGAAGAGTACTGCCACAGGACTAACGTTGCGGGTACAAAGAATATCCTATCTTCATGCGAAGGTATTCTATCCCCTAGCGCAAGTGTTCTGGTCTTGTCGTCTCTCTCTGCTTTCACTGAACTGCCGGGGATCTCAAAGGTCTACGGTGAGTCAAAGCGAGCGGTGTGGAAAATCGCTGAGGAGTGGCGTCCACGTCTAAAGAAGGTGGGTGTCAGTATCTCGGTGGCGTTCCCACCTGTCGTCAACACACCGATGGTGCAAGCACTCAAATGTGATGCGCCTATCTACCGAGCGTTTCCATGGCTCACCACCACTGAAGTTGCTCGAGTATCCGTCCGGGGTATGTTTCAGCGAAAGAATAGCATTCACTTCGCTCTGAACTACCGTGCTCTCGCGTTCCTGGCCGAAGTCGCCCCGCGCACTGTTGCGATGGTACTCCGAGCCTACATACCGTTCATTGTTTACATAAAGGAGGTGTTCAAGAAGAACTGAAATCAGTCGCGTGGCGATTGAAAGTAGGTTCTTTTTTAGTTTACAGAAATTTTTTCTGAGATTCTATCCACTACTATCTGTGAGGCTCTTCTGTAGTCGTCGACTACTGGCTCATCTGTTTCAAAAAGTTCTTCAAGTGTTATAGGTTTTAGAACTTCTATAACTACTTTTCTTTTTCTTAACAAAAATTCTTTCCAGGTCAAACCATAGAAAGAATTTATTGCGATAGGCACTACAGTTGCACCAGTTTCAAAAACCAAAAACCCAAGTCCTCCACGGGCAGGTCCAGGCTTTCCATCCTCTGACCTTTTACCCTCTGGGAAAATATATACTGTCCCGTTATTATCCAAAACTTCCAAATGGTTCTCTAGAGATATTTCGTAATCTTTAAAACCCGAATGTATTGGGTAACCACCCAACCAGTTAAAGAATATCCCGCCATAAATGTAGTTTCTCCAGCCAAAAGTATTATATTTCTCCTTTGGAGTTGTAACATAGTACATTGGCAAAAGTGGTGAGAAAAAAGGCAAAGTCATAGCAGATGTAGTTACATCCAACTCGCTTGTATGGTTTGCTGCAATTATAACTGGGCCTTTTAAACCTTTAAAATTTTCTTTACCTCGAACTTCTATACTTAGAAATATTTTATATATTATGAAAAAAACGATGTAGCCGACTTTCTGGAGAAAAATTGGAGTGTAGTAGAAAAATCTTTTCATTACCAGAATTAAATAATTTTATTTAATTCTAGTATAACATAACAAAATAATTTTTAAACTATTTTGTTAGTTTTTCTAATTTTTCTATATCTTTTTCAATACTTTTCAAGCCAGATTCAAAGAATTTTGGATCTTTTACGTTAATTCCTACTTTTTTGAATATTTCTTCTGGTGTCATAGAACCACCAAGAGACAGAAACTTTTCTATTTTCTCTGCATACTTTTTATCTTTCTTCCAATTTTCAAACAGTGCTCGGCTTATTAACTGTCCATAGGCATATGTGTAAACGTAGAAAAATCTTCGAATATGTGACCAACTAACAAAGTAATATCCGTCATCATCTGTTACGTTAAATGCTTCCCCAAGATAAGACTTGAGATGTTTTCGCAAAAGTTTTGCCATATCTTCTTTTGAAAGCTGTCCTTCTGCGCGAATTCTGTTGTGTAACTCTAGCTCAAAGTTAAAACAAGCAATCTGACGGAAAATAGTAGAAATGTCTCCCATTATTTTGTTGTGAAGCAAAATAATTTTTTCTTCGTTTGTAAATTGGTCCTCAATTTCTGAAAGAGTAACCTGCTCGAAAAATGTACTAGCTACTTCTGCTGTAGAGTATGAATAATCTTGATACAAAACTGGTTGAACTTTTGCTATTTCTGTATGAACAGCATGACCCATCTCATGAGCAAGAGTTTCTAGTGAACGTAAGTCGTCTGTATGGTTCAAAAGTATAATAGTTGGAACATCATAACCACCAGAACAGTAAGCTCCACCGGTTTTTCCCTTTTTTGGATAAACATCTACCTGTGAATTTTTAACAATTTTATCGAATATGTTTTTATACACTGGACCAACCTTTTCAAAAACATCACCAACAACTTTTACAGAAGTTTCGTAATCAAACTTTCTCTTTATTTCCCCTATTTTCACAGACCTATCGGAAACAGATAGTTTCTTCTCCTTTAGAAGCTTTGCGTGAAGCTTATAAAACCTGTGACTAATACCAAAATTCTTTGTAACTACATCAGTCAGTATTTTTATTGTCTTTGGATCATTGTGATTACTCAAAAGCGTACTGTCATATGGAGTTTTGAATCCCCTCCTCTCATCCATTACTTTTTTGAAGTTATAAACAGCATTCAACTCTGACTCCGCAAAGAAACTAACTGACTTTAGTGTTTGATTTATCTTGTTTCCAAGCTCGTGACGCTCGTCCTTTGGTAAATCTGCCAGAATAGACATTGCCTTTGGCACTGGAATATTTTCACCTTTAAATTCTACAGTCTGAATGTTCAAAAGTTTTTCCTGACCATCTACCCACATACTAGAACTTGTTTGTGAAAGTAAACTTGCCAACTGTTCTTCTTTTTCAGAAAGCATGTGTTTTGCGTTTTCAAAAATCTTTTTCAGATAAAAAGTATATGGTGCTAGATTTTTATCTGCAAGGAAAATTTTATGTTTGTTTACTGGGATCTTTGAAAGATCGATATCAAAAAATACTAACTTATTTAGAGTTTTCGTTAGTATATTATCTATTTTTGTTAACATTGCCCCAGCAACATTATCTTCAGAATTCAAATCCTTTCTATGATAGAAATATCTACTAGCTTTTGCTCCAGATACTGCTTTTACCAGACTCTCATAGTCTTTCATTGCACCCAAAAGCTTTTTTGATGTAGAAGTGTAGTCCTTTCCACGATATTTTTTTTCAAAACTTACACAAGCTTTTTCAGCCTCCTTTATATCTTTCTCTATTTTGGGATCATTTTCATTCTTGTAAAAAACACTCAAATCCCATTCTGTTTTATAATTCATTTTTATTTTAGGCTACAGAATAAACAATACTTTTACATTCATCACTGCAAAATGAGCGACCATCCTCCTCAGAACAACCCTCGCAACAAATAATATGTTTATTACATCTAGGGTTTTTACAATTTACATATCTTTCTGATGCAGTTCCACACTTATCGCACGCGCCTATTACCTTGTGTTTATCTGCTGGATCAAAAGTCATTGTGATTCTTTTGTCGAAAACATATAGAGAACCTTCAAACTCTTGTGCTGGAAACTTTTCCATATATGTCACCATTCCTCCATCTAGCTGATACACATCTTTGAAACCTTCGCGTTTCAAAAGTCCAGAAGCTTTTTCACAACGCACACCTCCAGTACATACAGTCAAAACCGTTTTATCTTTCAAATCTTCTATTTCTCCAAGCGCTTTTGGAATATCTCGAAAGTTTTGCAATGTTGGCATGATAGAATTTTTAAATCTACCAACTTTAAACTCATAGTCATTTCTAAAATCAATTACAACAAAATCTTTTCCAGTTTCGTACCACTGTTTTAGTTCCTCTGGCTTCAAATGAACTCCAGTTATTTGGTTTGGATCTATATCGTTTTCAAGATGAAGAGAAACTATTTCTTTTCTCGCTTTAACTGAAAGTTTTGGAAATGAATCCCCCGTTCCAACACTTTTCTTTATATGAGTATCTGTAAAACGTGGGTCAGCTAGGTAGACCTTTAGATATTCGTTTGTAGCTTCCGTTGTGCCTTCTACAGTAGCGTTGATACCTTCATGTGCAACGATAATGCGACCCTTTAGACCCAACTTTTCACAAAGTACCCTCTGCTCATCCCGTAGTTGTTCTGGGTTCTCTATATGAACGTATTTATAAAATAAAAGTATCGTGTATTCCATAATTAGTTGAAATACTATCACATTTTATCCACTTTTCAATTTAAATTATGTAACTATTGACACTATATATAAATATATGCATAATCTAATCTAGATTGCTGTTACTAGTCCTGGTATTATGCTAGGCACTTGGTAGACCCAAGTTATATGACAGCAAGGAGAGAGCAATGAAAAAGCTCCAGCGCACGACTATGACATGGCGGTTCGTGAACCCAATCGCGCCGGCTCAGCAGAACCACATGCCTACCAAGGTGTGCGGGGCGAACCTGATCGAGGTCATGACCACGATGTTTCGTGGTAAGGCAACACTCATGGTTTGGTTCGAGGCGGTGAACTTCATCACCGAAACTCATCATGGTGTCGTTCGGGGAGCCTTCACACGTGAGTTCAAAAGGCTCACGGAAGAGCTCGACGTCACTCTTGATACCGGCGAAGATGAATACTCGACGAACAACGCTGTCTGGATCAACGGTCCCGGCCTCACAGTGAACTTGAAGTTTGACCTCAAGAACGGCGAGAGCTTCACTCATGCCGCCATGCAGAAGTTCGTCAAGCTTGTCACTATCATTGGTCTGGAGGAGTGGCGTCGAAGGTACCACCTTCCCAATCCTGAGGTCGTTCAAGAAACGATGGTTGAGGCTTATTGCCGTGGTAACTGGATCACCTACGGCCAGTACCTTGGTGATAGGTTCCAGCCACTGGACCCGCTCGGCCCAAAGCCCAACTTCTAACCACCGCGAGAATCGCGAGACGCAAGTCTCACGCGTCTCGCGGTTTTCTAATATAAAAAACCACTAAATATATAATTACAAAATTAAAACTTTTAGATTTGAGACAAGTTCAAGGCGGAACGAAAAAATGCGAGGAGCCTTATCGAGCATAAGGTGACGAGAATTTTTGAAGTTTCAACGCAGAAATTGTCCAAATGTGGAAGTTTTATATTATTCATAGCGTAACGCTTCGATCGGATCCATCTTCGCTGCGCTTCGTGCCGGAAATACTCCAAAGAAAATTCCAATCGCGCCGGAAACTCCGAATGCAATAAATATTGCATACAAAGGCACCTTAAAAGCCCAATCCAAGTTAAAAGACTGCGCAACCACTGAAATAACATATCCCAAAAGACTTCCGAAAATAAGACCAATAACCCCTCCTATTATCGTTACTATTACTGCTTCAGCCAGAAACTCTTCGAGAATATCTCTCTCCCTTGCTCCAATGGCTTTTTTCAATCCGATTTCTGCTGTACGTTCAGTTACTACAACATACATAATATTCATAATTCCAACACCACCAACAATCAATGAAATAGCAGCGATTGCAATGAGTAGATAAGTAATTCCACCGAAAATTGTGTTGAATGTTTCTAGTGCTTGAGCCTGTGTCTGAACAGAAAAGTCATCTTTATCTGGATTTGTGATCGAATGGTTTCTTCTCATTATCACTTTTATTTGTTCTGCTGTGCTTTCTGCTTCATTAATATCCTTGAGCTCTACTATTCCAACCATTAGATAATCAACACCAAGAAGTTTCTTTTGTGCAGTAATGAGAGGAATGAAAACCAAATCATCATTTTGACCCACTGCGCCTTGTGCTTCATATACTCCTATGACTTTGAAGTTTAAAGAACCGACACGCATAAGCTTGCCTATTGGGTCATCCTGTCCAAAAAGGTCTTTTGCAACATTACTTCCAAGAATCGCTACTTGGCTACCAGAGTTATCTTCACTTTCTGTAAAAAATCTTCCAGATGTTAGCTTTGTTTTATCAATTTTGAATCTTTCCGCTCCAGCACCGTAGTAAATTACAAACTTTTTATTCTGTCTGTAACTAGCCCCTGCCTGACCCGTAACAATACCGTAGCTACCTGACACATTTCCAAGTTTTTTAATATCATCCAAATCTCTCTGCTTGAAACTACTTATAGTAAAACCAGAAAATCCCGCTGCTTCTGTTCCTGTTCTTCCCTGTCCTCCTGCAGCTCTATTTTTTGTAGTTGGTGGAACTCTGACTTGTACGAAAAGTGTATTTGTTCCAAGCGTTGCAACTTGTGAATCAATCAAACTTCGGAAACCAGCACCAGCAGAAAGTACCAGCACCACTGTAGCAATACCAATAACAATACCGAGCATAGTCAAAATAGTTCGGCCTTTGTTGGCGGACAACGCTCTTATAGATTGTTTAATTAGTCGTAACATAGTTTTTACTCGTACCTTAGTGCTTCTATCGGATCTAGTTTTGATGCTTTATACGACGGATACAAACCGAAAATAACTCCAGTAAGTATCGACACCCCTATTGCGAGAAGAACTGACCAAAGCGATATAACATATTCCCAATCATATCCCATATATCTCATTAGAAGCGCCATAAGATAGGACATTATGGCACCAACAACTATACCAATAAGACCGCCAATAAAAGTTAATATGCCAGATTCAAGAAGAAATTGAGTTAATATTTTTTTATTTGTTGCACCAACCGCTTTTCGAAGTCCAATCTCACGTGTTCTTTCTGCAACTGTAACCAACATGATGTTCAATATCCCTATACCACCAACCAAAAGTGATACCGCTGCCATCGATGTAAGAAACAAACTTAATGCATCGGTAATTGTTGTTAAAAGTCCTATAGCAGTTGCCTGATTTCTTATAGTGTAGTCTGCATCTTCATCTCTTATTATATTATGTCTCTGTTTCAAAACTCTATTTAGATCAGAAATTGTTTGATCAACATTAGAAGCATCGTCTACTTTTACATTTATCGCTTGTAGATGCTTTATTCCCAAAAGTTGTCCCTGAGCAATAGAAAGTGGAACAAATATTTGATCATCTTGGTCTTGGAAAAATGCACTACCTCTTGGTTCTATTACACCGACTATTCGAAGTGGGACTCCCAGAGAGCCTCCTTCTGTCGCACTTGTAGTTCTAACCTTTACTACTTGACCAATAGGATTAACACCAGTTCCTTTAAATATCGAGTCCGCTACAGTGGAACCAAGTACTACTACATTACTTCCACCATCTGCATCATTTGGGTTAATAAATACACCATCTCTCATTGTAAAATTAACAACATTCTCGTATCCAGAATCTACACCAAGCATATTGGTATCAACTGTCTTATTTTGCCAAGTAACTGAAACATTTCCTCGAACTGTCGCATTTACATCTACAGCGTGTGGCACCTGCGAACTAGATCGGAATGCATCAGCATCCTCATTTACCAAAGTTGTGACAATAACACCAAAAACTTGTGCGGGAGGCCCCTTTGGATCACTGTTACCAGGTTGAACACTCAAAATATTTGAGCCAAACTTATTTACCTGACCCAATACCAAACTTTGAGCCCCTGCACCAAGTGAAATAATAATAATCACTCCTGCTACACCAATAACAATACCGAGCATCGTAAGGAATGTTCGACCCTTTCTAGAAAGTAGGTTCTTTACTGTTTGTTTTATAGTAGTAATCATTCAAAAAATTCCTATTATTTTTTCAAATCTCCGTCTATAGTTGCAATTACTCTATCTTTAACTATTTCATCTGAAATAATTTGGCCGTCTCTAATTCTTATTATTCTTTTTGCGTGATTAGCGGTGTCTTGTTCGTGCGTTACTAGAATAATCGTGTTCCCTTTGTTATTAAGTTCTTGAAGAATAGAAAGCACAGCGTTACCTGACT
>CAYQQL010000020.1:0-2292 GCA_964420095.1 uncultured Candidatus Saccharibacteria bacterium | reverse complement strand
AAAAATAACTGCAGGACTGTTTACCAATGCTCTTGCTATGGCCACTCTCTGCTTTTCTCCACCAGAAATCTGGTTTGTGTAGTAGTTTAATCTGTGAGATAGCCCCACATCTGCCAGAGCTTGTTTAGCTAGATCATCTTGGTTTTTCTTGTCACTATACATTAGTGGAAGTTTTACATTGTCTAGCACGGTTGTTCGTGGAAGAAGGTTGAATGACTGAAAGACAAAACCAATTTTTTCATTTCGAAGTTTAGCCAGATAATCTTTACTTAGACTCCTCGTATCAGTTCCTTCGAACTCAAATATTCCAGATGTTGGTCTATCTAGAAAACCAAGTATGTGCATCAATGTGGATTTACCAGAACCAGAAGGTCCCATAATAGCGACAAACTCTCCTTTATCCATTGTAAAATTTACTCCATGCAGAACATGTGTTGATACACCTTCACTAATGTACTCTTTCTGTAAATTTTCAGTTTTTATAATAGGCATTACTTTATAAATGTTACAACCTCATCACCCTCACTTAGACCAGAAATAACTTCTGTGTCACCTCCGTCTGCTTCAAGTCCGATTGAAACTTCTTTTTGTATGAAAGTTTTTGTTTTTGTATCAGTTACTACTCTCACCACTTTCTTATTGTCTTGATTAATTATCGATGATGCAGGTATCGTAAGTACTGATTTCTTTTCTGCAACAAGAATAGTCATGTTTGATGTCATACCTGGTCTAACTTCTGGAATATTATCCAGTGATCCTGTAATTTTGTAGTTAACAACACCAGAAACAAGAGTTGAAGCCGGGTTCACAGTCAAAACTTTACTTTCAAAGTGTCTATCTGGACCCAGTGCATCAAATGTATTGTCTATTGTCTGACCCACAACAACAGATGCGATGTCAGCTTCACTTACCTGTGCTTCTGTATGGAGCTCACCAACATTAAGAAGTTTTATAACTTCTTTCATTGCGGTTGCTTGTTCACCCAACTTGATATCAACCTGAGTAATAGTTCCACTTTCGGGTGCAACTATCATAGTGTTGTTCAAGTTTGAAAGAGCTAAGTCGTATTGACCTTGTGCAGATATAACTTGCGCCTCTGCAATACTTATGTCTTCTGGTCGTGATGGAGCTTGTTTCAGTGCCAAAGATGCTTTCGCCTGAGCTAAAGCAAAGTTTGCACTTTTAATTGCCTGTATATAATTAAGTATAGTTGTATAAGAAGCATCCACAGTACTTTTGCCTGTTGCAACGTTTGTCTGGTATGTGGTCAATGTTGTTTGACTTCCACCTGTCGTGATCTGTGTGTAACTAGTTAAAATATTTATAATATTACTAAAATAACTACTTATTTTTACTAGATTAGCAAGTGATTCAGTGGCAATCTGATCCATATTTGAATCAGACAATGTAGAAACTTTTATTTGCCAGTCTGGAAGCATGGCATTAATTACTATTCTGTCATTATTTGCATTGCTAACTGACTGAGCGTTTGTTTGAACTGTTCCAGCCACACCAAACTGTGGAGAAGATGACTGTGCATTAGAAAAAAGATTATTACTGTAAGAAAGAATTGCTGTATTTGCACTACTGTACGCGTTTGAAATTTCATTTAACAAATCCTGCTTTGCATTTTCCAAAGTAGCACTCGCAGTGTCCACTGCAGCCTGACTAACAGCGATGTCCTGATTGGTAGCAGCAGACTTTACCTTTTCATAATTTGCTTGCGCTTGTACCAAAGTTCCTCTTGCACTTTCTAGGCTCGCAGATGAATTACCTTGATCAAGCACCGCAAGAGTTTGACCAGCACGCACATTGTCGCCTTCCTTTACGTATATTCGCTTTACGACTCCACTAGACTGAAAACTGAGACTCAGATCTATTTCACTCACCACCTGACCAGTAGTTAGGACTGTTCTTTTTATATCCTTTCTTACGACAGTAGCTGTCTGGATTTTTGTGTTACTTGGTTTTCTAATAAAAAAGAACCATCCAATAAAAACAACAAAAAGCACAACCAATCCCCAT
Organism: uncultured Candidatus Saccharibacteria bacterium; assembly: GCA_964420095.1. Taxonomy (GTDB): domain Bacteria; phylum Patescibacteriota; class Minisyncoccia; order Phycocordibacterales; family DATDWN01; genus C7867-006. The sequence goes on along the minus strand of CAYQQL010000020.1, from coordinate 267 downwards.
ATAATTCTTTTCTTTGTAAACAAAGCCTTAACTCTCTCTATAAATGTTAGATATTGCATGTATAAAATTATATCACAATTTTAATCAAACTAAAATTAACAAGTGGAAAAATCTGCGATGAAACTACTTTAACCCTTTACAATTACCTCCTGCTGTATAGCCAGCTTTTTTGGCCTCCTCTATCGATGCAAAATGAACTTGATTTTCAGGCTTGATTCTTTTTACTGTTCCACACCATGGATAATAATATTTCTTTCCACTTTTTGA
>CAYQQL010000019.1:0-11097 GCA_964420095.1 uncultured Candidatus Saccharibacteria bacterium | reverse complement strand
TAGTTGAAAAAAGTTTTATAACATGTTAGATTAAGGAAGTTCCTGACAGGGAATTTTCGTTAACAGTTGAATACGCCACCTTAGCTCAGTTGGTAGAGCATCCGATTTGTAATCGGAAGCGGGTCAGTTCGAGCCTGACAGGTGGCTCCAAACAAAAAACTCCGAGCAGGAGTTTTTTGTTATCCACAATTAATATTGATAGTGAACTATAGTTCACTTATAATTTATACATATGAAACAATGTAGAAATTGTGTGGGTTGTGGAATTAATATGACTCTACGTCATAAAATAAAGTACTGCTCAAATAAATGTCAGATGAATCATCGGTATAAACTTTGGTTAGTTTGTTGGAGGAATGGTTTAAATACTGGTAATGTTGGCATAACTTCTGGAAATATATCTGGTCATTTGAGACGTTATCTATTTGAAAAATACGGAAATAAATGCTCTCAATGTGGATGGAATAATAAGCACCTAATTACAGGAAATGTTCCTCTTGAAATAGATCATATTGATGGTAACTCTGAAAATAACTTGGAAAGCAATCTTCGCCTACTTTGTCCAAATTGCCATGCTCTAACCCCATTTTTCAAAAATTTAAATAAAGGAAAGGGTAGAAAGTGGCGAACAGAAAAGTATATTAAGAATTAATAATGTTATAATTATTATATGGAGCGAACTAAATTAGTTTGGACAGGGCTTTTTATTGGGTCGGCATTGGGTGGGTTCATTCCATCACTTTGGGACAGTAGTATGTTTTCTATGAGTGGGGTAATAGGAAGTGCTGTTGGTGGTTTTCTTGGTATCTATCTTGGATATAAATTTGGCGAATAAAAAACAGTCTCCATGTGGAGACTGTTTTTTATCTTACTGGAGTTGTCGTGCTAACCTTTAGTTTCTTAAGTTCTGGCACTGCTTTCTCTATGTCTTCTATACTCTGGAAGCCGTAATACACGTTATCCTTAATGATTATAGCTGGCATCTCATCTTTTATCTTGTTGATAGAAATAAGGGTTTTTACAGCAGATAAGTCGGAATTATAGTCAAAAGAATAAACACGTAGATCAGGGTACTTTTCTCGTAGTCTAGTTAGGACATAGCCTTCTTTTTCACAGTCTGTACATTTGTCGCCTAGTGAATAGAAATAGATTATTGATATTGGAGTTTTCTTACACTTCTGGCTTATTTTATTCATTAACAAATAGTCTTTGATTTCAAGTAGGAAATAGTATTTCTTTAAAATCTGAACTTCTGGATCATTTTGTCCTCGTTCTCTTTCTGTGTATGAAAGTTTTTCCTCCAAAGTTCCAAGTTCTGTAGAAAGGCTACCTGTGCCAATATCTTTACATGATGACTCTTCCAGAAGAGAAAATTGAGTCTCTGAAGACAGAGTGTCGATCGCGATTTTGTCTTGTATTCCTCGTATTTCGTCTACTCTTTTCTGGGCAAAGTAGTTACTTGTCATTATTGCAGTAGCAAAAATCACCGCAGTTATTGTGAATGAAAATAGGTATTGTTTCCAGTTGATTGGGTTTTTGTTCATATTTTTAGTTTATATATTCTACCTCCACTTAGTCTTTACGCTAAATAATGCATTCCAACTAGCCTTTATTATCCATATCGGTGCAATAAACATATACAAAGATAGGTAATAAATCAAATCCATACCAAGGTCCAGTTTGCCCTCTGACATTTTCTTTGATATGACCACAAAAGTGATAGTTCCTACAGCTGTAGCTAGTCCAAGCAGGGTAATGATCTGTGTGTTTACATAAAACAGGTCAAAGTTCCATGTTGGCCAGTGGGGGTTAAATCCAACAGTTTGGAAAATAACATATTGGTTAACAGCAGAACGTATTATGCTAAAAATAGATAGGCTAGAAATAAAAAGTACTGACATTATAGATATAACAGCCATAGGTAGAACAAACATGCCAACATTTCCATATTTTCTCTTAAAGAACATGTATCGATAGTCTTTTGCGTTTTGAATAAAGCCGTGTGACCAGCGGATTCTTTGTACCAAAAGTTTTTTAACTGTGTTTGGGGGAACAGTGTAAACGAAAGCGTTGTGAGCATGAACTATTTTCATTCCGTTTTCTTGCATACGTAGAGCTATCTCGATGTCTTCTGTGTTATGCGCATGTCTGTATGGTCCAAGTTTTTCGAACACTTCTTTTCGGAAAATAGAGAAAGGCCCAGGTGTAATATAAATTGCGTTCATGTACTGGAACATCTTTCGGTTGAAAATACCGAAACCGTATTCGATTTTTTGGAGTAACTGCAAAACGGATTTTGGCTCCCAGAGTTTGATAGACGGCGCTACAGCCATTGTTTCCTTGTCTTGGAAATAGTAAACAATCTTTTTTAGTGTATCTTTGTGCACATAAGAGTCAGCATCAAGGCATCCGACTAGGTCAGTTGTTAGTTTTGAAAGTCCATAGTTTAGTGCTGTGTATTTACCTCCATTTTTCTTTGTGTGGAGTTCTATTTGAGGATTATTTTTGAACTGCTGTATAACTTCCCAAGTTTTGTCAGTCGAACCATCATCAACAATCATTATTTTGAACTTGTCCTTTGGGTAGTCGAGTTCAAGTAGGGAATGCACTGTTCTCGCTACTGTTTTTTCTTCGTTCCAGCAGGGAACTATAGCGGTAACACTAGGGTATTCTGTTGGTCCTTCAGCCACAAGTTTCTCTTCTTCTTTCATATTTTCTCTATTCTGAAAATAGATCATCAAAATAAACACCTCAAAGTTTAGAGATGCAAAAAGAAAAATATATGTAACTAGGTTTGTGATGCTAGGCATTATCGTATTGTTGCGTTGTATGTTTCCGCTGTTATTTTTTCTAAGCCTTTGTGTAAAGCGTCCACCTCTTCTCCCGTCAGAGTTTTTTCTAGTGATCTGTATGTTACTCGGTATGCATAACTTACTTTTCCTTCACCGAACTTTGCCACATTTTCGTATTTATCTAGAAGTTCAACTTGCTCTACAAGTCCTGGAGCGTTTTCTCGCACTAAGTCAAAATAGTCATTTGGTAAAAAGTCATTTGTTACAACAAAAGAAATATCTCTGACAACAGGAGGGAACTTTGAAACCTCCACGAACTTTTGTCCTAGCTTCAGCTGTTTTGTCACTCTCTCGTCATCTGACCATAACAGTCGGATGTCTGGGAGTTCCATAGATATGATAGCTAGTCTCTCTAGTCCGAAACCGAAGGCCCATCCGTTGTAGACGTTAGAGTCCACTCCAAGTTTCTCAAGAACACTACCCTGAACAACACCTGCACCAAGAACCTCTACCCATTGGCCGTCTTTGTCTACTTCCATTTCTAGTGAGTCGTGTGTGTATGGGAATGTGTCTGGGTTAAATCTGTATTTTATTTCTTTTCCGAACACAGACTGTGCGACTTCGATCAAAACATCTTTCAGATCATCCTGATTTATTTCTTTCTCAGATTTTTTACAGATGTATAGTCCATCTACCTGATGGAAGATGTTCATGTGTCGTCGATCTATCTCGTCCTTTCGATAAACTTTTCCATGACAGATAACAGCCATGTCGAGACCTTTTGCCATTTTTTCTTTTATCTCTGGTCTGTTGAAGTAGTACCACCACATCACAGTTGTGTGAGTTCGTAGAATGTATTCTTCGTTTACATAGTATGTGTCTGACTTGCTTCGAGCAGGGTGACTAGCGGGGAAGTCAAAGAGGTCAAAAGTCTGAACCATTGGAACTATCTCTGGGATAGTAATAACGTCGAATTTTTTGAAAGTGTCGAGTGACTTTACTCTGTCCGCTATTTCCTTGATAGGGCTACCATCCTTTCGAGAAAGGTCATCCATAGCCAAATAGCGCTTTATTCGAGCGCTCTCGGCATCTGTTCTACTCTCTAGCTCATTGCGTAGAGTTTGGTCGTTACTATCTACTTCAATGTACTCTTTTCGGTCGAGTTCTGGAGAGGAGTAGAGGTCCTTCATACTGTTTGACATATGTCGAAACTATAGCGAAAAATAGACAAAAATTCAACCCCATAGTGGTTTTTAAATTTTCCTGAATAAACCTTTTCCGAGACAAAAACTTTTCCAGCGAAAAGTTTTTTCTGTCCTCAGCCTTGATTTGTCAATGAGCTCTGATTACAGAGTCGTTGACAAAACCAAGCTCAAGGCTTGCGGGTGCTCGTAAAAGATTTATTCAAGAAAATTTATGTAAACAAAAACCCCGAGCAGAACCGGGCGCGTACTGCGCAGGGTTCTGTTCGGGGGTGGACGATGGTTTTACTCGGGTTCGACTGAAATCAGAACCGAGTTGGGAACCTGGTAGGTGATGGTTCCCTCAACTTCTGTAAGCCGTCGGGTTCTTGGGGAGTAGCTTGTAATGGCGACTCCTAGAATCTTGTACTTCTGGTCGGTCAGCCACTTGGTCGTCATTTCGACCTGGCTGATTTCAGACGCATCATGGTTGTGCGAGATACGTGCCGAGTAGATGCGGTCCTTGACCACCCATTCACCATGTGGCTCGAACGGGGTGGCAGCCTCGAGGGGAGGTGCGATTTCTTTCACTACACGACCCCCGTGATCAATCAAGTTCCCTTGATCACGGCTACCGAGAATGAACGAATTTGCGCCCCCTATCAGAAACGCAATCACAATCAATGGTGCGTATTTCAGGATCTTCATACTTGTCCTCCTGACCCATTTCAGTAGGGTCACTATCTAGTTATTTAAAATACATATATTTTTATATATTGTCAATTGCTAAAATTATTACAAAATTCATCACTTGTTCCTTGTGATAACATCGAAATTTATGTAAACAAAAAACCCCGCACAGAACCGGGCGCGTACTGCGCAGGGTTCTGTTCGGGGCGGGGTAGGTCGGCTATTTCAGCCGTACCGATGCTGTGGGCTTCAGGATATGCTTCGCATTGCGCGCCAGCATGATACCAGAACCGATGGCGATCATGAGGATGACCAAGATCACCAGTCCGAGATTGCAAAAGAACAGCTTGTTTTCAGACAATTGCCCTCCTGGCTGGGGTTGGCTAATCAGCCAACCCGATGAACTCGAGTTTGCGGCCATTGATAAGCCACACCCTCGATTCGTACGGCTTCTCCCGACTCTCATCGGGGAAGAATGACATCGTAACGGTGTCGCCATTGCTTTTGCAGGTGATACCCGTGATCCCAGTACAGCTTTCGACGAGTCGTCGCGGGTCAGTCCCGCTTGCCAGCGCACCGGCCAACCGCACTTCTGCAGTGCGGAGTGCCGATTCAGCCCGGCGACCGAGTTCGATGCTGTTGTCGTGACTCTTCTGAAAGTACCACGCAGCAACGATGAAGGGGATCGTCGTGAAGACTGTCTTGGTATACTGGTTCATTGGCCCTCCTTTGGGCTGAGTAAATAATAACCTTATATCATAGGCTTGTCAAGCCAGTAAAATTCAGGTAAACAAAAACCCCGAACAGCACCGGGCGCGTACTGCGCGAGGTCCTTGTTGCGGGGGTGGGTGGTTACAGCCCGACCAGCTTGAGGTACTCCCTGAGAGCTCGTCTCTTGACGATATCTCGCAGGCGGGCCTCGTTGCGTGCTGTATGTCGGAAGATCCTGTGCCAGTTGTTGGGACGATTTGGATCCGCACCGACATCAGCCATGTATGCCCTTCCAAATACTCTCTGGTCGCTTTTCATCGCCCAGCATCCTCCTCGGGTGTAAGAGTCGTTGGCCTTGAAGGGTCTTCCATGGAAGACAACTGTTTCAAGGCTTAGCGAAAAATTCCCCCACACGACGAACTGGATGTACGTCTGGCCTGCAACGATTTCATTCATCATCACAGGGCGCAGGCGGTTTCGCTTGTTCTGGCTCATGTCAACTCCTTGCCCGATAGGGCCGGAAACGGGTTAAGCAAATCTACCACTATTATAATACTTTTGATGGTATTTGTCAAGTACAAAATCACCACAAAATCCATCACTTTTTCCTTGTGATGATATCGAAATTTTGCTATAATTACTCGCATAACAAATCACAAAATATGGCTAAAAAAGCAGAAAAGAAGGATAGCTACGGTGCAGATGCGATACAGATTCTCGAAGGACTAGAACCAGTTAGAAAGCGACCGGGAATGTACATTGGTACAACAGGACTCGACGGACTACATCACCTTATTTGGGAAATTTTTGACAACTCTCGTGACGAAGCCATGGGTGGTTTCGCAAACGACATCGAAGTAACACTCCTACCAGGAAACAGAATCCGAGTAACAGACAACGGACGAGGTATTCCTGTTGATATTCACAAACAAACAAAAGTTTCAGCGCTTGAAACTATCATGACGACACTCCACGCTGGAGGAAAGTTCGGTGCAGAAGACGGAGGTTACAAAGTTTCTGGAGGTTTGCACGGAGTGGGTGCGTCTGTGGTAAACGCGCTGTCTATTTACTGTAAAGTAACTGTTCACAAGGAAGGCAACGGTATCTACATGCAGGAATATTCTCAAGGAAAGAGAAAAGCTCTTGTAAAGAAAGTTGGATCAACAAAGAAAAACGGAACTATAGTTTTGTTTGAACCAGATCCAGCCATTTTCCCAATCATCGAGTTTGATGCAAAAAGAGTTGTAGATCATTTGCGACAGCAGGCTTACCTAGTAAAAGGCCTACGCATCACAGTTAACGACGCTACAAAATACGAAGGCAAAATAAAAGAAGACGAAGTTTTCAAAATTTCTGAACTTGGACTAGAAATACCATCTATGTCTTTCTACTTTGAAGGAGGACTGCTTTCTCTAGTAAAGTTCGTAAACTCAACTTTCAAACCTGTTCACAAAAATGTTTTCTATGTTGAGAAAAATACAAATGAGTGGGAGTCAGTCGAAGTATCGCTACAATACGTCGACGATATTTCTTCTCGTATCCTAGGTTTCGCAAACAACATTCACACACCAGAAGGTGGAACACACGTTACTGGTTTCAAAACTGCTCTAACTCGTGCACTAAACTCATACGGACGAAAGAACAACCTAATAAAGGAGAACGACGATAACTTTACTGGAGAGGATGTTCTCGAGGGTCTAACAGCCGTTGTTTCTGTAAAACTACGAGAGATACAGTTCGAAGGTCAGACAAAAGCAAAACTTGGAACAGTGGAAGCACAATCTTCTGTTAACACTATTTTCTCAGAAGCGTTTGCGGAATTCCTAGAAGAAAACCCAGATGATGCAAAGGCAATCATCAACAAAGTTATCCTTGCCTTAAAGGCTAGAAAGGCTGCAAAGGCTGCAAAGGACTCTGTTCTACGAAAAGGCGCACTAGAAGGCATGACACTTCCTGGAAAGCTTGCTGACTGTCAGTCAAAGTCAGCAGAGGACTCAGAGCTGTTTATTGTGGAGGGAGACTCTGCGGGAGGTACTGCGAAAACAGGCCGTGATCGAAAGACACAGGCAATACTCCCACTACGAGGAAAGATTCTTAACATCGAAAGAGCGAGACTCGACCGAATGCTAGAGTCAGAGCAGATCCGAAACCTTGTTATCGCACTTGGAACAGCGATAGGAGATACATTTGATATATCAAAACTTCGATATCATAAAATAATCATCGCAACAGATGCCGACGTGGACGGTGCTCACATCCGAACATTGATACTGACTTTGCTATACAGATTTTTCCGACCACTTATCGACGGAGGTTTTATTTACATCGCTCAACCACCTCTATATAAAATAAAGAAAGGAAAAGAGATATTCTACGCATATTCTGACGAAGAGAAAACAGGTATTGTCGGTAAAGACGCTCAGGTAGAAGAGGTTGAAAGTGGAGAAAATCTAGAAAACGAAGAAGAGACAGAGGAGGAAGCAGACGAAGATGCAAAGCCAAAGAAGGGCGACGTGAAGAAAGTGGCAAAGATTTCTATCCAGCGATACAAAGGTCTCGGAGAAATGAACGCAGAGGAACTATGGGAAACAACAATGGATCCTGCTAGACGAGTTCTAAAACAAGTAACTATTGGCGACACAGTTGGAGCAGACAAAGTGTTTGACGTACTCATGGGTTCAGATGTTCCATCTAGAAAGAGTTTTATACAGTCAAACGCGACAAAAGCGAATTTGGATATTTAAAGCTAATATATAATGGATATTAAGGATATATTTCTTAAATATATTGAACCATTTATTAAGTTGCTAGCGATATTTTTTTTGGTGGCATACGGTATTGGTTTTGTAGTTTGGAATGGTTATCTTTCTCAATATGGTTTTTTTGAATATAGTTTTCTCCAAACAAGGTTTCTTTCAACTGGTATTTTGACATTCATTCCTTTGAGTTATCCAATTTTATTTATTATTATTTTGACACGTAGGTTAAAAAAAATAGTTTGGATTAAGAAAAATGGAAGATTTTTTTATGAAATACTATCGTTATTATATTTTGGTATTGTTACTATTTTTTTTACCTTATCTTTTTATTATTATATATTCTGTATATTCCCAAGAATCCCACAGTTTTTAGGAGGTGGTCGTCCTTTTGCTAAATCAATTATAGCCAAACAAGAAGAAATAAAATTTTTATCAAGTCTAAATATAATTTCTACACCAAATGGGGAAGGTCAGTTACCAATACAAACTGTATATCTTTGTGAACTATATAACAATGAGAAAATCATGATCATTGGGACTGCGGTTCAATCAAATATGAGGGTTTTAATACTAGAAAAGGAGTTATTCAAGGGGTTTCAGGTCGCCCCTCTTTTCCAAGTGAATTACATAAGATCTACTCAGTGTAGTTTTTTGACATACTCGGCAAATCCATTTAAATTTCCATTAAAATTAATGATGAATTACTAAAATTTATATTTAGACTATGAACATAACTGAAACATTAGAATCAACTCAAGGGACTTATATTTTTGAATATACTGACGCAGATAGTTTTGATCAGCTTGATCCAGCTTTGTGTAAACAATGTTATGGAATATGTTTTTGTGACGGAAAACTTTTGATAGCCTTGGGGTATTTTGGAAAGGCGGAGGATACTTGGGGTTTTGTTGGTGGTAGAGTTGATCCAGGAGAAACACTGGAACAAACTTTGAGACGTGAGGTACAGGAAGAGTCAAACATGGAAATTATTTCTTTCTTGCCACTTGGGTACCAAAAAGTAATAAAATCTGATGGAAGTTTCAGCTATCAACTACGATATGCTTGTAAGGTAAAACCATTTGGGCCATTTGTTTCAGATCCAGCTAATGGCGTAATAAAAGAGATAAAACTAATAGACCCTGCTCAGCATAAGGAATATATACATTGGGGCAAAATAGGAGAGAGACTAGTAGAAAGAGGTTTAGAGTTGCTACCAAAGTTATAATTAAAATAAAATAACATGGCAAAATATCTAGTAACAGGTGGGGCGGGGTTTATTGGTTCAAACATTGTAAAAAGGCTCGTGGAAGAGGGAAAAGAAGTCCGAGTTTTGGATAACCTTTCTACAGGAAAGAGAAAAAATATTGAACCATTTTTGGACAAAGTAGAGTTTGTTGAAGGGGATTTTACGGACATGGATGTGGCTCGGACTGCAGTAAAAGGTGTCGACTATGTGATACACACTGGTGCTATACCTTCTGTACCAAGGTCTATTGATGATCCAGTCAAAACAAATGCTGCGAACATAACAGGAACACTCAACCTACTTATTGCTTCTCGTGATGAGAAAGTAAAACGTTTTGTGTATTCTGCTTCGTCTTCTGCATACGGGGATTCAAAGGTGATGCCAAAAGAGGAAACTATGGGAACCGCTCCAAAGTCTCCATACGCAATACAGAAACTAGTTGGTGAGATGTATTGTCAGAATTTTTATAAACTATTTGGGCTAGAGACTGTATGCCTGCGGTATTTTAACGTGTTCGGTCCAAACCAGGATCCAGAGTCTGTTTACTCAGCAGTAGTGCCTCTGTTTATTAAAAAACTACAGAAAGGCGAGAGCCCGGTTATTCTTGGTGATGGTTCTACTTCACGAGACTTTACGTATGTAGACAACAACGTGGATGCCAATCTGCGAGCGTGCGTTGCAGGGAGCGAGTGTGCAGGTGAAGTAATAAACATTGCATGCGGATACGAGATCTCACTCAACCAGTTGGTTGAAAAGATAAACGTAGAGATAGGTACAGATGTAAAACCAGAATACAAAGACGAGCGGGCCGGGGATGTAAAACATTCTCTAGCTGACATCTCAAAAGCAGAACGACTTTTGGGTTACAAGCCTCTAGTCAGTTTCGATGAAGGGTTGAAGAAAACTATAGAGTTTTATAAAAATAATTAACCATTATGAGAAAAGGCAATTTTAATCTTCAATTAAAAGACAGCCAAAGAAATGGATCAGTAATAAATGGTTTGGGTAGTTTGGGTGATAGCGTTAATCCTATATTTAGCTTAGATATTGTTCCGGGTATTGAGTTTCGTTGGATTAGGCTGAAAGCAGGGGAAGAGAAAACTATTCCTCATACACATGTTGGCATAAGGACGCTGATTATTTTGATTCGCGGTCAGCATGTTGTAAGTATTGCTGGGGAAACAGTTTCTTTGGAACATGAAGGAGACTACCTTTTTATAGAGCCAAATGATGAGCATAGGTGGCAAACTAAAAAAGATACATTACTTGCAGTTATTCGTTGGCCAACTAATTAAATAACTAATAACCTCCCGAGTGGGAGGTTATTAGTTTAGTCTTTCTTTTCTTCGTGCTTGTGTTCGTTGTGGTGTTCTTTTTTTGTCTCAGTATATTCTGCATCTTTTGCTTGATGATGCGGTCTGCCCGGAATAACCAATACTGCAATAATATATCCAATAACTGCTGGCCCTACTACTGTCATTATTGCAAGAATTATGAATGCTAGTCGGAGCACTGTTGGGTCGATGTCTGTGTATTCACCGACACCACCTATAACACCTGCAAGGATTTTATCGTTATCACTTTTATATAGTTTACGCATGGTATTTATAATTACCGCTTACTTTTAATTTCTTCCTGAAGCTTTGCTAGAAGTTCCTCCGCGGTCATTTGTCCCAACTGGCCAGCGTCTCGTGACTCAAGGGTTACTTTTCCAGCTT
>CAYQQL010000018.1:0-11299 GCA_964420095.1 uncultured Candidatus Saccharibacteria bacterium | reverse complement strand
GTGCCTTGGGAGCTGTTTTGGGGGACATAATTATATTTCAATTTATAAGAGACAAGCTTTCTGTCCACTTTGTTGAACTAGTCGAACATAACTCTATATGGAAAAGATATCATACACTATTTAGACTAAAATATTTTAGATGGCTTACTTTTATGCTAGGTGGAATTATAATCGCATCACCATTCCCAGACGAATTGGGTATAAGCCTTTTGGGTTTTTCTAAGATGAAAACAACAGCCTTTATTCCCGTATCACTCATTTTTAACTTTCTGGGGATATTAGCTATCGGTTTGATCGCTAAGGCTATATAATTAAATAATATGAAAAGACAAGTTGTATCTTTGGAGGAAATAAAAAAGAATAGGAAACCTATCAGAAATGTAAATTTGGAGCATAAACAGAATCTGAGCCCGCTTTACCGTTTTGCTGTATGGATAACAGCACACGTTGGCACTATGGGCTTCTTTTTGATTATCCTTATCTGGACAGTTTCTTGGCTTAGTTGGAATGTTTTAGGTCCAAAGGAATTACAGTTTGATCCATATCCAGCTTTTGTATTTTGGCTATTTATTTCAAATTTGATACAGATATTTCTTATGCCACTTATTTTGATAGGTCAGAATATGCAGGGGCAACACGCAGAGGCGAGAGCAGAGGCTGATTTTGAGGTAAACAAAAAAGCAGAGGACGAGATAGAAAATATACTAACTCATTTAGAGAATCAAAACGACGTTTTGGAGGAAATCTTAAATAAAATAAACAAATAGTTTATTTGTGGCTTATTTCAGAGTCTATTTCTTCAATTTTTTGTTCCATTCGGTTTAGAGTTTTCTGCATTCTGTTTATTTTGTCTTCTTCAGTTTCAATTTCTTCTTTTGTCTTCTCTGTTAATTTTTTCTCACCTGAAAGTCCATTAATAATAAGTCTGTTTCCTATAATAGCTGATACTTATACACCAGTCATAAGTAATACGACAGTGCCAACAATAAATGAAAGTGGTCCGTCTACAATATTAAATAATGTGAATTCTGCTTTATCCAATAGCCACATAGTCAGAAAGTCTGTCGTGTGCCAGACACCTCTCCAAAATAGGACAACACCAATACCACCAATAAGGGCGTAAAAAATAGGAAAATGACTAAGTTTTGCTCTGGTCTTGTCTTCCAACTTATCAAAGAAATCTAGTATATGTTTAGTCATTTTTGTGTGAAAATCGTTTTGCTTGTATGTTACAATGTTAGCATATTATGATAAATAACAAAAAAGTAATTGCTTTTGACTTGGATGGTACATTAGCAGAGAGTAAATCAAAATTAACCGAAGAAATGTCAGAAGTTTTGGCGAAACTTTTAGAAAAATACTATATTGCTGTTATATCAGGCGGGGCATATGGGCAGTTTCAAAAGCAGTTTCTTTCTAGCTTCTCTGCTCCAAAAGAGTTTTTAAAGAATCTATATTTGTTCCCAACAATGGGCAGTACTTGTTACAAATATGATGAAGAATCCAGCGAATGGAAAAAGTTATATGAAGAAAGACTTGCCCCTGAAGAAATAAAAAAGATAATTAATGCTTTCAATGAGGCTATTTTGGAGTCAGGTTATGATCTGTCTGGTTCATATGGGGAAATATTGGAAGATAGGGGTACACAAGTTACTTTTTCTGGTCGCGGTCAGGAGGCTCCTGCAGATGTTAAGGGTGCTTGGGATCCAGATAGATTAAAACGTGGTTTACTCGTCAGTCTTTTAAAGAAAAAGATACCTGAATTTGATATTAGAATCGGCGGTATGAGTTCTATAGACGTAACAAAACTTGGAATAGATAAGGCCTATGCTATTGGCAAAATTAGAAAACTTTTAAATGTTACAGATGATGAGATTATGTTCGTTGGGGATGCTTTGTATAAAGGGGGTAATGATGCGCCGGTAAAAAAGACTGATGTTGATTTTATTCAGCCTGACGACCCATCTGATACTTTGGAAATACTTAAACAATACATATAGATATCAACAGTTTTATCAGCTAAGTTTTATTTTACGTGATAAAATAAAACTATGAATCCAGAAACCACCAAAAGACCATGGGGGTCATTTACACGTTTTACAGAAAATGAAAAATCTACAGTTAAACTGTTATATGTAAATAAGGGTGAACAACTTAGTTTGCAGTACCACGAAAGAAGAGAAGAGTTTTGGAGAGTAATTTATGGTAATCCAGATATTGTAATAGGGGAAGAAAATTTTGACGCTAAAGAAGGTCAAGAGTTTAATGTGCCAATTGGTGCAAAACATAGAATATCTGCACCTATTAATGATGTAGTAATTTTGGAAATTGCCACAGGAGATTTTGATGAAAACGATATAGTTAGGTTGGAGGACAAGTACAATAGATAAGTTTTTTAAAAAATGAAGAAAACGACAACAAAAACCACAAAGTTAAAAAATTCAGGCGGGATGCCTATTGCTGTGGTTGCTGTTGCTGATGGCGTGATTTTGCTTCAAAAAAAAGAGAGTAAGACATCTAGCACACTTTTTCTTTCTTGGAGTAAAAATGGTGTAGATTTTATTGTAGATCCTGGAAAAGTTATTATAAAAACACTAAGTAAAAAGAGTGAGGCGATAAAATCTTGTTATAACTTTTCTATATCAAAAACTCCAAACGGTTTTGTAATGACATATTTTAGAAAAGCTGGACTTCGAACCAAAGAAAAACTGGTGGTAGCTAGGTCAAAGGATCTATATAAATGGGAAGTTAAGTCGGAGATGCTGGCTAACGATTCAAAACACGCAACTGTAGTTTACGACAAACAAAAAGATAAATTTGAAATGTATCGTGACGGTCTTTTTATTAGAAATCAAGCTTCCATTTCCCTTTCTGTTTGGAAAGAAAAGCCGTCACTTATGTTTACATCTAGAGTTGGGTATTTTGATTCAGAAAATTTAACGATAATAGGTGGAACAATAACTACAGAAGGAATTTTGCTTATATACGATGCTTCTGTTGAACAAGGGTCAAAGACGTTGCTACAAATGGGTGCTGTTGTTTTTGATTTGAATAATCCAAAGAGAATTATATGGAGAAGTCATTTGCCTGTATGGCAGGGTGTAGTTGATTCTGTAGATAAAACTAGACCGATCAAACCACTTGGCTTTGCAGCACTTCCTAGTACTTTGGTTTTGTATTGGGTTACACACGATGGAACTTTGATTGTTACTAGAATTCCTGCTTTGTTCAAAGAAGCAGAAGACGCGAGACACCATCCAAAGATTATGGATAGATATCATAGTAATCCAGTTATTGAACCGATCTATGGAAGTGTTTGGGAAAGTGACGGAACATTTAATCCAGCAGCTATAGAAGATGATGAGGGCACAGTGCATATTTTATACAGAGCAGTCGGTGGTGATGGAATATCTAGAATTGGTTATGCAAAAAGTCTGGATGGTAAGGATTTTTCACATAGACTTCCATATCCAGTGTTTGAAGCTTCTAGGGGTTATGGTGTGCCGGATCCAGAAAAGGTTATGGGTCCTATATCATATAGTCCTTACATATATACTTCTGGTGGTAGTTGGGGTGGAGCAGAAGATCCTCGAGCTGTTTTGATAGATAATAAAGTTTATATGGTATATACGGCATTTGAAGGTTGGAATTCTATGCGTATTGCTTTGACTTCAATAAGCCTAAAAGATTTTAAGGCTGGTAATTGGAATTGGAAAAAGCCAAAACTAATTTCATCTCCAGAAAATCGAAGTAAAAACTGGTTAATTTTTCCAGAAAAAATCAACGGTAAGTTTGCTGTTCTTCACAGTATCAGTCCAAAAGTTTTGGTTGATTATGTGGATGATCTAGATAAGTTTAACGATATTATTTACAGTCCTCGACCAGAAGGGCCACAACCTGGTAGGAAAAATTCTTGGGATTTTTTGCTGAAAGGTTCTGGTCCACCACCTGTTAAAACTGAGCTTGGTTGGCTTTTGCTTTATCATGCACTCGAAAAACACAGTACAGATAAATATAGACTTGGAGCAATGATTCTAGATAAAGATGATCCAACAAAGGTTTTACACCGTTCTATCCATCCTATTCTCTCTCCAGATGTTCATTATGAGAATGATGGTAAACCCGGAGTAGTTTATGCCTCTGGGGCTCTTATCCGAGGTGATGATTTATTTGTATATTATGGTGGAGGTGATAAGGTTGTGTGTGTGGCAACTACACCAATAAAAAAACTATTGAAATATCTGGAAACAGGCAGTATGAAGCATTATCATTTAAAGAAGGCTTAAAATGAAATTTAAATTACACAGATATCCTAGTGATGAAAATCCGAAACCAATTCTGATAGCAAGGAAAGAAATTGAATGGGAAGGTGGGGCAGTTTTTAATCCATCAGTGATATATGACGATGGAATATTTAAGATGTTGTATAGGACATACACTAATAAATTAGAGCAAGTTAGTCCAAGATTAAAACGACCAGGATTTTATTTTAAGAATCAAAATTCGTACATTGGTTATGCGGAAAGTAAAGATGGAATAAATTTTGAAAGGAGAGATACACCATTTATTTCTCCAGATACAGAGTACGATGGTTTTGGTTGTGAGGACCCAAGAATTACAAAAATTGATGATACTTTTTATATAACATATACAGCTATAGATAGTCCGGTACATAGTTGGGATAAAAAAGATCCAAATATACCAACTGCAAAAGATCGAATTGCACTAGCAACAACAAAGGATTTTATTGTGGTTAAAAAACACGGCATTATTGGACCGCCAAAAGATTCTAAAGCATCAGCTTTCTTTTCCGAAAAAGTAAATGGAGAAAAAATTGGTCTTATAATGACTATTGGGCCAGATTCTGTTAATTCACATATTACTGTACGGTACTATGATTCTATAGATGAAGTTTTAAAACAAACAGAAGAGTCATGGGTAAATTTTTTGGAGACTTCACAGGATCATGCAACATTAAAAACAGAGTGGTGGTTACACAGAGGGCCTGAACTCGGTGCTACACCAATTAAAACAGAAAGAGGCTGGCTTCTTTTGTTTTCTAACGAGTCAATGTCTAGTTCATGGACAATTGGTGCAGCTTTACTTGATATAGAGAAACCAGACAAATTGATTGCAAGAACTTCCGGCTACATTTTACAGCCTGTAACAGATTATGAAAGAGAAGGTTTAGTACCAAATGTTACTTTTCCAGAAGGGGCTGTAATAGTTGGTGATGAGTTGTTTGTATATTATGGTTGTGCGGATACAGTTATAGGTTTGGCTAAATGTAAATTGAATGATTTGTTAGATCATATTGAAAGATACAAAGTTTTATAAATAAGCTTTTGAAATATCTTGAAACAGGCGGTACCAAGCATTATTAGCTAGAGAAGGCTTAATGAATAATAAAGGTTATATACAGCATTCAGGTAAGGTTATAGAGGCGCAGAACACTTTCAAACATGTGATGGCTATTACACTTAATCCACAAACAGGTCATAAAAATGGCATTATTCGTTGTATAACAAATAGAAAAGGCAATCTTTTATTTAAGGGTACAACTAGTTGGAGCGAACTACATCATTTAGAAGGAGATAATTTAGAACATTTTGAAATAAAAGAAAAGTTGGTAATTAAAAACGAATTAGAAATAATTAGTAAGCTAACTCCTACTGGTTTTGAATGTATTGGGTTAGAGGATCCAGATATTTGGATTGATGGTATTACTAATTTAGTACATCTTTATTTTACTATACCAATAAAACCAATAGATAATTCTACTCGTAAAATGAAAATACATCTCGGTCACGCATTTGGTCGTGATTTGAACTCTCTTGAAATGACAGAACCTGTACTTATTGAAACCGATGGTATGAAAGCCAAAGAGGTATCGATTGCTCCGCTTAATAAAAAAGGTTTCAGGTATAATTTGATAGAGTCACGAGATCGTAGACCGGATATAACTTATTCTATTATTAAGGTGGCGATAGCTAAAGATATGTGTGGGGCGTGGGAGTATGGCGAAACAGCATTTCATCCAGCGGAGCATAATATTCCCTGGATTTCTGGTCATTCTTCACCTGGACCACTTTTCTCTAAGAATTTTATAGATGTTGGTGAGGGCAAGCTTCTTGGAGTTATAAATGGATGTGAACCAAATAAAAATATAGGCAATCAAGTTATATATGGTGATTTTTCAATCGGTCTTTATATTTATGATTATGAAAATGGTAAAATAGATTGGGTGTCTCCAGAACCATTTATCCAAGATAGTGAAGCTGGGAAAGATGGAGGTCGTGCAATAACTTTTGTAAGTCAATTTGTTGAAACAATAAAAGGTGAGGGAATATTATATGCTCATGTTGACGATTCATTTGTTAGGGCTTATACATTAAATGCTGAAGAAATAAAGAGGATACTACCAATAAAAATTATTGATAGTAAGTTGTATGATATTAAATATGAAAATACTGAATAACGTTACACTTATTGGTATAGATTGTGTTGATCTGAAGAGACTACAGCTTGTGGCTGATATATCGACCAAAGAAATTACTTTTGCAAAAGTTAAACTTTTAACTTCAATTAAAAGTAATGATTCTAGGGTAATTAATATTAAAAAAATAAAGTCAGGAAAGGAATATTCTGATTTTATGATAAAAGATCTTCATAAGTATATTGATACCGATTTTGCTCTCATTATTCAATATGATGGTTTTATTTTAAATCCAAATGCTTGGTCCGATGATTTTTTAAAGTATGATTATATAGGTGCACCATGGTATCACTTGGGAGATTTAAGGGTAGGTAATGGTGGATTTAGTTTGAGGAGTAGAAAATTGATTAATTGGTTATCTGTAAATTGGTCAAAAGTAAACTATCCTCTTCACCCTGAAGATATTTTCATATCAAGATATGTAAGACCGTATCTAGAAAAAGAAGGTATAATTTTTGCTCCTGAAAGTGTTGCTTCTGTTTTTGCGTGGGAAGGTTGTGAAAAAACAATCGTGTGGAATGGACAGTTTGGATTTCACGGAGGATATACAGACATAACTTACTGGTTAGATAAAAATCCAAAATATAAAAATCAGTTTAAAGTAAAATTTGATGATTATATGCAAATTATGCGCAAATATCCAATATATGATGGCACTGTTCATACAGTTCATTGTTATAAGGAAGATATGAGAGATTTCAAACTTCTTTCTCGTAGTGTTAAAAATTATGAGGCGAGATTAACTCACGAACGATATGCTGATTTTAGTAAAATTAAAATAGGAGATAGGTTGGTCTTTAAGAGAGCTGGGGTTAGTTTTGAAAAATTGCCAATTCCAGCATTTGAGAAAGTTGTAAATAAAATTGAAAATTTTTCTTCTTTACATGACCTTAGAAAAGTATATCCAAATATCTACGTTACTTATCCTGTAAAGAATTTCAATCCACGAAAATGGCCGCAATTTCTGATAAGAATATTTGGAGATTTATTTTATCCAAAGGACGAGCCATATACAATTTTTTGGTTTGCGTGATAATATTAATGATATGTACGTAGTACGACGATCAAAACAAAATCCAATACTTGCTCCACAGTCAGAAAATTCTTTTGAGAATTATGCTGTTTTCAATGGTAATCCGATACAGATCAAAAATGATATTCATATGGTTTACAGAGCTCAGTCTCACCCTGAAAAAGTAGAAGGAAATAATTTTTCAATGTCTGTTATAGGAAAAGCTGTAAGTAAAGATGGTGTAAATTTTAAAGACAGAAAACCTTTTATTGTTCCAGAACATAACTGGGAAAGATACGGTTGTGAGGATCCTCGTGTTACAAAAGTTGATGGTAAGTATTATATTTTCTACACAGCACTTTCTGCTTTTCCACTAAATATTCCAGAGGGAATTAAGGTTGGCCTTGCTATAAGCAAGGATATGATAAAGATTACTGAGAAACATCTCATAACTCCTTTCAATGCAAAGGCAATGTGTCTTTTTCCAGAAAAGATCGACGGAAAATATATGGCCCTGCTTACTGTAAATCCAGATAGACTTCCTACTCATATGGCTATTGCGGAGTTCACCAAACTCGAAGACATGTGGAATGAAAAGTATTGGAATAAATGGTATGCAAACCTTAACAAACACATTTTTATAAAGGGTGATGATTCTGACAGAATAGAGATAGGAAGTTGCCCAATAAAAACAGAAAGAGGATGGCTATTGGTTTGTTGTAGAATACAAAATCACGCTTCAGCGGAGAGAGTTTTTGCTATCGAAGCATATCTACTCGACCTAAAAGACCCAAAAAAGATAATAGGTAAAACTCGAGGTGCGCTTCTTGTTCCAGAAGAGCCATATGAGAAAAATGGAATAATAAGTAACACAATATTTCCAAGTGGTGCGTTGATAAAGAATGATAGGTTGCATATATATTATGGAGCAACTGATACGACGATTGCTTTGGCTAGTGTTGATTTGGATGACCTTTTAGATGCTATGGAATATCCATACAGAGAAATCGGTTTTCATAGAATAGGCGAAGGAGCTTTGATGAAACCAAGAAAAGACGTGGCGTGGGAAGAAAAGGCGATATTTAACCCAGCAGCAATAGATATAGCAGGTGTCGTCCGAATACTTTATAGAGCCATGGGTAATGACAACACATCTGTTGTTGGTTATGCAGAAAGTATAAATGCTACAGATATTTCTTATATCGACAATAAACCTGCATACGTGCCGAGAGAATCTTTTGAGGGCAAGGGTGTGCCAAATGGGAATTCTGGTTGTGAGGACCCTAGACTTACCAAAATAGGTAGTACTGTTTATATGTATTACACAGCTTACAATGGAATAACACCACCTTCTATTGCGATGTCGTCTATTTTAGAAAAAGATTTGAAGAAAAAAAATTGGAATTGGTCAAAACCTGTTTTGGTAAGTGCAGATGGTGTTGATGATAAAGACGGTTGTTTGCATCCAGAAAAAGTGGACGGTAAGTATTTCTTGTTCCATAGAGTGCATAACTACATTTGTGGAGATTTTGGTTCTACACCAGGTTTTCCAGAAAGAAATAGTTTTATAAATACTCCAATAATTAAAGCTCGATCTGGAATGTGGGATAGTGTCAAAGTCGGAATATCTGTGCCTCCAATTAAAACAGAAAAGGGATGGCTTCTTCTGTATCATGGTGTTTCTGGTAGATCTAGATATAGAGTGGGTGCAGTACTTTTGGACCTAAAAGACCCCACAAAGGTTTTATCTAGGATGACAGACCCCGTTTTTGAGCCTAGAGAGGCATATGAAATAGAGGGACAAGTTAATTATGTGGTATTCCCGTGTGGGGCGGTTGTAAGAAACAGCTACATTTATATGTACTATGGAGGGGCTGACTCGATTATTGACGTAGCATCCGTATCTCTTAAAAAGCTTCTTGATAGTCTCACAAAATAACTCTGTGTTATACTAGACTCATGACTAGTATATTAAAATCAGATATATTTTTTATTATTTCGTCAGTGTCGACTGTCGTTGTTTCTGTAGCTATCGCAATTACACTTTATTATTTGATAAAGATATTAAGAGATATCAAATTTTTGTCAGCAAAGGCAAGAGAAGAGGGTGAAAGAATATTAGAAGACGTTAAGGCTTTTCGTGAAGAGGCAGAAGATGGAGGCCATAGAATTACAAATGTTCTTTATTCTTTTCTTGGTTTAATGAGGACAAAGCCAAAAAGTCGTAAAAGAAGGACAACCGCTGAAAGCGAGCAGTGGTCAGATGATCAGGGAGAATAATAGAATTAGCAATAATTTAATTTAAAAAATGTCAGAAAAAAATAAAATAAAAAGTAATGGTAGTAAGACTCCAGCCGCATTAATGGGGCTTGGAATTTTGGCTGCTAGTTTTGCTGGAGCATATTATTTGTATGGAACAAAGGACGGAGCAAAGAAAAAGGCTAAAATAAAAGGTTGGATGCTTAAGGCTAAAGGTGAAGTTCTAGAAAAGTTGGAGAATCTTAAAGATGTGAATGAAGATATATATTATGGTTTGGTAACTAATGTTATTAACAAATATCAATCAGTAAAAAACATAGATAAAGGTGAGCTGGAAGAGTTAGGAGCTGATTTGAAGAAGCACTGGAAGAATATAAAGAAACATATAGATGCAGGGACCAAAGTAGCGAAACCTGCCAAGAAAGCAAAGAAGTAAGATAAAAATAATCACCCGAGAGGGTGATTATTTTGTATCATTTAGTGCCATAGAATACCTCGTTCCAAAAATCATTGTTAGACCTATTAGTATAAAAATATATTGAAATTCTATGAATTGGAATGCGATGGTTGCAAGTATTGGAGCAACAATAAAAGAGATTGGTCTTGCTACTCTGAAAAGGCTAACGACATTAGTCTTTTCATCATCTACTTTTTTAAAGAAATATGTTTCTATGCTTATTTCTACAAAACTTGCTCCAATACGTGTGATAAAAAGTATTGTAGCCCACATCCAGAATACTTTAACTGTAATGAAGCTGATAAAAAGTGTGGAGAGACCCATAATCACAAAGCCAATAGTCATGAACTCTTTTTCACCATACTTTCTATCTGATAGTTCTCCAACTGGAAGTTCAAATAGAATAAAAGGAAGAAGCATTATTGTGAATATAATTCCTATTTCTGACCAAGAAAATCCAATATATTTTTGTAGGTACAACGGTGTGTATACGATCATAAAAGCATAAAACAGCTGTAGTATGAACTGCGCAATAAAAACATTGTAGAGATCCAAATCTTTCATATAATCCATTACAGCTTGTCTGATTTGTATATGTTCTACAGGCTTGTGTGTTATATCTTTAAATTTTTTAATTAGAAAATACAAAGGAAGTATAGATATGGAAGAAAGTAGGTATATATAGGAATAAACACTATCTGTTACTATTATCGCAATAAATATTGGCGCCAAAACAATAGTCGCATTAGCTATTGTTAGATATGTTGCTCTGATTTCTCCAACTATGGATTTATCCTTTGAAACATTCTCTACATATACATCCATATTAAATAAAAGCGTAGCTATGGTAATTGTGTGAAGAATAAAATACATTCCGACTAAAATTGGGGATTTTGCCACTGTTAGGCCTATAGTACAGAGAAATTCAATTGTAAGTAAATATAAAGTGAATCTATAAAGTCCGATTTTTTCTAGTATTCTTGATATGTTAATCAGCGTAAGTGTCGTCAGGATTGAGGCTATTATGAATATTGCTGAAACTTGTGCATCGCTAAAAATGTTTGATAGGAATGAT
>CAYQQL010000017.1:2830-11472 GCA_964420095.1 uncultured Candidatus Saccharibacteria bacterium | reverse complement strand
AAATGAAAAAATTTGAAGAAATTGAAATACATTTGGTTGAGCTGTTTTGCGATAAAGATAAAATATCTGTCGATATCGGAACCACCGGATCCGGTCCTTATACTGAGGAGATGATTCAATACAGCAAAAAAGTTTACTCCTATGAGCCACATCCAATTTCTGCAGAATATATGAGAAAAAAATTTGGAGATACGATTAAATTTAATGAATACGCAGTTACAAACAAGGTGGGCACTGCGGTATTATCAACCCCTTTGAGAGAAACCGTACTACCAGATCAAACTCCAGGAAAACGAGCTCTATCTAGTGTATATATAGATTTTAAAGAGAATGGAAATGAAGCAGAGAGATACAGTATAAAAACCATAACCCTTGACTCAGAAAACCTACCACCTGTTTCACTAATTAAAATCGACGTTGAGGGATCAGAGATAGAGGTAATAGAAGGAGCTCAAAATACAATCAAGACCTCTAGACCATTCATAATTATTGAAATGGATGAACAGCATCGATCAGGAACACTTCAATCCAACAACACTTTTTTTGAATCAATTAATTATACAGGTTTTTATATTGAAAATAAGTTAATTTACCCTATTGAAAAATTTATTGACAGTGGTCGAAAAAATAATTCATTAGAAGTAAACTGTGGGAATATCTACAATTTCATTTTTATACCTAATGAAAAAATAGAAATTATTAATCTTATTAAAACAAAACTACACAGCCTGTAATCTAAATCACAATCGATGCTAGGTGGAATAATAAAAAAGAGGGTAGTTTTTCTACTCTCTTTGAGATCTACCGGTATCTAAGGTTAACCGGCAACCTTTCTTCCAATTGTTTAGAAAATCTTCAAGCTTCCCGGAACCATATTCTTGGGCCGGAAACCTGAGTGTTTTTTGCAACTGCGTGAAATGTGGATTTCTCCACAGTCTTCAAACTTGTACTCCTCGACCGCCTGGTCCATGCAGGGTGCGGAGCAGTTCGGGTAGTACCCTACCCCCTGGCTACAGAGTAATTCTCCGGCTGCAGTACGTTCTTTGTACTCCTTTCTCTTACTCACCTCATAACGAATTGCACCTTCAACCAGGCCTTTAAATGACATGTGATTCTCCGTGGTCGCATTGTTCTAAGCGACAAGATTTGGCTCCCAGGCTGGGACTTACATAACACTACGCATCGCGTAGTGTTAACCAATAATTCCTCCACCAATCCTTTCGGACTGATTTTTGGCCATTCACGGAACCCTCTAGTGGTGTTGGTCTTACCACCCCATTACCAGAGAGTAAAATACTAATAAGAATTTAGTATTAGACATTATCAGCATTTGACTCCCAAGTAATGGCTTAAATTTAACAAAGTACCACGCTACTATACATATTATATATCAAATAATATGTATTGTCAACCCTAGATTTTATGCCTAAAATAGGCTATATTTTTACTCTAACTAACAAAACAAATTTATGGCAATGCTAGATTATAGTGAAATAACAGAGCGAAAATACATCGTTTTCAACGACGAACCTTGGGAAATCATCACTTCTCACGTATTCCGAAAACAGCAAAGAAAACCTGTAAACGCAGTTAAAATGAAGAACCTTATTACAGGTAAAGTAACAGAACAGTCTTTCCACGTATCAGAAAAGGTAGAAGAAGCTGAAATCGATAAGATAGAAGCAAAGTACCTATACGCTAACCGAGGTGAATTCTGGTTCTGTGATCCAACAAACCCAAGTGATAGATTCCAAATATCAGAAACTATCCTAGGAAACCGAGGAAAATTTATAAAACCAAATACTATTATAAAAGTTCTAAAGTTTGGAGACATTACTATTGGTATAGATATGCCAATCAAGGTTGAACTAAAGGTTGTAGAAGCGCATGCGGCGGTTAAGGGAAATACTGCCCAAGGTGCGACAAAGATAGTTAAACTAGAAACAGGTGCAGAAATAAACGTACCAATGTTCATAAAAGAGGGAGAAATCATAAAGGTAAATACTGAAACTGGAGAGTACACCGAACGAGCTTCAGCAGGCTTCTAAATTTCCAGTCCTTTTATTCGATTTCTTCGTTGCTAGTTTTGTTTGCTCCACGCGCAGTACTAAATGTACAACTTGGTCACAAACAAAACGTCGCGCCTCGAACTCGGGCAAAAGTCCTAAGAAATTACGTCTCTTAACCAACAAAAAACCTCTGGGGTATCCCAGAGGTTTTTTGTTTTAGAATGCTATTTTAAATGTTGGATTCTCCATTAATCTCCAATCATCCCCTACACTACCACCAAGATCTTTTTGATTTAGCCCAACAGAATACAGTATTTTCTTTTCTGCTGAATAACGAATTGGTTTGTGATCAAACGGGTCTTCTGGAATACTTTCTAAATATTTTGGAACCAGCTCATCAAGCTTTTGAGGTAATTTTTTATTATCATTTTGGTAAGCCTTCAAAGCAATTTCAATTATAGCAACATCTGAAAGTAAATCTGTCTGACACTGTTTATTTACTACCGTATTGACAGACCTTAATAAAATAGATGAGATCATTCTACCAATAGCATTTTCATAGAATACAACCTTCCAATTATTATATTTTTCAATATCCGACTTTACCTGACCCAAAAACTTAGAATCCACGTTACATTTAGAACCAATAGTAGAAATTGGTACTGAATAAAAATCAGTAAACAAGTTTTTTGTTTGATTAATTTTAAAATAATATCCAAATTTTGAATACCTGTAATATTTCGGATAATCTTCTTTAATTGATTCTTCAAGACTTTCCTTAATTTTATCTATAACACTATTAGCAACCATGTATTCAAACCTTAGGGCATTTTTATATCCTTCTAAATTATCACTTATATCACTCAAATCTCTTCCTGCATCAGACAGAGATTCATTTTTATAATTTCCATCAGATAAAATTTTTAAAATCGTGTTTGAACCTTGATCCTTCACTGCTATACCCACAAGTAAGCCGACAAGACCGTTTTGTCCAGATATTATTTGATGACCCACCTTATTTATTTTTACGGCTTCAATCAAAGCCTGATCATATTTGCCCTTACGCGCCAAATCCATAACTTTTATACTTTGAAGTTTCCCAGCATCACGCCAATTAATCATTGGTGGCACTACTCCATCAAACTTTATATTAACAGGATCGGCAACCGAAGGAATTTGAAAATGAGACTTATTACTTGCTTGATCAAATAAGCTAAATACCTCCTTGTTATCATTTAAAACCTGATCTACTAATTTTTGATCCCAAACAACAGGTTTTGAAAAATCTGTATATAACACTAAAAATTTAGCATCTTTAATTTCTGGAACCTTAATCATTTGATTTGTAATCTGATTTAGATCAAAAAAACCATTATCGCTATCTGGTATATCTATTTTCTTTAATAACAATTCAGAATTATCAACTAAGATTGCATCATTTGGATATAAAAAAGTTAAAATCCTAGGAAGATTATAAAAAGTAACTATTGCTAATATCACAAGTGTTGATAGTGTGATTAAAGTCTTCTTCCATAGTTTCATCTTAGGTTTAGTTTCTTGAACAATCGAGGCTACTACAGTATTCTGTGGAGGAATAATTTGTTTTTGATCTTCCATCTAAATTTATTATTTTATATGTATTAATTGTAACATCTCAATCAACAAAAAACCTCTGGGATACCCCAGAGGTTTTTTGTTGATTACTTTATCGAGAAACGTATGGTAATAGACCCATGAATCTTGCTCGCTTTACAGCAGTAGCTAGATTTCTCTGGTGCTTTGCTGTTACTCCAGTTCTCTTTCGAGAAATGATTCGAGCATGAGGGTTTAGAAACTTCTTTAGAAGATCTACATCCTTATGGTCGATATATTTGATGTTGTTCTCAGTGAAGTAACACTGTTTGTTTGAATTCATAATAATTTTATTTTTTAATTAAAACGGTATATCCTCTGGATTAATTTCTTCTTCAGGATATTCGATGGTATCCATCGCCTTCTTGTGGTCATCATCTGCAGGGGCTCCTGCTGGACTGTATCCTCCCGGAGCTCCACCCTCTTTTCGAGGACCAAACTGGATTCTGTCAGCGATGATTTCTGTTCGGTATTTTTTTGTACCACCAGCATCATCCCAACTTCTAGTTTGCATTCTTCCCTCAACCAATATTGAACTTCCCTTTTTCATATACTGACCAACGATATCTGCTTGTCGTCCGAAAACAACAACATTGTGATAGTCGACATTCTCCTGCTTTACACCGTTTTTGTCTTTCCAAACTCGGTTTGTAGCAACAGAGAAACTTGCGACTTTCACACCTGACGGCAGAGCTTTTATCTCTGGATCCCTTGTTAGATTTCCTATGATAATCGCTTTGTTTAGGTACATATATTTTTAAAAGTTCTTAAGTTTTTAATCCTACTAAGCAACAGCTTCTTCAACTGCTTTATCTAGTTCCTCTGGAGCTTCTTCTTTCAAAGCTTCAGGAAGAACTTCTTCCAACTCATCATCTTCTCTAACAAACTTCTCTTCCTTCTGGAGTTTCATTTTTCCATTAAGAAGTGTATTTTCTCGCACTGTTTTAATAATTAAATACCGCACTGTGTCTACATCAGCGTCTAGGGCCTTCTTTACTTTTTCTACATCCCCAGCTGTCATTTCGAACTTAATCCAACCAAAGTAACCTGTGTTTGCTTTGTGTCGTTCTGTTCCAACAACTTTTACCATAGGGTAAGCGAGATCGATAAGAACTGGGTTCTCATCAGAAATCAGAGTACCGCCTAGTCTAGTCACCATCTCTTTTAGAGATGAAGCTTTACCAGGAACTTGCTCTACGGCAAGGGACGGAAGAAGTAAATATGAGACCTCGTAAACAGTCGACATATTACTCTTTTCATTTATAATTTCTTCCATAGACCCAAGACTACCATAAGCCTCCAGTTGAGGCAATAGCTAGGAAATCCGAGGAAAATAGGCCTTTACATTGGCCAAAATAGCCTGTTTTACCACCTCTAGAGGCTCTCCACGGAGCTCTGCTATCTTTTCTACAATAAGTGGTACATATAGGGGTGAATTGCGAGTTTTCCTGTGTGGGGCCGGTGTTACAAAGGGGCTATCTGTTTCAGACATTATTTTATCCAACGGCACAGTCTTCACAAATTCGTCATAGTCAGATGTAAAAGTAATAACCCCAGTAAACGAAACTGTAAAGCCAATAGCTAAAAATCTTTTTAGGACTTCCATATCGCCAGCAAAGAAATGTGCATTTCCCCGAAGCTTATCGCCAGAAATTTTATAGTGGTGTTCAAGGATAGTCAGTGCATCGTTGTATGCATCCATAGTTCCCTTGCTTGATCTGATATGTAACATAAGTGGCAAGTCTTTTTCCAAAGCCAAATCAATATGATATTCAAAAATAGTTTTCTGAATTGTTTTTAGTTCAAGGTCACCCTCTTCCATTCGGAAATAATCCAATCCACACTCACCTATTGCAACAACTTTCTTATTATCAGCTAGTGCGTTAAGTCTTTCATCAAAAACAGAGTCAGCCTTTAGATCTCCTGGATGTTGACCTATACAAGCAAAAAGGTTGTGATGCTTTTCTGCCATTTCGACAGCAATCTTGGAAGAATCAAAATCTGTTCCGATAGTTATCGTACCGATTTTATGTTTTTTCATTTTCTCTATCTCTTCTTCCCTATCCTTGTCATAATCTGGAAAATATAGATGCGAATGTATATCAAAATATTCAAAAGTCATTTTAATCTTTTCGTAAAAATAGTGGTGCCTCTGGAGATTTGTTTGCCTTGATTAGTTCTTTTATTTTTGTAGATGTTTCTGGCAAAATCGGATTAAGCATTCGAGCAACAGAATATAGTTTAGTAACCAAGTCACTTATCATTTTTTGCCCAGCTTCTTTATCAGTCTTCACAACTTTAAATGGTTGATTCTCTTGGATGAATGCGTCCATCTCACCTATGGATTTCCATACGTACTCAGTAGCTTTATTTATCTCAAAATTATTTAGAAATCCAAAATAAATAGACATATCTTCAAAATCAGCTATTTGAACTGGTGCATCTAGATTATCACTCGCCATCTTCATTATTCTTGAAGTAAGGTTCCCTATTCCGTTTGCTAGTCCTGAGTTATATGACTCCTTAAACCTCTCCATCGTAAAAGGACTGTCTTCGAAGTTAGAAATTTCTTTTGCCATAAAGAAACGGAATGCATCTGCACCGTATTCATTTATTACATCAAAAGGATTAATTACATTACCTAGTGACTTGGACATCTTTACTCCACCGTCACCTGTAAGAAAACCGTTTACAACAACCGTATTTGTATTCGGCAGTCCCGCGGCCATTAGCATTGCCTGCCACATAGCTGTTTGCTGTCGGAGGTTATCCTTTCCACAATACTGAATGGGGGTTCCATTTATCCAAAACTTTTCAAACTGATCCATATTTTCTGGCCAGCCAAGTGTAGAAATATAGTTTACAAGCGCATCAAACCAAACATACATAACGTGATTTTCATCCCCAGGTACAGCGATACCCCAAGACATTTTTTCTTTCAGTCTTGAAATAGAAAAATCTTCAAGTCCCCTTTCTACAAAAGATTTTATTTCGTTATACCTGAAGTCTGGTACTACAAAATTTGGCTTTGATTTATAAAAATCCAAAAGTTTGTCGCCGAAAGCAGAAAACTTAAAGAAATAGTTTTCTTCATCTCGCATTTCTATATCCAACTTTGGATGAAGTGGACACTTTCCATCCACTAACTCTGAGTCTGTTTTTTCTAGCTCACAACCAACACAATACTTTGTAGTGTAGTTCTTTTTGTAAATATATCCGTTATCAGAACATCTTTTCCAAAACTCCTGAGCAGCCCTTTCGTGGTGACTATCTGTCGTTCGTATAAAATGGATGTCCTCCAAAACTCCCAAAGCGTTTGGTAATTTTTTAAAAACATCAGCAAAACCGTCAACATAATCTTTTACATCCTTACCAGCATCTCTTGCCGCTGTATACAACTTTTGACCATGCTCGTCTGTTCCTGTATTAAAAAATACATTGTAACCCTGAAGTTTTTTGCTTCTAGCTATTATGTCGGCTCTTACTAACTCCATAGCAAAACCAACGTGAGGATCAGAGTTCACATACGGCAATGTAGTAGTAATGTAAAAATTTTTATCCATATATTTCAGAAATTCTGTCTAGTTATTTTGACTATTCATCATTCTCTCAACTTTTTCTATTTTATTTTTCTCAAGATCATCAAGGAATTCAATTATCACCGCAGCGATGGGTACAGAAAGTACAAGACCAACAAACCCAGCCAATTCCCAACCGGCAGCCAAAGCAATAATAGAAACTATTGGAGATACGCCCACAACCTTTTTTACAACCAAAGGATAAATTAACTGATTTTCAAACTGGTGAACAATAAGATACAGTCCTATTACAAGTATTGCCAAAGGGAAACCTCCAGCAACAAAAGATATCATAACTGCCGGTATAGAAGCCAATATTGGACCAAACAAAGGGATAATCTCGAATGCTGCGGCAAGAGACGCAAGTAAAAGTGCATTCGGAACATTGATAATAGAAAGTCCAAGATAAACAAGCATACCGATTATTATTGCCAGAACAAGTTGCCCCTGCATCCAAAGGCCTATTTTTCTTTGTGATCTCAGCCAAAGAGCCACAACATACTTTTCATGTTTAAGCGGAGTAATAGCTTTCAAAAACTTCCCCACTCCATCTTCCTCTACAGCAAGATAAAATGACAAAATAGTCATAAGGAAAAAACTCAAAAGACCTCCGAAAACTGTAGTGACAGTACCGAAGGCATTGCCTGAAACAGTAGCTACGAGTGTATTTATCTGTGTAATTACTTTTTCGATGTTTAGACTATTTGTTAAATCAGCAACAAAACCTGTGTTCCCGATAGTGTCAGAAACCACACTGGCATTAAAGTAAACTGGAAAATTTTTCAAAAAATCCCCAGACTCTGACAGAAGAGGAATCAAAAGAAAAAATACTACACAAGCAAATGCGATAGCAATCAAAAGATAAATCAAGATAACCGCAAAAAGTCTTGGAACTTTCCTTCGAATAAACCACTGAGTACCTGGTTCAACTGAAGATGCAACCACAATAGAAACAAGCAATACCAAAACTAAATCCTTAAGTATAAAAAGAGTGACAAACAAAAGTCCTACGACTATTGCCTTTATAATAGTTCCAATACTAATACTTATGCTTTGTTCTCTAATTTCCATCTAAATTAGTTTTAGTTAATAATCTAACAATTATACCACAGGAACATATGACGAACTAAGAAGCTAATTCTTTCTTAACAAATCCAACAAGTTCATCGATAGTCATTCTTTTTTGTTCACCAGTATCTCTGTCTCTAACAGTTACACCAGCGTCTTTTTCTATTGTCTCAAAATCAACTGTCACGCACCAAGGAGTTCCTATTTCATCCTGTCTTCGATATCTCTTTCCAATATTACCGTTATCGTCAAACATCACAGCACCGAATTCTTTTTTGAGTGTTTTGTAAACCTCTGTTGCCTTATCCACCAACTCTGGCTTGTTTTTAAGTAGAGGGAAAACTGCAATTTTCAC
>CAYQQL010000017.1:0-2820 GCA_964420095.1 uncultured Candidatus Saccharibacteria bacterium | reverse complement strand
AGCAACTTTTGGAGTAAATTTTAAATATGCTCTTACTTCACCGTCTTTTTCTTCTTCTGAATATGCATCAGACATAACAGCCAAAACAAGCCTCTCTAATCCAAAAGTTGGTTCTATACAATGAGGAACTATTCTTTCTTTTGTTTCTTCATCAAAATATGAAAGATCTACACCAGAAGCAGAAGAATGATTTTTCAAGTCATAGTCTGTTCGATAAGCCAAACCCAAAAGCTCTTTCTGGCCGAAAGGAAAATCATATTCTGTGTCTACACTTCTCTTTGAATAAAAAGCCCTGTCTGCTTCAGACACTTCTATTTTATGTAATTTACTTTCTGTAAGTCCTATAGCTTTTAGGAAATTCATTTGCTCATCAAACCATGAGTCAAAAATAGACATAACTTTTTTCTCATCTCGTGGATCAACAAAATATTCTATTTCCATCTGCTTGAACTCTCTTGAACGGAAAATAAAATCTCTTGGAGCTATTTCATTTCTAAAAGCCTTACCTATCTGACCCATACCAAAAGGAAGTTTTGGATGAATAGAGTCCATTATGTTTTTAAAGTTCACAAACATACCTCCAGCAGTTTCTGGGCGTAGATATGCAACAGAACTTTCATCCTCTGTAGCACCAACATGAGTTTTAAACATCATATTGAACTGTTTCTCTTCTCCAAACTTTCCACCACAGTCAGGACATTTTGTATTATCTTCTAACTGATCTGCTCTAAATCTGTGATGACATTTTTGACACTCAACTAAAGGATCAGAAAAACCAGATACGTGTCCAGAGGCCTCCCAAGCTTTTGGGTTCATTATTATTGCAGTATCAACACCATACATATCTTCCCTGTCAGATATGAACATTTTCCACCAAATATTTTTTATATTATTTGAAAGCTCTGCTCCATATGGACCATAATCCCAAGTGCCAGCAAAACCACCGTATATCTCAGAGCCTTGGAATATAAAACCACGTCTCTTACAAAGAGATACTATTTTCTCCATTAATTCACTATTTTTTGAAGTTTCAGCCATATGTAAGTATACTAGCGTATAAAGCTTGGACTTTCAAACTCGAAAATAAGATTCTATTTGACTACGATTTCTCTACCATTTACGAAAGTAGCATCAACATATCTTGTATTTAATTCTTGCGTAGAAGAATTAACCTGTTTTTCTGTATAGCTATCTGTTGCTAATACGTTTATTGAACTTGTCAGAATAGGACTTGTACCAATTTGATTTATACTTGGAGTTAATCCGACCTTAAAAGAAGCTTCTCTTGGTGCATACCCATAACCAACACCTGCAGATACGTTACCAACAGCCCACGTTACAACTCTTGAACTTGGATCATATGATAATTTTTCACCAGATGGAGATGTTTCTGCTTTCCATTCTACCCCTACTGGCAAAGTTGTTGTGACTACAGTATTTTTAATATCATTTGTAGTGTTTGATAACGACCAAGTTATTGTATATGTAGTTTCTTTATCTGCTTTTGGTGGTATTGGTCCAGTATTGGTAAAAGGACCAGCATCTCTTAGGGTTTTTGCCTTTATACCAATATTTGTCGCAATTTTAATTGTTATATCTTCTTCAGAAGTAACTGTAGAAGAATCAGATCCAGATCTATCTCCAGAAATAACAATATGCAAATCAATATGAGGATTTTTAATCAACTTACCTGATGTCATATCCGCAAAAGATGTTACAGAAAAACCAGCCTGACTCGAATCCCCTGGCAATATGGTTGCAAGACTAGAATTGCTATTCTTGTCCCAAATAATTGTATTATCGACTGAACGATAAAAACCTCCAGCACTTGCAGAAACAAGGTTACGATCAAATGCATTTCCAGAAATAGTAACTTGGATATTACTATTTATTATTTTATCAGGTAATGTGTTCTGCCATCTTATATCAACAGGGATAGACTGTCCGGCTACGGGAGTTGTCTGCTGGTTATAACTTACAGTCAAATCATAAAAGGATTTTCTAATTCCCATAGTGAATATCCCTGTTGCCAAAGTTGTATCAAAATCCTTTGAATTATCTGCGCTTTGAGCTCCAGCAGAAACCCTAAATGATCTGTCCTCAAGATTTTGGCCAACAAGAATACCTCGAATTGTTAAAGTTTTCTTATCACCATCTTTTAGGTCGCCAAGATTCCAAATATTATTATCTCTATAAGGTGACATTGTTGAATCTTTGTATGTAAAACCGTATGGGTATTCTACTTTTATCAAAGTATTCTTTACAGGAACAGTAGAGTTTGAAGTAAGATCAATAGTAACACTAACTATTTGGCCAGAATTAACTTCTTTTGGATATGATACATCTAACAATAAAGGAGAAGAACTTATCATCACATCAAACTTTTTTTCTTTAGAAAATACAGCATTGGAACCTTTTACTTTATATTCCAATATAAACGTAAATGTCTTTATTGCGTCCTTTTCGCCAAACAAAATAACATTCAAATTATGTTCTCCAGACTTCCCTTTCGGGATTATGCCCAATTGAATTTTTTCTCGTGTTAAATCTTTACCCTGTTCTTCTACAGATTCCGAACCTTCTGGATACTCAACAAAAAGCGACACTTATTCCAAATCAGTCCTATTACCATTTACAATAGAAAGTCCTATAGGCAATTCTTCTCCTGAAGAAACAGAACTAGGAGCTGTAACTTTTACATCTAGATTGTTCGAAGAAATCATATTCAACCCACCAAAGATAATAAAAGCATCTAAACCCAAAGATAGCAAGTAAAATACTAGAGAACCCAAAAAAAACTTATTAAAAAATATAAAAAAT
>CAYQQL010000016.1:0-11943 GCA_964420095.1 uncultured Candidatus Saccharibacteria bacterium | reverse complement strand
AAGCCGCACCTGCTAGTGACGTTAGGAATCCAGCATCATTGTTGAACCATGATAGTCGGATAGACGATGAAGCGATAGTTTGTACTAGACCGTTAGTACCTAGGTATGTGAATCCTTGTGATAGTGATGGGAGGAAGAGAGATCCAAAATAACCAGATGTAGAAGAGGCATATGTTGATGATAGCAGTGTTGTCGAAGCACTTCCTGTCACTCTTATATTTCCACCAAACAGTGAACTTCCCACCACTTCAAATATATTTCCTGTTGTTGAAGTAGAGTTGGCTCCCAATACTAATATATTAGTAGTATCAGTTGGATAAAGAATCATACTGTTTGTAGATGTTGACCAAGCTGTTGCTCCTCCACCTCCACCAGAAGTTATATCTGTCTGCCATGATGGAACTCCTCCAACCAATTTTAGAACTAGTCCGTTAGTAGAGACTGGCAATCTAGATATTATATCTGGAGCAGAACCATACAATATATCTCCTGTTGAGATAGATGTAAGTCCAGTTCCCCCGTATACAACCCCAACAGATGTTGTTGCAGAAACGATTCCCCCGTTTGCCTGTAGTGGGCCATTTAGACCAGAGAATAGATTTAGTGTACCAATGTTAGCTACAGTAGATGAAGCTGTAGTAAATGATCCGTATGTTGTTGATGAGAAGTTGAATGTAGTTAGTGCATTGAATGTATTTGATCCTGTCCAGAAGTTTGTATCAGCTAGCAGTGTTGTTGAAGCACTACTACTTGATCCACCACCTAGACATGTTCCGTTGATTGCGAAACATCCATTTGTTAGGTTGAAGCCTACGTTAGATGTAGATGTAGCTTGGCCTGAGATGTTCAATCCCCTTACTGTTGTTGTACCGAAGCCACCTAATGCTATTTCGAATGCTGATGTAGATGTTGTTGCTGTTCCCGCAACTGTTGTAGATGAGATGTAGAAGTTAGTTCCATCGTTTCGGAATGTTAGTTGCGCCAACCCTGCCCCAGCTGACAATGACAACTGTGGTTGTGTTGATGAAGCAACAGTTAGCACTGCAAGGTTAGATGCTGTTGTTGTTCCGATTGCAACACCAAGGTTCTTTACTCCACCTAGTCCATCTGAAAGACCAAATAGTGTAAGTAGTGGATTACCATCCATCTGAGCTGTGTATGAATTGATGATGTTTGCAGTTGTTGTTGCAACTGGCATATCTATCCAAGATACGATTCCTGCATCTGTATCGAAGTTTAGAGAACCAAGGTTTAGATTGTCGATAGATGTAATACCTGATGAAGAATCATATGAGAATGCTCCAGCATCTATATCAAGACCACCTGTTATTGTTGTTGTAGCTTTCTTACCTGTTGATGTATCGATTCGGAATATTGGAGTAGCAGTTGTTGATGTAGCTATTGTCCAAGAGAATACTGTTGAGTCTTTGATTGTTGTTGTAGAGATTGTTCCGTAGTTAAATACTGATCCTGCATTTCCGTTTGCAAGGATAGAGAATGCTGTAGCTGTTGTTGAACCGATAGCAAATGCTGGTGTTGCAGCACCTATTCCGTTTGGATTAATACTTAGTTGTGCCCATGGTGTAGATGTACCAACACCTAGGAATCCAGCTCTAGTGAATGTACTTGTCGCTGTTGTACCAAAGTATGCATATCCTGCAGATAGAGCTGTTGTTGATGCATTACCATCTAGTCGTAGTAGTGATGTTGTAGCACTTGCTCCAGCAAATGGATGTGTCCATGCATCGTATGTAACTGACGTTAGGAATCCTGCATCGTTGTTGAACCATGATAGGTTGATTGATGATGAAGCGATAGCGTTAACTGCTCCATTTGATCCTGTGAATAGGAAGCCTTGTCCTGTTCCAATGTTTAGGTTAGTTGTACTTGCTGTCTGGAATGATGAGTAGATTGTTGATGATGAGTAGTTGAATGTTTGTAGAGCTGTCCATGTATTAGCATTTCCTGTGTTTAGAGAGATAGTTGAGTTTGTTCCACCCAGTAGAGCTCCTAGTGTTCCAGATAGAGATAGTGATGAACCAATACTTAGTGATGATGTAGCTACAGTGTTTAGTGTTCCGTTAGATCCTGCTGTGTATGCAACTCCGTTAGATGTAAGGTTTGATAGGTTTGTAATGTTCTGAGTAGTGTTAACGTTGAATGCGTTAGCTGAGTATGTAAGTCCTGTACCTGCTGTAGTTGTTGCGTATGATCCTACTACTCCTCCGTATACTGCAAGACCACCATTAGATAGTGATGGTAGGTTTAGTGTTCCAGAGAATGTAGATGATGCTGTTGAGAATAGTCCGTTGAATCCGATGACTGTTGATGTTGAGTTGTAGCCAGTTGTTACATCAAATGGGAATGCGAATGTTGATGTTAGGAATCCAGCATCGTTTGTTAGTTGTGATGTAAATATAGTAGATGTAGCAAATGAGTATGTAGAACCATTAGCTCCTACACCTAGGAAACCTGATGTTAGGTTAGGTAGTGTTAGTGTACCGATAGATGCAAGAGTTGATGATGAGTAGTTTGATGATAGTAGTGTTGCTGTAGCATTTGCAAATGTCTGTAGAGCTGTAAATGTATTAGATGTATATGTCTTAGGTATTGTTGTTGAAGCTGCAATATATGAGTTGATTGCATTGTTCTGAGTTGTTGAATCAATTGTAAGTGCTCCACCTGTGTTTGTTAGCCCTGTACCCAGTAGTGATGTAAATGTTGAACTGTTGATGATTAGGTTAGTTGTAGATGCTGTAGTGAATGATCCGTATGTTGTTGATGAGAATGCGAATGTGTTTAGTGCACCCCAATTATTTGCTGTAGTTGTACCAAAAGCAAGAGACACTATATTAGATGACTCTTGTAGAGGATATGTAAATGTTAGAGGTGATGCTCCTGATCCAGAGAAGCATGTTCCATTAACAGCAAAACATCCTCCAGTAATATTTATTCCATTTGCAAAACTTGACGTTGCTGTTGTTGAAATCACATTAAGTAAATTTGTCTGAATTCCTCCTGCAAATGTAGATGTGGCAGAAGTTGTGGCTGTGAAGTATGAGCCAACAATCTGTCCAACAACTGACAAAGGAGCATATGGTGAAGTAGTTCCAACTCCAAGATTTCCAGAGAAGTATGAATTTGCCGTTGTTGTAGATATCAAGTTACCAACTGTTAACTGTGTTCCAGTTGCAACAAGAGCTCCACTTGCATCTGTTGCGATTATAGAATTTGCAGCACCAGTAAATGAAGTTCCATTAATTGTCACTGTTGTAACTGATCCAGAATCAGAAGCAACAACACCACCACCAACAAAGTTTATAGTTGTCCTTGCAGTAAGAGCTCCACCCTCATCCTCAATTACTGAATATCCTCCGTTTCCAGTTCCAAGACAAACACCATTAACAGAAACGCAACCACTTGAAATGGCTATTCCTCCAGCGTATGTAGAAGTCGAGGTGTTTGAAACAGTAAGGTTTGTTAAGGTTGTTGTACCTAGACTGGCTGAATTAGCAGAAATAGAATCCGCACTAATTGATGTGTTTGTTATAGAACCTCCATTAATAGTTGGATTATTTATAACAGTGTTAGTTAGTTGGTCGATTCTCTGGCTATGAGCTATTTGCTGATATATGTTTGTAACATTTCCACCACTACCAGTAGATAGGCTAAAGAACTTTGACATGATCTTGTTGTTTAACTGCTCTAGCCTTGTTTCAAGATCTTCATTTGTTATGCCTGAAGTGATTGTATTCTTTTCAATTATTCTTTCTATTACATTTGTATTATTTACAACCTTTGTCACAACAGGAGTAACCGCTACTGTTTTCTTTGCAGAAACTTTTGTTGTTGTCGAAATATTATTTTTTGTAGTATTGGTCTGAGCTACATATATAATAGTGTTTCCTTTCTTACCAAAAAGATTTGAAATCGGAGAATAAATGTTTCTGTCAACCCAACCATTAATATTCTCATAAACAACTAACCCAGAATGATCAACTGGATTTATAGTTTTTGAAACAGCATTCACAACAGCTGATGTCAAAGTTCTTGGAGATACATTTTTAAGTTGACCACCAATTGAAATTAAACCGAAAACAAAAACCATCGCCACAAGTACTGAAACTGGTCTAAAGTTAGAAGAAAACTTAAAGGGAGTTGGCGCACTTACAAGAGAAGAGGTTTTAACTGCACTATCAGCAAAAACATTACTATTTTTTTCATCCGAGATATCCTTATTTCTGCGTGAGGCAAAAATCTCGCTCAGCCGAGAAATCGAGTATTTGCTTTGTAAATTAGCATTTACATTCTTAGAATTCTCTACACACGGAACTTCTTTTGGCGACGGTTTATAATTTAATATCGAAACTTCAGAAACATACCAAACTTTGCCAATTCTTCTAGCATCAATTTTGTTAGCTCGACAAAGTTGACCAATATAATCCTTTGAGTAGCCAGTAAGAGCGTTCGCTTCGCGAACTGGAATGTACTTTTTATTTTCAAAAAATAATTCTGAACCCATTGATGAAATTATATCTTTTCAAAAGATAAGAAAATACAGAAAATATGGGGATAACAAAAGATATCTCGGATGATTTTTAAAACAAAAAATCTAACAAAAAATGAGATCGATTATGAAAGATCCAACACAAAACAAAACGATCGATCACGCTCAAATTAAGGGGCATGGAACCATAAAGTTACGAGGGTTAAGGCTAGTTAAAATTACCAACTTCTCAGTACAAGCAACAAAGCTATCAAGGAAAACTCGAGCTTAGATCCAATCAAAATGAAAACATGTAGATCAATTTCATGAATATAGTAAGACAACATTAATATAATTATATAAACAATATTAATTTGATAGTAATGTTTATCAATGATTATCAACGTAAAATCTATATTACTGCGTTGTGATTTTTACGACTGGTATTTTGACACAGTTCCTTTTGATTACGATCAAAGTATGAGCTTGATGTATACTTTTGGGCTAAGCATCCCAACTTAGCTCTCAACGCTTGTTCTGATTATCAAACGTCTACACTAATATGATTTTCCTATCAAACTTCAGCTATGTATTTTTTGCTATTTATTTTATATTCATTTTTAGTAATTTTATGCTAAAAAACCAAAACACAAAGAATTTTTGAAGTAAATAGTGAGTGGCCTTGTAACCTCCCCTTCTACATAAGTGTTTAAGACTCCTGTGCTATTCACACTATGCGCGAGGCTTCGCCTCGCGCATAGTTTTTTGCTCGTGTATAATAGATATATATGACAAGATCAATGACATTTTCAATTGGTGAGTTCTATCACGTCTATAATAGAGGTGTCGAGAAAAGGAAAATTTTTTTGTCTGATTCTGACTATAAAAGATTTGTCGCACTTCTTCATTTATGTAACTCTACAGACCCTGTACATATAGATATGAGAAGGACCACTCTTGATGAGATATTGGATACGAGTCCAAAAAATAGACTTGTAGATGTTGGAGTGTACTGTCTAATGCCAAACCATTTTCACCTACTGTTACATGAATCTACTGAAGACGGTATAAGTCAATTTATGCATAAATTGACCACCGCCTACACCATGTATTTCAATAAAAAGAATGACCGAAATGGTAGACTTTTTCAGGGTGTATTTAAGGCGGAGCACGCGAGTAAAAATGAGTACCTAAAATACTTGTTTGGATATGTACACCTGAACCCCATAAAGCTTGTAGACTCAAAATGGAAAGATAATGGCATAAAGAATAAAACTAGTGCTAAAAACTTTCTAGAAAAGTACGAGTATTCTAGCTATCCAGAATATGCTGGTTTGAACAGAAAGGAAAAAGTCATCCTATCCCCCAAATCCTTCCCAGGGTATTTTGATAAAAAAACGGACTTCAAAAAAATGATCTCTTTTTGGTTAGAATTTAGAAACGATGAAGAGTAAAACAAAGGCTCTCATTTTGAGAGCTTTTGTTTTACTTTAATAATTCAAGCACAATAGATTTTATTAATTCTGGGTTACCAGAACCCTTCATAGCCTTCATACCCTGCCCCACAAAGAATTGAAGTAATGAGTCCTTGCCATTTTTGTATTGAACTACACTATCTTGGTTATTATCTACAATCTCCTGCATTACCCTCTTTATTTCCTCCGGATCATTCTTTTGTATGTATCCTTTCTCTTTTGCTATTACAGATGGCTCACCACCGATTTCATACATTATTTTTAGTGTATCTTTGGCTCCGCGAGAAGACAGATCTCCCTTTATAATCATTTTTATCAACTGAGAAAAATTCTCCACGTTAACGAATCCCAAATTAAACTCTGTCCCTCCAGCTTTTGAAAGGCCCACAATGTCAGAAATTATGTAGTTTGAAGCCAGTTTTATTGACTCATTGCCAGAATTAGACAACTCAACAACAAGTTTCTCCAAAAACAAACCGGCCTCTATATTGTTAATATAAGTCTCAATATCAGAACTCTTTATACCAAAATCTTTCTCATATCTAAGTCTTTTATCATTAGGTAATTCTGGTAGATCTTTCTTTAATGCATCCAACCCAAACTCAGGTATTTCAGATATAACCAACTTTGGAAGATCTGGGTCTGGGAAATATCTGTAGTCATTTGCATTCTCTTTTGATCTTTGTGAAAAGGTTATCTCTTTATTTTCATCCCACCCTCTTGTCTCCTGTACTACCTTTTCACCCCTTTCTAATAGTTCAGATTGTCTAGCCAATTCAAAATCAATAGCTTTGCCCGCAGCTCTAAATGAGTTAATATTTTTTACTTCAACTTTTGTACCAAACTTTTCAGTTTTACTTATTGAAATATTCACTTCAACCCGCATCTCTCCTTTTTCCATATTAGCATCAGATACTCCGAGGTACTGGAGAAGTAGCTGAAGTTCCTTTGCAAAATTCATAGCTTGTTCACTACTATGTATAACTGGTTCAGTAACCAACTCCATAAGCGGAACCCCCGCTCGGTTAAAATCAACCAGACTAACACCAGGGGTGTCGTGAGTAGATTTTGCCGTATCTTCTTCAAGATGAATTCTTGTTAGTTCAACACCCGCAAGTGAGCCCCCTGAAATAAGAGGATATTTGTACTGACTAATCTGATAGCCTTTTGGGATGTCAGGATAAAAATAATTCTTTCTGTCGAACTCAGTAAAATCAGCGATCCTACCCCCCAAAGCAGCGCCTACCATCAAAACTTTTTTAACAGCTTCTTTATTTATAACAGGTAAAGTCCCCGGGTTACCCAAACAGATTGGGCATATATACGCATTAGGAGCACCTTCATCTGGTGAATTTTTACAGCCACAAAACATTTTGCTGTTTGTTTTTAATTCAGCGTGTATCTCCAAACCCACTGTTATTTTATAGTCTCCCATACTAGTACTATATTATAAATTTTTAAGTATTTTTACTAATGAATCACTGAAAACTTTTACAGAAGAATCATCTATTATAGATATAGTGAAAACTTTTTTTCCGATTTTATCAAACAATTCTATATTAGATTTGAGCTTGTCTTCTTCAATCATATCTATTTTTGTAAACAAAATAGCTTCTGGCTTATCACAAAGAGTTTTGTCATATTTCTCAAGTTCATTTCGAATAATATTATAAACCTCCATAGGATCTTCGTGTTCACAAGAAATACAGTGAAGTAGCATCTTTGTTCTAGATATATGTCTCAAAAACTTATGGCCCAACCCCTTCCCCTCTCCTGCACCCTCAATAAGACCAGGAATATCAGCAATTATAAATCCATAAAAATCTCCAAGGTTTGGTGTAAGTGTAGTGAACTGATAGTTTCCGACTTTTGCCTTTGCCTTTGTTAATGTATTTAAAAGACTAGACTTACCCGCATTTGGGAGACCCACAAAACCCAAATCAACAACCAGCTTTAGTTCAATAAAAAACTCTCCACCCTGACCAGGCTTTCCTAATGTAAACTCTTTTGGCCTTTGATTAGCTGGGCCTTTAAAATGGTCATTACCATAACCACCCCACCCCCCCTTTAGGAAAAATATTGGCTCTTCATCTAGAACCTCCATCTCCTCTCCTGTTTCAATATGTTTAATAACACTACCTACTGGAAGTTCTATTGTTATGTCCTTACCAGCTGCTCCATGCATAAGATTACCCTTTCCATTCTCACCGTCTTCCGCCTTGATATCCTTAACAAATTTATATTCAGAAAGTCTACCTATATCTCTTACCCCTTTGAGATATACATTTCCCCCACGACCACCGTCCCCACCGCCAGGACCAGCGTGGTCAATTCCTTTTTCGTGGCGCCAAGAGACTATTCCATCCCCTCCTTTGCCAGCCCAAATATTCAAAGTTAGTTCATCTATAAACATATTGTTACTATACAGAAAGAATACAAAATTACAACGACATACTATATATATGGTTATCCACAAAAAATGATTCTGTACCGATTTGCAAAATAAACTGAATTTGATACAAATATGCCAGTGTTATCAAATTATTAGAAATCTATAATATTTTTAAGAATATGGACGATAGGGATGATGAAAATGAGGTAGATGAATTTGGTGGTATACAGGAACCAGGCTTTGGTAAAAAAGCCAAGGGTGGAAAAGGTGAGATTCCAGAAGTTCTGGAGCTTCACGATTTTGACGAAGAAGATGCTGAACCAGAAATTGAAGAACCTGCAGATGAAGGCGAGGAAGACCCTACAGGAGACACTTCTTTGGAGAAGGCTGCAGAAGATGAGGAGGAGGAGGATGCGCTTTATGACAAAATGGACGACGAGGACGAACTATAATAAATAAAAAACCGAGTAGTTACTCGGTTTTTTATTTATATTTTTATTTTCACAAACCTTCTCTTCCCCACCCTATACGTTCCATTGGAAACTAAAGAGTCTGGATCTGTGACTTTAATATCGGCATCCATATTTGTTACCGCCCCCTCAGAAACAAGTCTTCTAAATTCAGACTTTGAGCTTACTATTTTTTTATCCAAAAAAATATCTATCAATTTTTCACCGCTTGTTGCACTGACCTCTACTACCTCATCCGGAATACCTCCTTTTGAAAAAGTGTTCTCGAAGTTTTCTTTTGCATTATTTGCTTTTTTCTCACCATGATATATTTTTACAATCTCATGGGCAAGTTTTATTTTTAAATCTTTTGGATTAACTCCAGAATTCATACTGTTATCAATCTCTGCTATTTCTTTCATTGATAAATCTGTACACAAAGTGAAATATTTGACTATCAATTCATCCTTAACAGACATTACTTTACCAAACATATCGTTTGGCTCATCGACTATATTTATAACATTACCCCAAGATGTGGACATTTTTCTTCCATCTGTGCCCTCGAGCATTTTTATTGTTAGAACATCTTGTTCCAACTTGCCGTAATGTCTCTGTATGATTCTTCCTGCCTTTAAATTAAAAAGTTGATCAAAACCCCCTAGTTCAATATCTGCATTTACAACAACAGAATCATATCCTTGCATAATTGGATACAAAAATTCTCTTAATGAAACTTCCTCCCCTTTTTCTAGCCTATCTTTAAAATTCCTTCTATTAGACATCTGCTGAACAGAAAAGCTTTCGGCTAATTGCCCGATCTCGTGAAAACCTAGTTTTGACAACCATTTACTGTTAAAACAAAATTCAGCTTTTGAGATATCAATGATTTTCCCAACCTGATTTTTATAATCCTTTAGATTCTCCAGAATTTTACTTCTGTCTAGCATTGGTCTTTTTTCTAACTTATCAGATGGGTCTCCAATCTCGGCAGTAAAATCCCCCACAATAAAAACAACTTTATGCCCCAGGTCTTGAAAGGCTTTTAGCTTTCTTAGAATAACTGCTCTGCCTATGTGAATTTTTGATCCTGTTGGGTCAAAACCAAGTTTCACCCTTTGTTGTTTTCCAGACAAAAGTCTTTTTTTTAAACTCTCTATAACAAAAGCATCCTCTACCCCCCTAGTAAGAATGTCTTCTATTTTTTCCAAGTCAGTATTTATCTTTTCCTTTTTGAAGCTAAACATATTATTACTTTACCATAAATATGATAAAATACGAGATATGAAAAAAAGTCTTTTTACAAAACATAAACTGAGAAATGTGCTCGTTTTTACCTTTTCATGTGGAGTTATTGTTTGTGGAATACTCCTTATTTGGGTTTCAACTTTCCAAATCCCTTCTTTGGACACGATCGAACAAAGAAAAGTAAGCCAGTCAACAAAAATTTATGATAGTACAGGGAAAATACTACTGTACGATGTACATAATAAAGCAAAAAGAACGGTCGTTTCACTTGATAGTATAAGTCAGTATATAAAAGACGCTACAATATCAATAGAAGATAAAGATTTTTACACACATAGTGGATTCAAGCCAACATCTTTTATTAGAGCTGTAATTGTGAATTTTATTAATCGAGAGTATTCACAGGGTGGCTCAACAATAACACAGCAAGTTGTTAAAAATTCACTTCTAGTCGGAGACAAGACTGTTACAAGAAAAATTAAAGAAATTGCATTGTCTCTAAAACTAGAAAACGTAATAAGCAAAGATCAGATTTTGAGTATGTATTTGAACGAAAATCCCTATGGAGGAACCATATACGGTGTAGAGGAAGCCAGTCAAACTTTTTTTGCTACAACGTCTAGTTCTGTATCACTTGCACAGGCAGCCTATCTAGCTTCCCTCCCACAAGCTCCATCAAGGCTGTCTCCTTATGGAAAAAACAGAGATCTTCTTGATAAAAGAAAGAATCTGGTTCTAAGGGAAATGCTTAAAGACAAAAAAATAACTCAGGA
The DNA here is from genome assembly GCA_964420095.1 of uncultured Candidatus Saccharibacteria bacterium. Taxonomy (GTDB): domain Bacteria; phylum Patescibacteriota; class Minisyncoccia; order Phycocordibacterales; family DATDWN01; genus C7867-006. The sequence continues at coordinate 1,120 of CAYQQL010000016.1, read as the reverse complement.
GGAGCACGATATTGCAATCAACGAAAAGGTAGAGTTTCTACCTCAATCAAATTCTAGTATACGAGCCCCCCATTTTGTTATGTTTATTAAAGATTATTTAGAGAAAAAATATGGCGCTGATGTTATAGAACAAGGAGGTTTAAAAGTTACTACTACATTAAACTATGAACTTCAGGTAAAAGCTGAAGCAATAGCAAGACAATATGCAGATATAAATGAGAAAAGTTTCAATGGATCGAATGATGCTTTTGTTGCGATAGACCCAAAAACTGGAGGTATTTTAACAATGGTTGGATCAAGAGATTATTTTGATACAAAAATAGATGGCCAATTTAACGTAACAACAGCAAGAAGACAGCCTGGTTCAACATTCAAGCCATTTGTTTATGCAGAAGCTTTTAAAAAGGGTTACACACCAGACACTGTTTTATTTGATGTTCCAACACAGTTTTCTACAAAGTGTGCTGTTGATAATCTTACAAGTACAGACGGATGTTACTCTCCCGGAAACTATGATGATAAATTCAGGGGACCAATGACACTTAGAGATTCACTTGCTCAGTCCATAAACGTTCCCTCTGTAAAAACACTCTATCTTGCTGGAATAAAAGACTCAATAAACCTAGCTGAAAGTATGGGTATAACAAACCTGGGAGATCAAAACCAATATGGACTGACACTTGTTCTTGGGGGCGGCGAAGTTTCTTTACTTGATATGACTTCCGCCTACGGAGTCTTTGCAACAGAAGGAATGAGAAATCCTTATACAGCAATCTTAAAAGTTCAAGATAAGAATGGAAAAATATTAGAAGAAATAACTCCTCGACCAAAACAGGTTTTGGAACCAGAAGTTGCTAGAAAAATATCAGATATATTAAATGATAACATCGCAAGAGCGCCTCTATATGGAACAAATTCTTCTATCTACTTCCCTGGTCGTGATGTTGCAGTAAAAACTGGTACAACAAACAACTATAAGGATGCTTGGATTGTTGGTTATACTCCAGACATCGTTGTTGGAACCTGGGCAGGAAATAACGACAACACACCACTGGCAAAAAAGGTTTCTGGCCTTATAGTTGCTCCTATGTGGAGAGCTTTCATGGATGAAGTACTTAAA